>CAZHVR010000001.1:0-112762 GCA_964536225.1 uncultured Pirellulales bacterium
TTAACAAGTTTCATAACCAGTTGTCCTTGTTCGACTTATAACGGGACAGTAGTGTAAAGAAATAACCTCTCAAAATTTTATAAACTCTGACTTTGTTCATGTTACGGCTATGACCGATTCAGACGGCAGGGACTTGAAATTCAAGAGTATACACGATGGAGACATATACCGTTACGAGGTCATTTTCAATAAACCGATACCGCCGGGCGGGCTGATTGAATATACCACCGAGGGGACAATGGATGGTCTTGTAAAGCCGGTAACAGGCAGAAAAGATACGTTTCAATATTATATGAAGCACTGGCCTGCCGCGGGTCAGCCGACCCAGCGGATAGAGACATACCTTTTGCCCGCGGGTGCGGAACTTATTAGCACAACGCCGAAGGATATGGAAAGAGGAGAAAAGGACGGACGAATTGAGCTTCACGTCGAGAAATTGATACCGCCGGGCGGAAGTATAACGACTTCATTTCGGTATAGTCTTAGCTCAACTGAAGGGGTTTCGCCGAGTGAGCAAAGTGCTATTCAAAGCAAGGGCGAACATCTCATCGAAAAAATTGCTGAGGCGAATCGTTACTGGCTAATTGGACCGCCGGCGGAGGTCAGAAACTATTCCTACGACTTCGCCCTTTACCAAGATGAGCCGCACACGTATAAAGTGACAGAACCTTTGTCGGCTGGCAGGACCATACGGCAGGGCATTACTTATAATTCAATTCTTCATAAGCTGGCGACGGAACCCTCTGCTGCGACATATACTGCGATTGAAGAAGCCAATGGGAGCATAAAGCTCGATTTTAAGTTGACCGATTCGGGAGTTAGCGTGGGCAACGGAATCGAAAAAGGATGGCGCGGCTACATCTCGCGAAAAATAGAAGCGGGGACGTTTTGGATTGATGCACAAAAGATGGTTCCTGTAAGGGCCGAGTGCAACAAGCTCTATGAGTATTTCTCGGATTACGCGGCGGCCGATGAGACACACTATGTGCCGTTAAAAATCAAGATTGATAATGATGATAGGCATTTTGACTGGACGTTCAAGCTGCATAAGCCGGGATTGTGGCTTTTTGACAAGAGCCGGTATCTATACGACAAAGATGGGCAGGAGCCGATAATTGCCGCCTCAATAAGTAACGTCAGGATTAATGGGGAGCTATCCGGGCAAAGTCCCATTGTGGATAGAGTCGCCGATAAACCCCGTGTGATTTCTGTCTGGCCCGAGGATGGAGCGACGGAGGTTGAGCCGGCGACTGAACTTAGGATTCGCTTTGACAGGCCGATGAACCCGAATCAAACAAACTTTCGCTGGAAAGAAGGACAATACCAAAATATCGGGAGTATTAGATATGATGCTGCCTTGCGAGAGTTTGTGATTCCGGTGGAGCTTGAGGCCGGGCGTAAGCATCGTATCACTATAAATGAATGGACCCCATTTCGTGCGGAAAGACAAAAGGGGTTTGTGGATGTCAATGGCATGGATGCCGGGGAGTTCGAATGGGGCTTTAGCACCAAAAGCGCGGTTACGACCGCTGATACACCTAAACCTCAGATTGTTTCTTTAAGCCCTGCTTCCGGCTCGAAAATTGCGATGGTTTCGGAATTAAAGATTATTTTTGACCAGCCGATAGCTGCCCAGGGTCTCAAGTTGGGCCTACCCGGAACAGAAACTAAATCCTCGTGGCCCCGTGGACCTCGAGTACTCAGTCGAAACGTAGAGTATAGCGCGGACAAAACGGAATTCACAGTTCCACTGGTGCTGCCGCCTGACTGGAACGGGGAAATTGAGCTGAACGGATTTGTCAGCGCCGGGGGCACTGAGGCGGAGCCGATTGTGCTTAAATATTCGGCAGGGCAGGAATTGTTTTCGTCGGAACTTTTGCAGCGGCTCAAAGATGCAAAGAAGTCCCAAAAGCTGATTGACGTGTTGGAAGCAATTCGAAACAAAAGAATGAATATCAAGTCGCTGTCGGAAACGATCCAGACGGTTTGGGATTTTGGCAGGGATAGTAAAACTGCACGGGCGATTTTTAAGATGCAGGGAGACAGGCAGTTTTTTACTGATATCACCGGCCAAATGGGCAACCCTTTTGTGGTGGGCAGCGACGGGCAGAACTGCTGGTTCTATCACAAGGGCAAGCAAGAGGAGCTGGCTTCCGTTCCGTTTGAGCAGGTGCAGGAAAAAGTTGTGAGCATTTGTGATTTTGCCGGACTTTCCAAAATAGGGATTTCGAAGGCGATAGAAGACAACAAACTTGAATATGTGGGAGAGGATTTGCTGGACAGCCGTAAATGCCATTTGATTCGTCTCTGGAACTTTAGTATGGAGTCCGACGGTGTGCGGGGCAGTGTCAAAGTTGGATGGATTGACGCCCAGACGAATATGCTTGCCCAGGTAATTGACGACGGGGGTTTTACATGCAGTATTTATCGGTTTTACTACGACAGGATTAATGAGCCGATTCCTGACTCTGAGTTCAGCCCGGAGTCATTTACAGATATTAGACCTTCTGAGCCAAAGCCGCTGAACGATAAATATGACACCCGAATACTGGGAATTTTGGATGGCAGCAGCGGGATAATGAAAGTTTACTGGGGTGTGAAAGGACCGGGCGGAACGAGCAGTAGCGGACTGAACTGAGACAAGAATGTTTTTCTGCAGGTGAAGATAATCAGCGGGCTGAAAAGGGGAAGTTGGTGCCAGGGGTGGTTTTTTGTGGGTGTGCGGATATAATGGTGTCTTCTGAGACGCCATTATTATGCGCAAACGAATAGCTATATTGGGTTCGACGGGTTCGATTGGGACAAACACCCTTCGGGTGATTGACGGCCTGAATTCATCTCTAAACGGCAACGAACAGCCATCCGCCCAGGCGGATAAATTCGAGGTTGTTGCGCTTAGCGGGCACAGCAATATCAAGTTGCTGGCAGAACAAGTCAGACGATACAGGCCGAGGTTCGCGGCGGTGACCGATTCTGATTACTTAGAGCAGTTTCGCCGGCTCACGGAAGGTCTGGACGTGGAGGTTTTTGCAGGCGAAGAGGGATTAACGAAGGTCGCAGAGCTTGACGACGTTGATACGGTCGTTGCGGCAATTGTGGGGGTTGCGGGTTTATCGTCGGCTCTGGCCGCGGTCCGCAGAGGTAAAAGGGTGGCGATAGCCAATAAAGAGCCGCTTGTCGTAGCTGGCAAAATGATTACCGCAGAGGCCAAAAAATACGGCGCGGAACTATTACCCGTTGACAGCGAGCATTCGGCGATATTCCAGGCCCTTCAGGCGGGCAGGCGGCAGGAGGTTGCTAAAATTCTCCTGACGACTTCCGGCGGGCCTTTCAGGGGGGCAACCATTGAGGATATCGAAAATGCGACGATTGAACAGGTAATGGCGCATCCCGTTTGGAAGATGGGGCCGAAGATTACCGTCGATTCGGCGACGATGATGAACAAGGCGCTGGAGATAATCGAGGCGCACTGGCTTTTCGATATTGGACAGGAGAAAATTGAAGTGCTCGTTCATCCCGAGTCGATAGTTCATTCGTTGGTGGAGTTTGTCGATGGTTCGGTGATAGCGCAGATGGGCAGTCCCGATATGACTCTTGCGATTCAGTATGCGCTAACGTATCCGCGGCGCTTGAAGGGCTGCGCAAAGCAGCTTCAGCTTGACCGGCTAAAGGCCCTGACCTTCGAGAAGCCGAACACGGAGATTTTTCCCGCGATAGAGATGGGTTTTGAGGTCGCTCGAACGGGCGGCACGGCCGCCGCCGTATTCAATGCGGCCAATGAGGCAGCCGTAGAGCAGTTTCTCGCGGGCAGGATTAAATTTGCAAATATAGTCGAGCTTGTCCGGCACTGTCTTGACAGATGTGACTGTAAAAGTGATGCCACGCTCCCGGAGATGCTGGAGGCGGATGCCTGGGCAAAGAAAGAGGTATTGGAATGTCTGAAAAGCCGTCAGAAAAGCTGACCCCGTCGAACCGCAGCTCACGGGTGATTTTATTGATTGCTGTCGTTGCGGTCATCACTGTCTTTGTTATTCGCAATATCGAGACCACGAAAAATATACTTCTTGTTTTTCTTGGCTTCGGCTCGGTGGTGCTTGTTCACGAGTTCGGTCATTTTGTGGTTGCCAAGCTGTGCGGCATAAAGGTGGAGGCGTTTTCGATATTTATGCCGCCCACTTTGTTAGGCATAAAAAAGGCAGACCGTGGCTGGCGGATGCGCGTTCTGCCGGAGGTGTTCCGTAAAGAGAAAGAAGAAAGTAAAAACGAAAAAGAAAGTGAAGATAAACAGCAAAATCAGGGCGAAGAGGATGGGTTGTTCAATTTTACAGTAGGCAGGAAGCTTCTGCCCGGCGAGACCGAGTATCGAATAGGGCTTATACCCTTCGGCGGTTTTGTAAAGATGCTCGGTCAGGATGATATCGGGCCTGTCAAAGAAAACAAAGACCCTCGTTCGTTCGCAAACAAGCCCGCCCTGGTTCGTGCGGCGGTCCTTGCCGCGGGCGTGACGTTCAACGTGATAAGCGCAGCGATTGTGTATATGATAGTTTTCCTTGTGGGGATAAATCTGCTTGCGCCCGTTGTTGGGGGCGTAGTGCCCGGCTCGCCGGCGGCAAAAGCGGGAATTCGGCCCGGGGACGAGGTGGTCGAAATTGCGGGCAAGGACGGCCGGCTGGATTTCAGCGACGTTATGATGGCGGGGGTACTTTCCGGCAAAGCCGAGCAGGTGCCGGTTAAAGTTCGCCGCGATAACGGAATTGTCGAAGACGTGAATTTGACGGCCGAGAGAATGCCGGGAGGAAAGTTCAGAGAATTCGGCATAATAAGACCATATACTCTGACGATTGCCAAAGTTATGCCCGCGGACGCGAATGTCCTTAAAGAGACCACCGGGCTGATGCCGGGGGACCGTGTCAAGGCGGTCGAGGGCGTAGATGTCAATAGTTACTGGCGTTTCGAGCAGATAGTCGGCAGCACGTTCGAACCGAACGTTAAACTGCTGGCGGAACGCAAGGATGCGTCGGGACAGACGCAATTAATCGAGGGACATATTGATTTGGTTTTTCCGGTGGTGACCAAATCGAGCGGCGAAACCGGCGAGAAGCTTTCGAATATCTGTGGAATGGTGCCTCGGATACGTATAGAGGAGGTCGAGAAAAGTTTTAAACAGCGGCTGATGGAATTTTTTGGCCTGGCGGATGAAAAGCAATGGCTCAGGAAGGGTGATATTATTACGGCGGTCGGGAACGTTGATAATCCGACTTTTTATGAAATGCGGGAGCAAACCGTAAAATCTCAGGGACAAAAACTTCCGATAACGGTTCTTCGCAGCGAGCCGAACGGCACACAATCGCTTTTGACCGTGACTGTTATTCCTCCCGAATCCAAAGACCCCAACAAAGTTATTATAGGAGTAGCACCTTTACTCGATGTTGGGCATCCGGTTGTCGCTGATACGATAGTGACGTCACGGCAGCAGGAGGTGCCGGCGATACCACGCGGCGCAACTATAACTGCCGTGGACACAGTTGAGGTGACGAGCTTTTTTGACATCGCAAGGGAGTTAAGGAAGCATAGAGGGCAAAGGATTACCATTGACTGGAGGATAAGCGGCCGAAACGCAGGCGACGCCGTCGTTGATTTGGGAGAAGATGAAAAAATTGCCGAAGTTCAGGCGTTGCCCAGGCAGATAATTCCGTTCAGACAGTTGGAATGGGTTTATAAGGCAAAGGGACCTGTAGACGCGGTGGGGATGGGTTACAAGAAGACGAAAACATTTATAATTCAAACGTACCTCACTTTGCAGCGATTGATTGGCGGACTTGTCAGCCCGAAGGAGCTGATGGGGCCGGTCGGGATACTGGCTTTCAGCTATCGTATCGTCGCCGACCAGCCGTTTGTTTATTATGTTTATTTCCTCGGCCTGATAAGCGCTTCCATAGCGGTTCTTAATTTTCTGCCCCTGCCGCCTCTCGACGGCGGGCTAACGCTGCTGCTGCTGGTCGAGAAAATCAAGGGTTCGCCCCTGAGTATGCGAACGCAGGAGATTATCGCATACGCGGGCTGGGGATTTGTAGGCGCGCTTCTGCTGTATGTAACGTTTAACGATATCGTGCGTATTTTCGGCTGATAGCAGGGCGGCGGAAGGAACGTGGCTGTAAAAGAAAGGATTTCCGGGGTGTCGGCGATGTCTGATAAGCTGTCATCAGAGGCATATCATAATAATTTGCAGGCCGAGCTGATAAAGTCCGACCGGGAAATTCACAAGCTGATAGCAGGCGAATATCAGCGTCTGCAGAATACCATACAGCTTCTGGCGGCGGAAAACCAGTGCTCGCGGGCGGTCCTGGCGGCACTCGGCTCAGTTGTTCAGAACAAGACAAGTGAAGGTTTTCCTGAAGCCCGATTGCACGGCGGGAGCGCCGTAATGGACGATATCGAGCGGCTGGCCATCGAACGGGCCAAACGGGTATTCGGGGCTATGTACGCCAATGTTCAGCCGCACTCCGGCACGACCGCAAATCAAATCGTCATAACCGCGATGCTGGAACAGGGCGACAGGATACTTAGTATGGCGACGAGCCACGGCGGGCATTTTTCCCACGGCTCGGTAGATTCCGTCACCGCCAAATTTTTTGAGATTGAAAGTTATTGCGTTGACCGTGACAGTTTCCTCCTTGATTATGACCGCATACGAGAGCAGGCATGCCGGTTCAGGCCGAAACTGATTATCTGCGGCGCAAGCGCATATCCTAAAATTATCGACTTCGCGAAGTTCAGACAGATAGCCGATGAAGTCGGTGCGCTGCTGCTTGCCGACGTTTCTCATATTTCGGCGCTGATAATCGCAGGCGCACATCCTTCACCTGTTGATTGTGCGCACGTTACGACCTCCAGCACCTACAAGCCCGGCGGGCCGAGAGGCGGGCTGGTACTATCAGGTAAGGATTATAATCTAAAAATTCGCGCCTGTGGCAAGGACGTTGTTCTGTGGGAGCAAATCGAGAAAACAACCTTTCCAGGCATTCAGGGAACACCGTATTTTAACAATATCGCGGCAAAGGCGGTCTTCTTCAAAGAGGCGATGTCGCAGCAGTACAGGGAAAGACAATTCAAAGTAGTTGAGAATGCCAAACGCCTGGCCGACAATCTACTGCAAAAAGGACACAACGTTTTGACCGGCGGGACAGACGATCACCTGATGCTTGTCAACGTCTGCGATGTCTCGGAGCATCTAACGGGCCTTGTCGCCCAAAAATGTCTTGAAGATTGCGGCATAGTTGTTGACAGTATGCTGCTGCCTTATGATGACAAGCCGGGCGTAACCAGCGGTATCCGCCTCGGTACTCCCATAGTCACGAAAAACGGTATGGGCGCCGAGGAAATGGACCGGATAGCCGAACTGGTAAGCGACGTTTTGAAAAATGTCCGTTCGGCCGGTGAATCACGATACACCATCGACGATTCGTTCGCCGCCAGGATTAAAAACGAGGCGGCAGCTCTGGCTCAAAAATTTTCTGTCTGGTGAACTTTGGTGTTGTTAGTTTGACAAGGATTTATGCTTCGGAACATTAAAAAGGACCTAATAGAAGGCAAGACCCTCTTCCAATACGGATTTTTCAAGGCCTTCGGATTGGTGACGCCGCTGGTAATCGCGAGGTTTTTTTCCGAAGATATGTTTGGCACCTATTCCCTTGCAAAGCTGGTAGTGTTCTTCTTTGTAACAATGCTTGTAACTGCTTCTCGGGTCCCGTTCGTGGTTTACGCCAGCAAGGAAAGGGCTGAAACCGGCAAAATCAATGAGTCCTTTTCAATACAGTGCCTGTTTTTTGTTGTGGGCATCGTTTTATTTCTGGCCCTGAACTTTATATTCAGTCGTCCGATTCGTGATTTTGCAGACGTATCCGGTCTTGATTTAATCTATATGGCGGTCGGCTTTGTTGGCATATCACTAAGTAATTTTGTTTTCAATCTGTTTCTCGCCCTCGGCCAAAGGGTCAAAAGCTCACTGGCGGAGTTTGTCTATGGTATAATCAACCTCGGCATCGTCGTGGCGTTGTGTTTTGTCGGCAAGCTCAATCTGCGGTTTATTTTTGGGGCTTATTTTGTTTCGGCAGTCTCCATCCTTGTTATTTTCGCAAGGACCGTCGATGTCTCGGTTCTCCTGCCGTTTCGTTTCGATTTTGGACGGTTTCGCAATATGTTTAATTTCACCAAATGGGTGTTCGTGGGCGCAATGGCAACATATTTCATTGACTGGGCCGACGGTGCTATCCTGAAAATCTTTAACGTGCCTATGGCCGAAATCGGCCAATACAGTCTTGCGTATCAGATGTTCAACGGCCTGGTAGCGATGATTTTTATTTTGAACACCTATTTTCTGCCCTTCATATCCGAGAACATCGACGACAGGGACAAAATTCGGGATTATCTTTTCAGAAAAAGACCTCGCATATTTCTTTTTGGTATTGTTTTGCTGGCGGCGGTCTTTGTTTTTTGCCCCTTTTTCTTCAAGGTCGTCTATCCCGGCTCGTATCATGAGTCGGTATCGATTCTCAGGATTCTGCTCATCGGATGTGCGATGACTTTATACACTACTTTTTACAGTCCGTTGTTAAATGCCCTGCAGTTGTATAAATTTTCACAAATGGCAAAGGTTGCTCTTATGATTATCAAGGTAATTTTGAATACTTTGCTCGTGCTGAAATATGGTTTTTACGGGGCAGCCGTAGGGACGGTACTGTCTTATCTGTGCGCAGTGATTATTTACGAATGCTACTACAGGATAAAGATGAAAAAGCTGTTGGGAATGAAAACGGCTTAGTTGCTTGTCAAATTTATTCAGGGTCGCGTTCTTCTGTTTGCGCTATGCCGGTTTTTCCCCGATGTATATTAGATGAGGCATTTTCCTGCCGGTAAGCTTGTGGGCAAGCAGCATGACTATATATCTGATGTATGAAAACCTGCCTCTTTCGCGAAGTCGTGTTGTTTTGCACAAAATCTCCCGGAAGCCGGCATTGCTCATTTGCCAGATTAGCTTCTCCTTTGTCCAGGAGCTGATGTGTTGAATAGTGTGGAATATGCCACCGCATTCCGGGCATATGACCTTTTTGGCATCGAGGTTTTCTTCGTTTGGCACAGATACGAAAATCATTCCGCCTTTTTTTGTGATACGGCAAAGCTCACTTAAAGTTTGGTCAAGCCACTGTGGCAGCAAATGTTCAATCGTTTCGAGGACGAAGACAAAATCGTATTTGTCGGATTCGAGCGGTATAGGCAGGTTTTGAGCGAGTGTTATACCTCTGAAATTTGTTTTATCTTTGAATTTCTCCGCTACTTTTCTTGCCGAGTCCGCCGAGAATTCAAGACCTTCACAGTTGAAACCTCTACTAAGCAGTTTTTCAATCAAAAAGCCATGCGCGCAGCCATAATCGAGGATATTACCTTTCAGGTTAGTATGATGTAATGCCATATTTATGATGGCATCACCGACCAGATAAGAGAAGGCATTCTGCTCGGAGGTCTTTTTATATGCAAAGTGGTTCCAGAAACGGCCTACTTTCTCCGGAGTCCAAATGACGTCGTGCGGGTTGAATTCAACTTTCATTTAAATTATCTCGTCTTTTTCAGTTTTAGTTAAGACATCCATAAGATATTTTTTATACTGCTCGATTATTTTACTAATGTTGTGAGTTTCTTCTACGTATTTTCTTGCGTTTTTGCCTATTTCAAGATAACGGTCGGATTGTTCCGACAGGGTCTTTATCGATTCGACCAGTTTATTCCAGTTGCCGTTGGCGCAGAGCCCACAATTAAATCTGTCTAAAAAACCGTCGGGGTTGACTTTCAGCGACAATATGGCAGTGCAGCATTTACCTGCCTGAATGAAGGTATTGGGGAACCCCTCGGCGCTGCTGGTATTCACAAGGATTTTTGCCTGCTGGAAATAATGGTCAATTTCGTTGAACGGCACGTATTTTATGAATCTGAGGTTGGTGGTGTCGGCAGCCATACGAACCAACTGGTCATAATGGTGGTTGCCTTTCGTTCGCTGACAAATCATAACGAATTGCTCGGAGGGGACTTCTTGGGCGAGCCGTATAAAAAGACGGGGTTGTTTGAACTCAACACTGCGGCCGACCCACAGAATGAAATATCGCGTGATATCCTGAAATTCGGTAATGCGATGTCCGTTGGGTATTGCAATTGCAGTTACCCCGGTAGTCCGCTTCAAATTGGAGATTTCGTCGGCATTCTGGACGAAGACACGTTTTGCCTGTCTGAGCGCCCACAAATAAATTTTTCCTCTCAACGGATACTTTCGCAGATATGAGCCGTCGCATTCGAAGTCGTGGCCGGTTCTCAGGAAAAAGGTCTTGTGGTTGAGCCGGCAGAACATTGCTATAAGGCCCGTAGTTAGAGAAGCGCCCTTTTTGAGATAGATGTTGGCGTTTGCCAGCCGCATTGATTTCCACAAAGCCGTCATTCCTCGTAAGGGTTTATTTTGAATACCGGCCGCCTTGTAAATGGTGATATTGTCAACGATTTCAACTTCGGGCTGGCCGAAATCGCCCGTGATGACACTGACGCGGAACCGTTGGTCTTTCGCCAGTTCCGTGGCAAGCATATAAAAGTCAACTTCGGAGCCGCCCTGCACGCCGCTTCTGCGAGGATTAAACAGCGGATATACGTCGAGAGACACAAAACATACGCCGATTTGCCGTTGGGCTGCGGTATCTATAGAATTGTCTGTCATAGCCAGTCCCTGCCGGACGCAAACAAATTCGCATTAAGTCACTTCGCTGATAGTGTATCGATATTTCCCGCTGGAAGTTGGGGCAATATCATCGGCCTGGTGGAAGAAAACTTTGCAGTCTTTCCCCATTACCAGACGAATCTTATCCTCGATGTCGCTGCGGTCACTGTCGTCCATCTGCCGCCGGCAGATAACGAGAATTTCTATCCTGTCATAATCCCGCTGGATGACCTGGAACCTGGTGATGTTTTCCCTGCCGTAAAACAGATGTGTAAAGTACTCGCCGTGTATCAGCTCTCCTTTTTTGGTTTTAAAATGGTCCGTTCTGCGGCCGGTTATTTTTGCAATTAGCGGCCACACTCTTCCGCAGGAACATTTTTCACAGACGGGCAACACTGCGGTGTCGCCTATTTTGTACCGTATCAGCGGCATAGCATAATTGTTGAGCGTGGTAATAAAAATTTCGCCCATTTGTCCGGCGGCAACCGGTTTCAGGCTGTCATCGAGCACCTCTATTTTATTGTTTATAGGAAAAATATGCAGCCCTTCTTTTTTAAGACACTCACAGGCAATCGCCCCTACCTCGCGTGAGCCGTATTTATTCAGCACGGGAGCCCCAATAACCTGCTCAACAAATGAGCGGACATCCTCTGTGAGAGTTTCGGCCGCACATATCACCGCTGCCGGCCGAAATACCGTTCTTCCGGTTCTCTTCAAATGCCTGGCGAACTCAAATATCGAACTCGTATAGGTCTCTACCACCCTGGGGCTGGTTTTATCCCAGATGCGTGCGTACTCATCCATAATCTCCGGCGTCATTCGAAAGCTGTTGAGCAGTGTGATATTGAACAGCCAGCGGTTGATACGAGTCCTGATTTTCTCTGAGCCCATGAATATGTCGCGTTCCGAGCCCCAAAGCTTGATTTCCGGCTGTCCCGGGTCTTTATCCGCCATAAGATTAAAGTAATGAGGAAATGCGAGGACCCAGTCCTTATATTTGCGGCCCTGAATAAGGCGGACCGGCTCACCTGTGGAACCTCCGGATGAATTGTAATAAAAGTGACGCTGTTTATAATCTTTCGAATACAAGTTTTCGCCTTCCCGCCGGATTATGTCTTTGGTCAGCACAGGGATTCGCTGGAAGTTTTCCAGATATACTTTTCCGCCCTTTATTACCTCAGCTTCGTCTAATATTTTGTGATAATACGGGACGTTCGTAAACGAATGGATTAGGAGCTTGCTCAGGGTTACTTTCTGATGCCGGTTCAGCATTTCAGGCGTTTCGTACTCCATCTTTTTCAGTAATTCAAGGTTTTTGAATATTTTACGGCCTGATATATCAGATGCCGCCTGCAAAGCAAATTTTCGCCAGTTAAACATAATAAAACTCTATGCCATTTTGTTTTGTCAAGCCATCCGGTTTTGTTCTATTACCTTAACTCCATCTGGGTTTTGCCAAAAGGAAAGAGCAGGTCACACCGGCGCCTTTTGAGCTTAGCCAATATCTGAGCTTCATAAACCTGAAAGGAAATACCGCGTGCATAGAATATGCGGCCGGAAGCAGTATGGTATCGACGATTATAAAACCTGCCTGCTGGAATTCATCTCGCCAGGCCTGTGGTTTCCAGTTGCGGATTTCCGCAAAACAGCTCTCGGCGGCACCGTGGGGCGGGGGGATGAGAAATCTTATTGGGTTTGCATAAAGTTTAAGATTGGCTTTAGTGAACACGGAAGGAGCGGCTGCGTCTGTGGCCTGCTTTTCAGATTTTGTTGCTGCCGGCCGGATAATCAGCCGGAATAAAAATTTGAAGCAATATTTGAGCATCAAGCCGAATTTTATGAGGTAGTTGATCGGCTGCGTAAACATAGTATATATCATTGAGTAGTGAGTCGGCACCATGTGCACCATAATACCATCTTTTTTGAGGACGCGGCCCATCTCTGAAAAAGCTTTATCAAGTTCGACTATATGTTCCAGAACGTAAGATGAGAATATAACATCAAAGCTGTTGTCTTCAAATCTCAAATTAGTACAGTTCCCTTTACTGACGGGAAAGTGGGACGGCGTTCGCGGCGCGGGGTCGATTGAAGTGACGTTGAAACCCATGTCAGCAAGTTCTTTTGCCAGCAAGCCGTTGCCGCCGCCCACCTCGAGCAGTATCTGATGTTTTTCTGCTCTCGGCAGCAGCCACTGCTTGATGGCATTAAGCTCCTGTTGTCTTATGTAGGTTGCCCATTTGACGGACTTTTCGCTTTGCTGAACGCTTGGTTGCTTATGCGTGGTTTCTATCATGGAATTTACCTGTCGCTTGGCCTACGACCAATTGTTTAAATATTTTCTTGTATAATGCAGCAATTTTCATGATATTGTGGTTTTCTTCGATATAACTTCGTCCGTTTTTTCCATACTGTTGAGCGTTTTCAGGGATAAGCAGCTCCTTGAGCATCCCGATAAACAAATCCCAGTTGCCGTTACCGCAGAGACCACAGCGATATTTGTCAAGAAAGCCGTCGGGGTTGACATCAAAGGATAGTATCGCCGTGCCGGCTTTGCAGGCCTGAATGAACGTGTTCGGAAAGCCCTCGGCGTCGCTAGTATTGACAAATACTTTGGCCCGCTGGAAGTAGGCGTCTATCTGGTTAAACGGCACGTGGCGGATAAACTCCAGGTTGGGGATTGTGCCTGCCTGCGCGATGAGGTCTTTGTAATGCTTGTCATTATTCGGCGTCTGACACACAATAGTAAAATGTTCGTCAGTAAAGGCCATGGCCAGCTCGAGAAAACGTTCGGGATTTTTGATGGGAACGTCCCTGCCGACCCAGAGAATCGTGTCTCGCGTTTGTGTCTGCATAGCTGTGAGTCGATGGCCGTTGGAAATCACCTGTGCTGAGATGCCTATTGTTTTTGTCAGGTTTTCCGCATCAATTGAATTTTGGGCAAATACCATTGCCGCATTTCGCAGTGACCAGGAAAACAACCTTCCGACAATCGGGTTCTGTTTTATAAATGTTCCGTCGCTTTCGAGCGCACTGGCGAGCCGGTAGATAAATTTTCTCTTGTGCAGTTTGCAAAATAGTGTCGCCAGCGCAACGCCCGCCGAGGCGCATTTCATCATATATATGTCCGCATCGGCACGCTTAAGCGCATTCCACGTCCGCACTGAGCCGCTTAAAACCCCTTTGTTGAAGTCGAGGGCCTTGAAAAGTTTTACGCCTTCGATTACCTCACCATCGGCTTGTCCGTAGTCAGCCACGATGAAGCCCGACTCGAAATTCGGGTCTTTTGCAATTTCAGTGGATAAATAATACAGGTCAACATTTGCTCCTCCGAAGTAGTCGCCGACGGTCGGGTTGAAAATCGGGTATGTTTTCGGCGCTATGTAACAGATGCGCAGCGGTTTTGATGAATCGGCAGTTGTCATTTTGCAATCACCAGACAGGCCCATGGGATACCCAGCCAGGAGTTGAGGTTTATAAGCTGTATATCGTTGAAGCCCGCTTTTTTGAGCTTTTCGATGACACGTTTTTTCGCACAGCCATGCTTGTCTGCTCTTCGCCAGTACCTTGCCAGGAACAGATAAACAAGGCCCCACCCGTTTGGTCTTATCGTCGTCGTCATAAGCGAGCCGCCGTCTTTGAGCACCTTCCTTGCTTCGTTAAAAAACTGCTGTAGTTTTTCACCGTCGAAATAATCCGTCATCCAGGTTGACAGCACAACGTCAAATTTTTCATCGCCCACGAGCTTCGACAGCTCCGTTGCATCGCCTGTGTGAACCTTAATAGGCAATTTGCAAAGATGGGGGTTCTGGTCGACACCCGTTACCTGGTTGTTATCAATCAGCAGTTTCGTGTAGCTTCCTGCTCCCAATCCGACATCCAGGATGCGCTTGCCTTTCATTTTGCAAATAGACGGGACTATTATGCGGTCTGAAGGTATCCTGAAAAGGTAGTACATAATGGTTTTAACGTTCTCTTTTTCGTATTCTTCAGATGTTTTATTGATATATCTGTCGTAGTTTCTCATATTATTATTGTTTCTTAGACATCTTGTAATTAGACGCAAGAATCGTTTGGCTCATATTTTTTGGAAAACAAACGCGTTCATTACAGCCGGCTTTACGGTTTTAGGACACTTGAATTCCGGTTTTTGTATCTCCAGCGATTATACACGAAAATCAGCCAAAGTTCTCTGGCGTTGTCTTTTCTGCCGTTTATATGCTCGTCGAACATCTGTTTTGCATATTCGTAATGCACCGGCCCGTCCTCGTAATATTTTCGAGCGGTCAAAAACTCGCGGATAAGCGAGCTGTTTTTGACCCAGCCGCTCACAGGCACGGTAAAACCCCGTTTTGCCCTGTGCACTATCTGCCGGGGCAGGTATTTACTCGCTATTTTTTTCAAAAGCCACTTCGTAGTTAGCCGTCTGATTTTATATCTTTCCGGCAGCGACAAAGCCAGCGGAACAAGCCGGTAATCCAGATACGGCACTCTCGCTTCCAGCGAAACCAGCATCGAGGCAAGGTCAACTTTTTTGAGAATGTCTTCCGCGAGATAGTTGTGAATGTCGTTTAACTGCACCGTGAGTAAATTATCTTCACCGCTGCAATTTATAAGCTGTTCATCCGGCACGAAACAATCTGCCAGAAGCTCTTTTCTTCCTGTATTTGTGAGGGTCGCCATCCAGTTGAGGTGTCGTCTGTTACAGCCCGCGTCAAAGTCGCGCACGAACCTTTTCATCTTGAAGCCCAGCGTGACCTTTTTGTCCGAAAGCGGAATCACATTGATAAGACGTCCTGATAACCTGACCAGAGAAGCAGGTGCATACCGGGCCAGTTTATAGGCCATATAGGTATCGTAGCCGCCGAAGACCTCGTCTCCGCCGTCGCCCGACAGAGACACGGTAACTTTCCGGCGGGTAATCTGTGACAACAGATACGTCGGGAAAACGGAAGAGTCCCCGAACGGCTCGTCCATCTCGCCGATTACCTTTTCGATTATGTCCTCGTTGACGTCCATATATTCGTAGTGATGGGCCGTTTTGAGGTGCTCTGCAGCGATTTTGGAAAACTCCAGCTCGTTGTATGATTCGTCCTTGAAGCCGATGGAGAAGGTGTCGAAGTCCTTTTTGCTTTTGCTTATGATGGCCGATATGAGTGACGAATCGACGCCGCCCGAAAGAAAACTCCCCACGGGCACGTCTGCTATCAGCCGTTTGAGCACCGCGTCCTGAAGTATCTCCTCTGCCGTTTCAAGCCGTTCCTGGACGGGGATATTGTTTATTTTGGCTATTTCACTTTCCAAATCGTAATACTTAGAAAGGGCGATTTTTCTCGTATTGAGGTCGAACAGGAGATTCTCGGAGGGCCTGAGCTTTCGACAGTTTTTGTAAATCGTCAGTCCGTCGCCGATGTACTTCTGGTAAAAGAAGAAATTCAGCCCCGATACATCTGTCTCAACCGCAATATCGTGTCTTCTGATTGCTTTCAGCTCCGAGGCGAAAATGAATCGTCTGCCGTCGAAATAGTAATAAACCGGCTTTATACCGAACCTGTCCCGCGACAAAAACAGTGTCTGCTTGTTCTTGTCGTAAATGCAGAACGCCCACATACCGTTGAATCTTTCGACGCATTTGCTGTCCCAGCGATGATAGGCGGCCAGGATAACTTCGGTGTCGGTGCCTGAGCTGAATTTGTAACCGATGGATTCGAGTTCTTTTCGGATTTCCTGAAAATTATATATCTCGCCGTTAAAGACGATAGCAAGATTCTCGAAGTGCATCGGCTGATGTCCCTTTGGTGTCAAATCCAGAATGGAAAGGCGCGTATGTCCCATCGAGACATTTTCGTCGAGGTAAGTCCCGCGGTCATCGGGGCCTCGATGTTTCATCACGTCAGCCATAGCGTTAATGGCCGAAGGGTCTTTCCAGTTAAATCCTGCTATTCCGCACATATCTTTCTTGTTGTCTTTTTTCGATTAGCCGGGAACTTTATCAGAGCCAAAGTTTGAGTTTTTCGTGACAATCATCACTATGGGATAATACAGATTTGTCCCTGATATTAATTTCAGCGTAAGGTTTTTTACAGGAGTCAATCTGTCCAGGAGGTACATAGCTCTTCTTAAAAGTTTCTGGTCTATTTTTTCAATCTGCTCTTTGTTAAAGTTCTTTACGAACTCTTTTCGCCCTAAAGTAATGACATTAACGTCACTCTTGTACTTTTTCAGGACGCCGATAATATGACGCGGCTTAACAATATTCAAGGATTCGAAATAAGGCGTATAACGGCCCCGCAGCTTCAGGTAAATTCGTGCCGTTTTCTTGTTTAAAAGCGGAAGCCAGAAAATCTTGTAGTGTCCCTCGTAGAAAGATTGGTAATTAGGGCACCTGTGATACATAAGGCCGCCGGGTTTTAGGGTTCTTATGCACTGGTCGAAAATATGCTCGATAGATTTGACGTGTTCCAGGACCTGAAGAGAAACAACATAATCGAAGGAGCTGTCCGGGACGGGAAAAGCGCCGCCGTCGTACCAGTGCAAATCCAGGTACGGGAATTCCGCCTTGACTTTTTTGTGATATTCGCTGTTTATCTCTATCCCGGTGGGGACAAGACCTGCCTTGCGGCACTCGTCGAGGAACAAGCCGTTTTTAAAGCCGATTTCCAGTATTCTTTTGCCTTTGAATTCCCCGATACTGCATTCATTCAGGAAGAATCGCAGCTGCTCACGGGCTTTCTGTCTTAGCGGGCTTTCTGTTTCCATTTCAAATATTACGAAAGTATGATTTTTGGCGCTATTCAGGTTCTGTCGTTGTAGGTCTCTGTTAAGGTTCTGCTTTCGAAGTGTTTTTGTTTCAGGTGCTTTATTATTTTCTCAACTCGGATTAAATATAGTTTCTGTCCGAGGTTTGTTCTGACAAAGGGCGTCCTGCCCGGCAGGACCTCCATAGAATGAAACATCATATTCAGCACCGGCTCGTCGTAGTTTCTCGAAAATTCGTTGACAAGCATCTTCATCTCGAAAGCAGTCATATGTGTCGGCCGAAGCCAGCGGTAATGCATCCAACCGCCGGATAAAAACGGAAACCTTTTTCCTGAAATTGTGATAGGGACTTCCAAAATGGAAGAGTCGCCTGCTGAATAGTAGTCCGTTTGGGAAATGAGATATGGCTGCTTCGGGGCACGTGAATGGTCCGGCCCGCCCTGTTTTACCCAGCTTATCCCCGGCGTTACAGAACTATCGATTTTGTAACCCAGCTTCTCAAGGATTTTTATTGTATCGATGTCTGCGCCGTATCTGGCCGCCCTGTAGGATACAGGCCTGGTTCCTAAATTATTTTCTATCATTTCAGTCAGATTTTTTATTTTGGCTGATTCTACCTTGTTATCGTATGCGTTGCACGGAAACTCGTAGCTGGTTGTGCCCGCTATTGTCTCGTGCTTTTTCTGAGGCCCGATGTATTCGCTGTGAAGATGAGTTCCGATTTCCGCGTCTGATTGCATTTCATCCCGCAGAACCCGGCAGCACTGCTCGTTTTCCACGACCTCCGGCGACACGAAATACACCGGCTTTACCCCGAACCTGTTCCATATCGGCCGCAGGATTTGAGGTATGCCGACAGTAACCGATTCGAAAGTCAACGGTTGCGACCGCTTCCAGTGTATGTCACAGTCCGGCTCGGTATCTATCGTTATGCAAAAGGTTTTCATCGTTTAATCATTTCTTTTATTGTTTCCGCAGACGCGCCGGTAAAGCCGCACGTATTGTTCAGCCGCTTTGTCCCATCCTAAATTCTCCGCATGGTGTCTGGCCGAGGCACACATTGCTTTATAGTCCTGCTGGTTTTTCGCCAACCCGTTTATGGCCTCAGCCAGCGCCTCGGCGGTATCGTTTTCGACGACAATACCATTATCGGCTATCAGCTCTTCCACACCTTCGCAATTTGTCGTTATAATCGGCAGTCCCGAGGCAAGCGCCTCCAGCATTGCATTGCTCATTCCTTCCTGCATACTGGCGCTTATGAATATATTGTTCTGTCGGTAGATTTCGGGCATTTGCTCTGCCTCTGTTCTGCCGGTCAGATTGATGATGTTATTCAGGCCCTTTTGCTCAATCAGCTTTTGCAGTTTTTCGAGCAGTCCTCCTCCGCCTGCTATTGTCAGGTGCACGTTTGTGCCTTGTCTGTGTAGTATATCAACGGCCTCGACGAGCATTTCGACCCTTTTTGTTACCGACAGGCGCCCGACCGTAACAAGCTTCAGCTCTTTTGACAATTCGTTATGCTCAGCCGGATAGAACCTGTCCAGCTCTACACCGTTATTGATAACTTCGATATCGGCCGACGGCAAAAATCTCAACGCCCTTTTTTTCAGCCCTTCACTGTTTGCTATAAGTGCCGCTGCTTTTATCCATATACGTTTAAGTAGCGGCCCCAGCATTTTGTATTCGAGCTGAAGCCGGGCATGTTCGCCCGGCACATCGGAGCCGCGAAGTGAAATGATATAAGGTAATCGTTCGGCCGTTTTGTAACATAACCAGCCCGTCGGAAGACCGAAAAACGCGTGAACAAGGTCGTATTGGTTTTCATTTATCAGCCGCCGATAGGGCCCGCCGGCCCTGACAATCCATTCCGCGACCTCAATCTTGCGCCAGTAGTGGAGCTGTTTCTTATGGATTCCGACTTTATAGACCGTGACGTTATGCGACAGCTTTTCCACTGAGAAACCCGGCTTGGGTGACGATGTCAGTATGTCCGCTGTCAGGTCATTTCGCCCTGCATACTGTTTGAGTATGGCCTGGTGTGCCTGTCCTGCTCCGCCGCCAATCGGCGGAAATTCATAATTCAGCATCAGGAGTTTCATTGCACCGCCCGTTCGTTGCCTTTGGTTTTTTTGAGTATCACGGTCATAAACATACCCAGCCCGTTGTTGGCCGGCGTCAACACGTATTCTATCGCCTTTACCACGGGATATAAAAAGCCGGGCGCCAATTGACGCACGCTGAAACCGCCGCTCAGCAGATACCGCAGTGGAGTATGATTGCGAATCTCTGCAATCTTCAGTCGCGGAAATTCCTGCTCGAAAACAGATCTGTCCCGGACAAAAATAATCCACGGCATAGCGCCGTTGGCCTGCGTTAGAGGCCCGCCTTTGTCAACCTGCCAGCCGCCCTTTACGTCGAACCGTTCGTGATGAAAGTTTTTATAAATAAACCTTGCCCAGAGCGTATTGGCCGGCTCTATCATAACCACTTTTCCCCCGGACCTTAAACACCTGTCGGCCTCGGATAAAAACTTCCTCGGCTCGGCAATATGATGCAGAACGTCAAACATAAAAAAGGCATCTACACTCTCATCTTCGAACGGCATATCGGTCGCCGAGAAAACCTTATCGACGGCGTCGATACTTAGAATATCGGACGTAACAGTGTTGGGAATTACTTCTTTGATAAATCCGCCTCCGCTGCCTAATTCTACGAGCATCTTTTTGCCCGGCTGTTCCACCGAATCTTTAAAGCGTCTGTAAAAGTCCGCATAAAGCTTTTTCAGGAACGTCTTTCGACGCAGTATCTCGCCGTGCAGCGCAGTCCTTGACGGGTCGTCGAGGTCTTTATTATCTTTTATTTCAGGCAGCTTAAGCCAATCTGAAATTGCCATACTTTCTCACAAAAAAAGGGTCAGGAGTCATTTTCTTTTTGCGATGCGGGGAACAGGCCGGGCTGATAGGAAAATCTGACGACGTGTCGTCCGGGGGACAATTGCACGGACTTGAACGTTCCGAACAGCAGTTTTATATTGACCGGCTGCTCATCCACCCACGCCTTCCAGCCCGGTGCCCAGTTGTCTATAAAACTCAGGTACCCTGCAACCGGTGCGTCAATTTCCCATTTAAGCTCGTCGCCTGTATAGGAAATCAGTTTGCCTGTGTTGCTAAACTTGTTTGCATCGCCGAGGAACGCTCGAATGGTCGGATACTCTATTGATTCGGAGAAGAATATTTTTCTGGCGTCGGCTACCCCGAGTATTACTTTCAAGGCCTCGGGCTCGTTGTTATGCTCATCAAGAAATCTGACGTATCTGTTGAAATACCAGTTTGCCACTATGCCTGCGCTGAAAACAGGTCTTAAACAGATAGTGAAGTTTTGGTCAATTCTTCGGTACTTAAACGAAAGTTCGTTTATTTGCGCTATATCGAGCTTGAAACGCTCAGGATACCATTTCCTGGCCGCAGTCCAGATATGGATACCTGTGTGCCGCATCTCAAAAACCGAAACAGCCAGCAAAATGACAACTATCATTGCAGGATAGCGTCTTAACACAGGTCGAATCCGTTTGGCAAGAATCATAAACGTAAAAACACAGGCAAATCCCACGGCCCCGTGAGTAATGAACTTTATACGAAGGGGCATCAGTTCATTGAAATATTCGGTCCAGTAATTATCGAAGGTTCCCTTGTAATACATAAATAGCTGTATGGAAAGAATAACGGCATAGACCGCTGCTGCGGTCACGATCGACCAAAATACTGTCGAGTGTTTTCCATCGTCCGATTTTCCTGATAGGCCGCTTTGGCCCAGTTTGCCTGAATCGGCTTGATCGACAAGCAGTGATTCGAAGTAAGCGTAAGCTAGGGACAACAGCCATGCCAGAATCGGTACCAGAATAATGTTTACCCGGCCCCAAACCCGCAAGCTCGAAAAACCCGGCATATACCGCCACAGCAAAACGAAAAGATACGACTCTTGTCCGTAGCTGATGTAACTGATTAACCCGAACCAGACGAGGAAAAATATTTTAACCCGTATATTTCCGGCATCTGTCGGTGTTATGTCCCGGCCCGGGCGGTCCTCAGCGGTCGGTGTGAAATGCCTGCCGAAAAGGTAAATTGCTATTATTAATACGCCGGTAATGCTGAAAAAATACCATCCTTCGGCATTCGCTGCGGGAGGATACACAAGCGAGCCGACCGTATCTTCAGGGGTGAACTTGTGAGATGTAGAATAGGTAAAATCTTTGCCGCCGCGGTCTGTGGTCTGTTCCATAAGCTGCTTTATGCCGAATAAATATGGTCCGCATACAGCAGCAGCGACTATTCCCGCCAGCACCAGCGTCAGCAAGGCACGTTTCCAGTTGATTGATTCCAGGCCGATTAATCGGGTCCTAAGCGGCCTTATGAAAAAAATCATTAGATAGGGCACGAAAAGAAACGCGCTGTAATAAATGTAATACGGGTAGCCGGCCGTAAAAACGCAGATTAGTGAAAAAATCAGCAGCAGTCCGTATAGAGCAGTTTTTCTTGAGGACTGGCTCAAAAAAATCTTTGTCATCGCGTAAAGCACCCACGGGTACCACGCTGCGGTGTGGACGGCGTTGGGAAACCGGAGGATTTCAGTGACTTTGAAGCTTATCGCCATTACCAGGGTCGCAAATAGCACTGCCCTTAGGTTTTTATTGATGAGTCGAAGCCACATAAAAAGTCCCAGCGCGAATATCGAGATGCCGAGGACTGTATATATCTGGTAGTCGAAGGGATTAAAACCGGCCAATATCTTATACCACGCCACAAGAAGCGCGTTGAGCGGATAGAACGCCTGGGCAAACGGGTTTGTGTAAAACGGGAAACCTGCCGCTTCTGACGGTGACCATAGCGGAAGATGAAACTCTGCAAGGTCGGCAAGCAGGTACTGCTTGTACTTGTAATAAAGCATAATGAAATCGTTGGTGATGCCTAAGTATTGCCCGTTTATTACAAAAACGTTCCTGAAAAGGTATGCGACGGGCCATAAGAAAACGAGCGCCGGCAGCAAGAATTTCATCTTTGATTGAGAGGCCCACGGAGAATTCGTCCGGCCTTTCTTTGGAACGTGCCTGTCTTCGTGTCCCGGCTTCCTGGTTTTTGGTCTGGCCTTCATTATCTGTCGTTTTGTGAAATGTTCCTGACTGAAAGTTTTTGTTTTTGGGCCTCGAAAGCGTCCTTAAGAAGATGCTCCGGCGTCGGCAGAGGCCTCGCGACTATGGCAATCTGATAGGAAAACACGCTCTTGGAAATCTTTATCAAAAGCCGGTTTATAAGTATCAAAAACCTCGCCAGCGGCCCATCGCCCAGCGCAAGGGGAAACGGCGCAGGCAGCCCCTTTTTGCTTATAATCTCATATCCGTTCAGCTGCAATGTCCTGGCCAGCGACGAAAAGGTAAACAGGCGAGTATGGTCCATATCCAGAACGCCCCTGCGTCCGTAATGAAAACCTGAAAACAACAAGCTCAGGCGCAGAGGCAGGAAAGCAATATTGCCCGTCGTTACCACCACATCAGGACAGTCCCGTGAATAACGCTTCCGCAGTGTCACCAATAATCTTTCGGGCGACTTCAAATGTTCTATGATGTCCAGCACAAGTATATAGTTAATTTTCCCGAAATCATCGCCAAAGTCGTACTCGTCCACGTTGACTTCCATACACTTCCAGGAATGCTGACGGGTCGTCGGCTGAATCTGGCGGTCGATGGAAACAGTCCTGACGCCTTTTTTGGCCAGCGCCTCAGCCATAAAACCCGGTCCGCAGCCGATGTCCATCACCGTCGAATCCTGCCTGACCTGCTGATATGCGTATTGATGCGAGCTTGAATAGCCGAACTTCGGCTTGTACCTGTAGTTTGTCTCCGGCTCGTAGTCGAACTTGGGGTGATAGTAAATCCCGAGCCGCATGACTCGCGACAGTATTGAAGAATGCAAAACTTGTATTGCGTATCTAAGACCATGTGCCCCCGCAAGCTCGCTTCCGTAAAACGTCGGTACCGCAACCTCGGTAAAACGTTTTCCCGTATCCAGCAGTTGAATGATGATGTCCGTGTCGAAATCGAAACCGTCCGAGTTGTGCTCAAACGGGACCGACGCCAGCGCTTCTACTCGATAAGCGCGATACCCGCTGTGAAACTCCGACAGCCGGGACTTGAGTATCACATTCTGTGCGAAGCTCAGCCCACAATTGCCAATCCATTTGTACAGAGGCATACCCTCTTTCAGCGCCGTTCGCTTATTAATCATCCTGGAGCCGAGCACCGCGTCAGCATTGTTATGAAGTATAGGGTTTAACATCTCCGGCAGGCGGCCGGGCGGATACCTGTTGTCCCCGTGCAGCAGCACAATTGCGTCGAAGCCGTGGTCAATTGCGTACCTGAATCCTATTTTCTGATTTGCGCCGTATCCTCGGCTTTTGGGATTATAGAGAACTACGAATTTTAAATCGGGTCGTCCTGCGGCAAAATCTCTTGCGGCAAAAAATGTCCTGTCCGAGGAATGGTTGTCAATAATCAGTATCTCCGCATCGAACCGGCTGCCGTCGAGTATCTCTGTGGGGATTTTCTGCAGCAGCCGTTCTATGGACTTTTCATCGTTGAAGCAGACGATGAATATAAGCACCTTTCGCTTTTTTCCCGTTACCGCCGAAACATTATTTTCCAAATCGGCCGTTCCCATAAATCAGCTCAATCTGTCCGTCCGAGCCATTTTATTTTTTTGAACGCTACCCAGCTCATTTTAAGCAGCAGCCATCCGTGCCTGAACCTGCTGATGTTTGTTTCGCCGTAAGTCCTCGCCTTATACCGCACCGGCACCTCGACGACCTTGAGGTTCTGTTTCACGGCGCCGAATATCAGGTCAAAATCCCCGAACGGGTCAAAATCGCCGAAGTAAGCACGGTTTGCCGCTATGACCTCGTAGTCACTTTTGCGAATCATTTTCGTGCCGCACAAGGTGTCCCTGAACCGCTGGCCCAGAAGCCAGGAAAACAGCACGCCGAAAGATTTGTTTGCCAGCAGATTCAAAAACCGCATCGCCTGTTTTTCCATCGGATAGACCAGGCGCGAGCCGTTGATGAACTCGCCCTTGCAGTCGCGAAGTGCGGCAAAAAATTTAGGCAAATCCTCGGGTGGCGCTGTCAGGTCAGCGTCTTGAATAACCAGCGCGTCGCCGTCTGCCGCCGCAAATCCTTTTCTCACTGCATCACCTTTGCCCCGGCCGGCGCCCTGATGTATCAGACGGATTTTCCTCTCTGGGTGCTTTTTTATCTGGTCTTCTATTTCTTCTGCCGTGCCGTCCGTGCTGGAGCCATCCACGAAGATTATCTCGGTCTGGCGCCCCATCTGCGGTATTCGCCTTACGGCCTCGGCGATGTTTCCTTTCTCATTTCGACAGGGCACTATTACCGATACGGACAAGTCCTTGTTTTCACCTGGCTGTGCCGAGCGCCTTGCTATCACCAGGTTCACCAGGTTGAAGATACGAAAAACCGGCAGCAGGGAAAGAATGTAATTGCAGATATCACTAATCAGCCAAATCCGCTTCGGCAGCAACACGAACGAGCTGCCCCGTATCACGTCGAAATCAGCGAGATTAAGAAGGTTTGCGATATCTTGGGGCGGCAGCCAGTTCTGATACCCATACGGTCTGCGGGCGCCTATGGCCGAGCCGATTCTCAATGCCCACTCCCATAGATAGTTGTAATACGTGACTACAATCCTCGTATGCTCGTCGGTCAGAGGGTAAATACGCTCTAACACGCTCTGAATGTCCTGCCAGTTACCCAGAGAGTTGCATATCAGTATATAGTCGAATTTCTCATTAAGCTGCATCTCCTTCGGCTCGACGGCAATGAAGTTCAAATGCGGGAACCGTTTTTTTGCCAGTGCTACCGCATTTTCATCGCTGTCCACCCCCACTCCATAACCCGGCCACACTGCCGCCAGAAGGTCGCCGCATTCACAGCCCACGTGCAGGACACGACTGCCCGGACGGACCACGAAACGGTAAATCTTCTCGAGCCACTGGTAGTAGTACCGGTTGCGTCTGCGCCATTTCAGCAGATTCATCTCGTCCGGATTTGCTGTTTCAACCGTTTTTTCTTTCTGCTCTTCCATAAACGTCTCATACCTGCAATAGAGATTATTAATATCGACGATTTAAGGGGCCGTCGTGACAAAGTGCAGCCGTCTATAATCAATTATCGGTCGTTGCCGGCCCCCGGCAGCTGCTCTTCGCCGTGCTCTCTTAGGCGAAAGATATTTACATATCCTCTTGATGAGCCAATTCGTCTGACAAACTCATAGCAGCCGATGCTTCGCGGCTTGTCCAGAAAAGCGATATTTTTGTCGAGTTCGAGCTGATGGTATCCGGTGTGCTGACCGCGGCTGAAGCCCTCTCGTGTCGCCCAGACCACGTATGTGACGCCTTCTTCGCGAAGTTGCTCCGCAAGCTCTTTTGGACTTTCTGCCTTGGGGAAGCCCACTACATTTTGTGCGTTTTTGCCTGAGAAAAGCTGCGTTGCTCCTTTCATATAAACGGCCAGTTTTTCATCCGGCCCGCCGGTATCGGCAAACCATTCGCCTAATTGTTTGAACTCGATTTGCTGCTTTCCGTCGCCCACAAGACGAACCAGCATAAACTGGTTCGACGCTATGACAAGACACAACAATGAAGCCGTGAACAGGTACCGTGTGAAAAGATGATGCTGCTCTAATATTCGCGATATGACAATTATCGCTGTAACGAGTATTGCAGCATAAGGCATTGAGGCCGATACCGGGCTTATGGCTGCCGCATCAGCGAAGTAAGAGGCAAGGGCTGCAAACCATGCAAATGCCGCTATGGAAAGCGTAATGTAAATCGCATACCTTATCTGCCGGGGCAAAAGGGCCTTCCGTGCCAATGACTCGCCCGCACTTTGCAGTCCGAACCAGGCAATAAGCAGTGCAATCCAGAAAATAACCGAGTGAAATCGCGTCAGAGGATACGGATAATAGGCGTGCAGCAGAAAGTACGGCAAAAAAAACAAAACTAAAATCAAAACCTCCCAGCGGCGTTTCAGGACCGCAAATATACAGCCCAGCAGAAAGCCGGCAACGCCGGCCGTTTTGCTTAGCTTGAAAATGAAATCTGCGAAACCCGCCCCTGCCCCTGGATATGGTATGAACAGCGGCTGAAATCCCGTTTGCCAGAGCAGCTTCAGGTGAAGGCCCAGTCCCGTTCTGTTACTGACCGGGCTGGTGAAACCTTTGGCGTATTCTTTTGAAAATAAAACGCTTAAATAATGCGATGTTCCACCGTGCCAGGTCAGGACCGTCATTATCAGCCATATTGCCAGCGGCAGGGCCGCCAGGGCCGAATAGCCGAATGCCTTTGCTACATCTCGCCTGCTCTTTTTGTGTATGACGTCTGCGACAAACGCTGCCATTATCAGCGCCGCCCCCTCATAACGCACCATCGTTGTTATCGCTGCGAAAAGGTAGGCCCATCGTGACCGGCGAAGAATCAGATATAAAGTCAGGAGAATGAAAAACAAAAAAGATGTTTCGATTATCGGTTCGGTCAGCAGGTATATTCTCCAGGGATTGATGGCTGCAATTATGGCAAGCCAGGCGGCGCTTCTGCCCACAATTCTTTTTCCGACAAGCCATAATAAGACCACGCTGAAAGGATGCAAAATTGCGTTTAACAGCCAGCCGGCCGTCAGTCCCGGCGTCGGCCCCCAGGCCGCGTACGCAAGGAGATTTTGCATCAATCCCAGGACCGGCGCAAGTTTGAAACTCGTCGGTATCTGCAGCGATAATAATTCTCTGCCCACCCTGAAAAAGGCCGGAAAGTCACCGTTGGGAACAACGTTGTTTCCGAAATACAAAATGGAATGATATGTCCCGAATGCGAAAAGGGCCGCGCAGGTTAATATCTCGGTGTGCCTTTCAGTCAGGATAAACCGTTCGTTAATTACCGGACTTTGCCCGCCAGCGGTCTTCTTTTCAGGACCGCGGTGTCTTTTGTCCGTGACAAGTTTATGGTTTTTTTTTCTGCTCACTGTTTTTGTAAATAATCGACCCTTTGACGCAGCGCTGCCCGAGGTGATTATTGTCTCCGCGTGTTCTCCTCGCCGGCCTTCAGCTTGAAAACGACGATAAGGGAGCGATAATCGCTGCCGAACACCTTGTCTATATCATAATTATCTCTTATGAATTTTCTGAATTTGCCCATAACCTCGAATCTTTGTGCCTCCTCATCTCCCGACCTTTCACGGGTCAGCTGTGCCCACTGTTTTTCAAATTCAGCGACGGTTCCCGGGTCATTGGGCAAAAATTGTGTTTTCTTGAAACCCATAAATCCCTCGGGCACAATGGGCCAAAGCTCGAACTTAAGCCGATCCAGCGGCAAATGCTGCTTTCGGCTGTCCACGATATATTTGGGCATCTCTTTGCGAAAAGAGCTGAGCAGTTCGTCAATTACCTGTTCAAGCTGCTCAGGAGATCTGTTGTGCATCTCGCTTTCAAAGGCGACGGGAGAGGGGCTGAACCTCTGCGCCGACAGGTATATGCCCGGGACCCATCCCCAGACGTAGATTTTGTCCGTCGGCTGTGTATTGTCGCGTATGTATTGGCCCGCCACCTCCCATGTGCCCCTGTAGCCCTGCGTCCGGCGAAGCTGAATTTCACGCCATCGCTGTAGATAGCCGTTGCGTTTTTCCGGGTATCTGATATTGGTATATGGGCTTCTCGGCAGGCCGAAAAATATGCGCCACGACATAATCACCATCAGGATAAATCCGACAGCGCCGACGATTATCCATTTGGTTTTGAATACGGTCCCCGTGAGCTTGTCGCGCCAGACGGCTATAAGATAACTGCCTGTAATCGCTCCCGAGACGGTCAGCGGCAGGTAATACTGCTCGTATGAGGCCGGGCTTATCCACACAAACGCCATATCGAAAATCCACCAGACCGCAAACAGCAGCACGAACCGGTCGTAATCGCCCTTTACAGATGCGCCTCTTCCGAAACGCTTCAGGACCATTTTCCCGATTCTTACAGCGATTGAGCCGGCAGCCAGCGTAACCGGCAGACATAGTGCGAGGTAATATCGCAGCACACGGGGCCCCTGCTGAGAAATAGGAATTGTTTCTCTTAACGAAGAGACATAATTGGAGACGGTCTGAGAGGAGGACGAAGATGCCGATTTAGGTATTAAGACGGCGACAGTGTGCCATACAAACCCGTAAGGCAGGGCTACGTGAATGTCCCATCCGATTATCCATATATAGAGAGGGGCCATCATTGCCGCTGCTCCTGTCAGCAGCAGCGATATGTCCGCCCACGTCTGTTTCCACGTCCTGTGCCCGAATATCGGCTGAAGTATTACAAATAGTCCGATTGCCCCTATTGCCGACATTCCGGTTTGCTTAAAAAGGGGCGCCCAGCTGACAATCGCGCCGGCCAGCAAACTATACCACCATCCTCCGCCTGATTGTCTGAGAACAAACAGGCCTATTCCCGCTGCCATGCACGCAATCATAAACTGCTCTTTTACGTTGCCGTATTTGGCGATTAGCGGCGAAGACATATAAATCGAGGCAACTATCACGGCCACGGCAGCCGGCAGCCGGCCCATCAGCTTTCTAAGGGCCATATATATCACAACAAGAGCGCCCGCCTGCATAAGCGCTTGTATAAGCTTCGGCCCTAATTCGCTGAATCCGAACAGCCATACCCCTAAAATATTGACTAATATTGTGCCTAAGGCGGCGCTGAGCTTTTCATCAATCCCTATCCTTGCGCCGTTGAGGATGTGCTGGGCCGAGTAAACGTTGGCGGCGCTGTCGAACGGGTCCGGGTAGCTAAACTCGAAATAACGCCCCAGCACAAACGGAATGCCGGCCAGAATCACAACCAGGATAATTGCTGCAAGCTCTTTGTTATTGCTGCCTGACTTAAGCGGGCTCAGTCGGGCTGCGGCTGATGCTTGGTTCCTGCCTTTTGCTTTGGGTCCGCTTTTTGTAGATGCCATTTTCAGCGACCTTCTTCCGCGGACGTTTCCGACGTTTCGGCTGGTTCGAGTATGTCCCGAACCACGTAGGTCGGCCGGTTCTGCGACTCGTGATAAGTCCGCACCAGCATCTCCGCCAGAAGACCCATCAGGATAAACTGTATCGTTGACATAATGAGAACCGCCGTTAGTGTAAGCAGCGGGTTTCTGTTCATAGGCAGGTCTGAAAAGAATTTTTGATAAAGTACCGCAAGTCCTGCCAGTATCGCGCCCAGAGCGCTTACAAATCCGAGTCCCCCGAAAATATAAATCGGTTTGGTCGAAAACGACCCGAGGAACTTGACCGTAATCAAATCAAGCAGCACCTTCCAGGTGCGTCCCAGCCCGTATTTGGCGACGCCGGCCGTCCGGGGCCTGTGATTGACTACCATTTCGCAGATATGAGCGCCTGACCAGCTTGCCAGCGCCGGGATAAAGCGGTGCATCTCGCCGTATAGGCGGGTCTCCGCGAGCACCTCACGCCTGTATGCCTTCAGCGTGCAGCCGAAATCGTGCAGATTTACTCCCGTAATCTTCGAGATAAACCAGTTTGCCGCCTTCGACGGAATCAGCCGGCTGACGGCGTGGTCGTGCCTTTGTTTTCGCCAGCCGCTGACCACGTCGTAACCCTCGTGCAGCTTTTCCACCATTTTGGGTATGTCTGCGGGGTCGTTTTGCAGGTCGCCGTCTATAGCGACGATTATCTCGCCCTTAGCGTGGTCAAAGCCGGCCGATAACGCGGCCGTCTGGCCGAAGTTCTTCCGAAACCGGATGACCTTGACCCTGCCGTCGGCTTTGTGCAGGCCGGACAGTATCTCATAGCTGTCGTCTGTGGAGCCGTCGTCTACGAAAATAAGCTCATAGTTATGGGAGCTGTCCAGCGCCTCAGTCAGCTGGTCGTATAAAGGTCTTATATTATCCTGCTCATTCAATAAAGGCACTACAATCGATACATCAGGATTTTGTCGGCTCATAATTGGCTCCATCCGGCTTCATTGCGATAAATGGCCTCGGGACTTCGCCGTTATATCGTCTGTTTATCAGGGCATAGCCCAGGGGCGAAGCCCGAACAAGTTTATTTCATAACTGTATATTATGGTAATAGTTTTTGAATCCGCTGTAAAGCAGTGCTGTGCCGGAGATGCCGGTAACTTTCGCCTTTTTCGATTGTTATTGAATATTCCTGTTCTTGTGCGGTATATTGAGGACTGGAAAGCACTTGCCAAACAGCTCGTTTTTTGCTATTATCAACTATTCAATTTACTCAAAAAAGCCGAGTTATGTTTTAGTATTGGCAATTAAAAAATTTGGGAGATTTAATTATGAAGTCCAGACGAACGATTCTAATCATCGGTATTATTGGCTGTGTGGCGTTTTTACAGGGCTCGCTTGGGCTGCAGGCATTCGGCGAAGAGCCGGATTCGAATGCACCGGCAGAACCCAACGGGCCGCCGCCTAAAATAGCTTTCGACCAGACAGTTAACGATTTCGGCCTGGTTACACCTGGCTCGGTTCAATCCTGTGAATTTAGTTTTGAAAACAAGGGCGACGGAACTCTTATGATAAAAGATGTCAGCAAGACCTGTGGATGTACGGTCTTCACGCTCGATAAGAAACAATACGCCCCCGGCGAAAAAGGGACCATAAAAGTGCAATATCACGCCGACAGGGGTACCGGCGTCAGGACAAGGCATCTCTATGTGTTTTCCAACGACCAGGGTAATCCGAGGGTCGAGCTGACTATAAAAGCGTCCATTGCGCAGAAGGTTGTTTACGAGCCGGACCGGCTGGAGTATAAGCTAAAAGGAGATAACGCCGACGCCGCCGAGCTTACCATAAAGAGCGTCGACGATCAGCCGTTTACGATTACGAAATTCGAGGCCACTTCCGATGCAGTTACCGCAAACTTCGACCCCGACCAGAAGGCCGCGAAGTTTGTCCTTCAGACCAGATTAGACCCGAAAAAAATGGGTGCCAGCGGCAGCGGCCGTATCCAAATCGCTGTCACACATCCGGAATGCTCGTCGATTACCGTGCCTTTCAGCATCCTGGCGAGGTTCCGGGTTGATCCGCCCGCCATCACTGTTCTCAACGCTGAGCCGGGCGAGAAAATCAAAAGACGGCTTTGGATCCTCGATAACTACGATGAGAATTTCGAAATTGACTCGGTGTCTTCAGGGCAGGATATCGTCAAGGTTGTTGACAAGGAAAAACTCGGAAACCGATATAAGATAGATGTCGAAATATCGCCCCCTGATACCAAAAAAACTGCAAGAATGTTCACGGATACGCTCGCGTTGACTACCAAAGACGGCGAAAAAATCAATGTTAACTGCCGTGGGTTCTTCAGGCGAAGATAAAAACATATAAGCCAATGATAGGAAAGACGGCCTGTGGTGAGCGTGTCGGCCCTCGAACGCTGTTATCGGGGTTCAGTCCGGCTTGTATTTACCTGCTGTCGGCGGTTATGGCATTGGCCGCCGGTTCGCCAGAAGCGGCCGTTCAGCCCGCCCGGGACCGGTCAGCCGGGCAAAAGGTAATCACTATTTTCCTTACAGGTAACGAATTGGGCGCTCTGCAGCCCTGCGGCTGTTCGAGCGGTCAGCTCGGCGGGCTCGACAGACGCGACGCGGTCCTCAATACCGTCAGTCCTGAAAATCGTCTCATCCTCGACACGGGCTCTTTGGTGGACGAACCAACCGCGCAGAACCTCATCAAGTTTAATATCATAGTCCAGGCCTTTAGCCAGCTCGGTTATGACGTGGTCAATCTTACCGAACAGGATATTCACATCGCACGCCAGGCGGGCTTGCTCGACGTGCTCGGCGACGCATTTAGTGTTATAACCGCCGACGATTCCGAAGATGCGATGCTGCCGACAAAGTTTACCAGGAGTTTTACGCTCGACGGTAATACTGTCGATATAACCGTAGCCGCTATTGATACCGAAGCGCAAATCTCCCAGTTGCCGGATTTATTCGCATCCTCCCACGGCGAAGGGCCGTCTTCCAGGATAAACGTCCTGATTTCCAATAGTGCCCCCGCACCGGTTTTGATTTCCTCGCTTTCACTGGATAAACAGCCGCAGGACCGGACGGGCGGGGTTGATTTATTGATAGCTCCCCCGCAGTCCGACGAGCCGATGCTTGTAAGCGACGCTAACGGCGGGCCTCTGGTTGTCTCGGCGGGCAGATTGGGCAAGTATGTCGCCGAAATCCGGGTTGTCCTGCCCGGGCCGCAATTAACGTTCTCCGTCGTTGCTGTTACTGAAGACCTCCCGCAGAACCAGGCGCTTGTGGACCTCTACAAGGACTATCAGCGGCTTTTGAAGGAGGCCAATCTCCTCGAAAAATACCCGCGTTTCATTCTGCCCGATAATCTTCAGTACGTTGGCTCGAAATCCTGCAAGCTCTGCCACGACTACGAGTATGAAAAGTGGCAGGAAAGTTCACAGGTATTCATACCCAGCTTATTGAAGCAGCCCTCCCCGAACAGCCGCCACGCCGACGCCTTTGCGACGCTCGTTGAGGTCGGCTCTGACTATGACCCCGAGTGCGTTATCTGCCATGTCGTCGGCATGCAGTTTCAGAGCGGCTTTATAACGCCCGAAAAAACTCCTGACCTCAAGGACGTCGGCTGCGAAAACTGCCACGGCCCCGGCTCTGAGCATCTTAGCTCCCTCGGCGCCGTCGAAACTTCAGGCCCTATGTCTACCTGCACCGATTGTCATACCACCGAGCACAGCCCCGAATACGCAAGCCACGAAGACCAGTATTTTGAAAAAATAATACACTGGAGACAGCCGGTATCTGTCATAAAGGTCCGGGAGCCGAATCGTATTCCCTGAATAACTTCGCATACATCCGGTTTATCAGGATTTTATTATTTGCCCGCGCTATGGTATTAAAATTGAGTAAAAAAGTGCATGGGAACATCCCCTGCTCCCGTATGTCAAATAAACAAACGGGAATATGATTAAAACGTTGAAAATAACGAGTATTGCAGCGGCGATACTGGCAGTCATTTTGTTTGTCCTGCCGGTGGTTTTCGGCGTGCGCAGCGACCCTAAAATCGAGGAGTTTCTCAGGTCGCCAGGTGCAGCCGGTAAGCTTCTTGCCTCCAAAGACCGGCGGCCGGTCAGAAACGAAAGCCAAACCTCACCTCTGATAAAACAGGCGGCAGATTTTGCCCGTTATCTGAATCCGCCTCCTCTGCCGCCACCGCCCAGGTCGACAGCACGCAACACAAGTCGTGAGGTCCGGCCGGCGCCTCCTGCTGTAACACCCAAATTCAAGCTGATAGGAACCAGCTTTTATGCCACCCGTCCGGAATTATCACTTGCCCTGATAGACGAGCCCGGAAAGGGGTTTAACTGGGTCAGGCAGGGAAACAGCGTCGGCCATCTGACTATCGAGCAGATAAAAAACGGCTCAATTACCATACGGGACGGCCAGGGCACATCTGAAATGACCGTTACGGTTGACCAGCCGTGGCGTAAACTGCTTAAAAATCCGCCTCCCGGGACGCAGCCGGCCCCACCTGACGCCGGTCAGATCGGGCCGACAGATATAGGCCCGGTTCCGTCCGGTTCGGCTGCACCTGCCCCTGTTGTCCGCGGACGTCCCGGATTTATCACGAGGGCACCCCGGCGGGGTACGGTTCAATCCGCCTCTTCGAAGGTATCGGAACCTATGACCCCTGTCCCGGCTTATGAGCCGTCGCCGCTTGAAAAAGAAAAACAAGCCCAGATTGACCGGCTTATGGCCGAAATCGGCGACAACAGGATTACAGATGATGAGGCGGCTAAGCTCGACGAATTGACAAAACTTGTAGAAGAGCTTGGTGAGATAAGGGCTGAGGGCTATGAAGCCCAGTTGAACAATAAAGCGGATATTAATTCACCGCCTCAAACAAACAGGTAGCCGGCAGCAAAAGAAACGGAGAGGCATCACAACTCTGTTTTTAGCAGAATATCCCTGTTTTTATAGGGCCAAACGTCCTATGAGCTTTATAAACACCAAAAATTCAGTTTAGCCGGCAAAAAAGCCCTGCTGCGGAGGAACCATTCGGCTGTTTCTTTGTCTTATTAAAGTGTGGATATTCTATTACTGCACCGTAACTTACAACCGCTGTATGTCAGGCGGACAAGCTTGTGATGCTTAAGGTGGTTAAAAGGCAGGGTTTTTTGATGAGATTTAATTCGGTCGTCTTATCGGCAATAATTATGTTGTTTGGCTGTTCAGTCCTGTTAGCTGATGAGCAGGGCTGGGCCGGCAGCACCAATCCTCAACCTGACAAATACAGGGTCTTTTTGTTCAGGTTTATCTCTGCCCGGCAGGGCCTTCAATTCCTCGAAGACGCGAATATCGGGACCGCATCCGTGCTTAACGATAACAAGACGCTGCTGGTTACCGCTCAGCCGGAAGCCCTTATCAAGGCCGCGGCCCTGCTGAAGCTCGTCGATTCGAACGAAAAATACGAGGTCAGGGCCTTGTTGCCGGCCTCTGAGGCAAACAGGATGCCCCCGATGGCTGCCCTCCAGCAGGACCTCACAAACGGCGGAAAACCGGTGTCCATAGGGACTTTTATGAACCCGCCGGCCAGCGCCGAATATACTAAAGTTATTATAGATGTCCACGGCAACAAGCTTGTAGCCGTCGCACCTGCTTCGATAATGGATAAACTTGTCGCTATTGCTCGCCGCGGCGCAGCCGAAAGCGAATCCCGGGTACGGAAGGCAGGTCCTGCCACAGGCCGGGCGAGAAAGGCAACAGGCCTGTCCGATACGGAAAATCTTCTCCTGCAGGTTGGCCAGACCGGCTCTGCCGAGCAGCAGCCGGATAAAGCGTTCAAAGAGCTGCTTGATTCCATAGCCGAGGCGGAAAAGGCCCTGAAAGGGCAGGAACAGACGGTCCAAAAACAGCCGGCAGAGAGCGAGACCTCGGAACAAATCACCGCCAAGCCGCAAATATCTGAAGAACAAAAAGAACCCTCGCAGGCCCCGATGTCTGCACAGACAGGGGAGACGCCCGGCCCGATTGCTGAGAGCCAGGCAGCCGAGACCGGCGAGACCGAGCCGAACTATAATCCTTATGTGCCGAAAGTCATTCCCAATGCTGATGAAACACTCGAGCTGGCGCTGCCGGAAAAGCTCGAAATCATTTCTCTGCTCGACCTCGCCGGCAAATATCTCAACCTCAACTATGTTTACAATCCTCAGGATGTGAAGGGCAAAGAGGTCTATTTGAAGCTGCAGGGGCCGGTCAAGGTCAGTGAGCTTTATCCTCTCGTCGAATCGGTCCTCAAGTTCACAGGCCTTGCGATGACCCGCCAGGGAAATCTTGTCATTATCGCCTCTATTCAAAACGCTCTGGACATTAACCCTGTGCTTATTGGTGAGGATAAAGGACACGTTCAGACAGGCGACGTGGTTGTGACCAGCATTTTCCACCTTGATTACGCGGACTCTACCCAGGCCAAGACCATACTTGACGGTATGAAGGTCGGAGCTGTGACGGCGCTTCCGGGAACGCTGGTTGTGACCGGCTACGCCTATTGTATGAAACGCGTGGAAGAGCTGCTCGATATCATCGACAAGCCGGGAGAGCCCAAGAAGTTCAAATTCAGGCAGTTAAACTACACCCTGGCCACCAACCTTGCCCCGAAAATAAAGGAGCTTGTCGAGCAGCTTGGCGATATGTCGATTGAGCTTGCCTCAGCCCAGACGGCGACCCCGACGCGGATGGTTCGTGGTCGGCCGGTTCCTGTTCGTCGGCCGACGCCGCAGCCAGCCACGACGGCTACTCCCACCAAGCCGACGATTTATCTCGATGCCGACGAAAGGACAAATCGTATCCTGATGATAGGCACCGAAGACGAGCTGGGCGTAGTCGAAAAACTGATTGACGCCCTCGACGTCGCACAGAAAGACATCCGCTCAATCCGGGTCTATGAAATTCAGCACGTCGGCGCAGAAGAGGTAAGAAAAAAATTAGAGGAACTTGGCATAATCGGAGCAGAGCGGACGACCGCCACCCGGGGCAGGATTACCGCCAGGCCCGCCGTTGCGCCGGGCCAGCCAGGTGCAGCCCCCACGCCAAGCCCCATCCTCGCAGGAACAGAGGCGGCTCTGCCCACCGAAGAAGTGCAGGTCATTGTCATCGAATCAACCAATTCGCTGATGGTCAATGCCTCGCCCGAACAGCATGCCATTATTGCAACCATTATCTCCTACGTCGATAGCGAGACCCTGCAGCTGGCCATACCGTATGTTGTCTATCCGCTGGAAAACCAGAACCCCGCGGACCTTGCCGATGTCCTTAACAAGCTGATTCAGGAGACCGTTCTCGACAAAGAGGGAAAAATTCAGCAGGTTGTCCAGCGCCAGGAAGAGCAGATTGTTATAGTCCCGGACGAAAGCACCTTCTCCCTGATTGTCTTTGCGAGCAAAAAGAACCAGGAGTGGATAGCGAGTTTGGTTAAGTCGCTGGATAGACGCCGGCCGCAGGTCCTGATAGACGTAACGCTTGTGGAAGTAACAAAGACCGACACTTTTCAGTATGACCTGGACTTAGTCAGCAAACTTCCCGAAATGGCGGCGGGAGGACATATGACGTACCTGTCGTCTCTTCTCGGCAATCAGGGTGGTGATAATCCCACGGCCTTTCCGGGAGGAACGGTCACTGAGCTGACTTCATTCAGCGGCCAGGGACAGGGATTCTATTCCGACAAGCATATCCAGGCGCTGCTTACTCTTATGCAGGAGAAAAGCTACGGCAGGATTTTGGCCAAACCGAAAATTCTGGTCAACGATAATGAGGACGGCAAGATAGTCGCGCAGCAGACGACCTATGTAACGAGGACGTCCTCGATCCCGTTATCAACTGCTCAGGGCACTCAAACCACTACTGTTACGACTTCAGTTGATTACCAGGGATACGACGCCGGGATTACGCTCGATATCAAGCCTCATATCAGCGAGGGCGACCTGCTCCGGCTGGAAATCGCACTGACACGGTCTGATTTTGTCGGGACGGTTACAGGGGAAAAACCGCCTAATACGAAAAGCAGTGATATTTCAACGGTTGTTACCGTGCCCGACGGCAGCACGATTATTTTAGGCGGCCTGATAAAGCTCAACCAGAACAAGGGCGACACAAAGGTGCCGCTGTTAGGCGACATACCGCTGGTAGGGGGGTTGTTCCGAAGCGTTGACAACTCGGTTGACGACTCAAAACTGTATATATTCGTCAAGGCCAATATCCTGAGACCCGAAGCAACAAAGGCCGGCCTGCCCGAGCTTGTGAAAATCTCCGACAAGAACAGCACCGCGTTTGAGAAAGCCGAAAAAGAATTTCAGGGACACCAGAGCTGGCCCGGTATCAAGCCCGGGCCGGTGGACCCTGTGCACGTCCTCGACGCAGAATAATGTAGCACGGGTTTCCAACCCGTGTTGTAACAAAAAATGAAAGAATTACTGATACAAACCGCTAAGCGGACGAGAATCCTCGATGCCGACAAGCTGGCGAAATTCCTCGAGGAGGCGAACGCCGGCCAGCGTATCGATGAGGCGATGCTGGCCTGCCCTTTTTTTACCGAGGAGCAGGTATTGCGTTTGTTCGCAGCGGCAATGGGCAATGAGTTTTTTACCGAGATTCCCGTAAAGCAGGTGCCGTCCGAATTTATCCACTCTGTGCCCGCCACCTACGCCCAGCACCATTATCTTGTCGGGCTCGGCTCGGACAACAATAACGACGAGCTTACCGTTGTCCTTTCCAGGCCGCTCGATATCGCCGCGCTCGATAACGTATCGAAGATGACGGGTCTGCCCGTTCGCGGCGCACTTGCCACACGAGCCGCCATAACCGCCGCCATCGACGTTGCATACGAGCAGCGCACGACCGTTATCGAGGAGGTCGCCGAGGAATTAGACAGCCAGAATCTCGACCAGCTCGTCGATGAGGTCGCCGGCTCGGACGACCTTTTGGACGTTGTAAATCGTCCGCCCGTAATCCGCTTAGTTAACGATATGCTCTTCCGCGCGCTTCAGCTAAGGGCCAGCGATATTCACGTCCATCCCTACGAGGCAAAGATTCAGATTCGCTACCGAATCGACGGTATTTTATATGATACACTGAGCTTGAACAGAAACGTGCTGCCCCTGATTGTCTCGCGTATAAAGGTTATGGCAGGTATGGACATCGCCGAAAGGCGTATGCCGCAGGACGGGCGTTGCAGCGTTCGTCTCGGCCAGCGGGAAATCGACCTGCGTATCAGCACCGTCCCCACGAGCTTCGGCGAGCGGTGCGTCCTGCGTCTCCTGGATAAAAGCTCAGGCATACTTACGCTAAACCAGCTTGGGCTTTGGGAAGACGACCTAAAAAAATTCGATACACTGCTCGGCCGCACTCACGGCATCATTTTTGTGACCGGCCCCACCGGCAGCGGCAAAAGCACCACGCTGTATGCCTGCCTCAACCGCATCAACTCCGCCGAGAAAAACGTGATGACCATCGAAGACCCAATCGAATACCAGCTCGAGGGTATCTCCCAGATGCAGGTCGCCGCCAAAAAGGGCGTTACCTTCGTCAACGCTTTGCGGCACGTCCTTCGGCAGGACCCGGACGTTATAATGGTCGGCGAGGTCCGCGACGCCGAGACCGCACGAATGGCGATACAGTCGTCCCTTACGGGCCACCTCGTCTTCAGCACGCTGCACACAAACGATTCGGCCGGCGCAATCAGCCGACTGCTCGACCTCGGAGTCGAGCCGTATTTAGTCAGCTCTTCGCTGATTGCCATTATGGCGCAGCGGCTGGTCCGCAGGGTATGCCCCGACTGCAAAAAAACATACGAGCCATCGCCGCACGAACTGCGCGAGCTTGGCCTGGGCGACCAGGCGGTTTCGGAAGGCGAATTTTTCATAGGGGCCGGTTGCGACAAGTGCTTCCAGACCGGCTATCGCGGCAGGACCGGTATATACGAGCTTATGCTTATCAGCAGTGAAATTCAGAACCTCGTTTATCAAAGGAATTCGGCAGGCATTATCAAAAAGACCGCACTCGACGCGGGATTGCAGACGCTGCGAATGGACGGCGCCCGCAAGGTCCTGGCGGGAATAACGACTATCCCTGAGGTGCTCAGGGTAACACAGGCCGACGTTATGTAGGAGAACCGATTTATGCCAAGATATTCTTACATAGCCATAGCCGCCGACGGCAAAAAGACCAGAGGCACTATAACCGCCGAAACCTCGTACGCCGCCCGCAAGCAGCTTCGCGTCCGAAGCATTCACCCGACGTCAATAAACGAGCTGACCGCGGCCGACGAGGGCAAGTCGGCAATTGCTTCTGTTTTTGCAAAGACCGGCAAAAAGCAGATAATCGATTTCACCCGACAGATGGCCACGCTGCTCAAATCGGGCATAAAGCTGACCGAGGCCCTTACCGTGCTGACGATGCAGGCGCCCGACACGAGGTTCAAAAATGTCCTTACCGACATCCGCGACCGCGTGGTCACTGGCGAATCGCTGACCGACGCGATGAAGGACTACACCGATTATTTCGACGTAATATATATCAGTATGGTCCGCGTCGGCGAGGTCACCGGCTCATTAGGCGGGGTGTTTACAACAATCGCCAATTTTATGGACAAGCGCCAGAGGGTGGAGTCGAAGATAATTACCGCTATGATTTACCCCGTAATCCTGCTGCTGGCCGCCTTAGGCGTGGTCCTTATCCTGACTACGTTCGTCGTGCCCAAAATCGGCGCACAGCTTGTCGCCGCCGGGCAGGAGCTGCCTTGGATTACCACGCAATTGATGAACGTAAGCCACGTTTTGACCAGTTGGTGGGTGCTGGTGGTTATCGGGACAATAATCGGGATTATCTGGGCGATGAAAAGGTTTTTCAGGACACGTCGCGGGGCGCTTATGCGGGACAGGTTTCTGCTGTCGCTGCCTATGTTCGGCCCGCTTATAAAGCAGCGGGTTGTGGCGCGTTTCGCATCGACGTTGTCAACGCTTCTCGGCTCCGGCCTGAATATGGCCGAGTCGCTGCGTGTCGTCTCCGAGGTCACGGGAAATGTTCTTATGAAGCACGCCGTGGAGCAGGCCCGCGAGAGAATTTTAGCCGGCGCTGACATTGCTACGCCGCTGCGTGACAGTGGTGTTATTGACCCCTCGATTGCCCATATGGTGACCGTCGGCGAAAAAAGCGGCGAGCTCGAAAATATGCTCAAAAATATCAGCGACGGACTTGAAGAAAACACCGACATCGTGGTAGAGCGCCTCTCGGCCGCGGTCGAGCCGGTAATTATTATCTTTATCGCGTTAATCGTTCTCGTAATCGCACTGGCTATTTTGCTGCCGATTTTGAAAATTTCCCAAATGGCACTTTAAAAACACAGGAGTAAATTATGAAAAAAATCAGAAATCAGAAACCAGAAATCCGCATATTGAAATATCGTGGATTTACCCTCTTCGAGATAATGGCCGTAATCGTGATTATCGGCATCCTCGCCGGCATCGTAGCGGTCAACGTCGTCGGAAGAATCGACAAGGCACGCGTCACCACCACCAAGGCCAACCTGAAGCTGCTTCACGGTGCCGTCATTCAGTTCAAGTTCGATACGGGACGGTACCCCGGCGAAGAGATGGGCCTGATCGAGCTTATCGAGCCGCCTACCGATGTTACCGGCTGGGCCGAGGGCGGCTATCTCAACACTACCGACATACCGAAAGACGCATGGGGAAACGATTTCATTTATCAATTGGCCCCTGAAAGCGGCAAGCCCTTCGTGATAATCAGCTACGGCGCCGACGGCGAAGAGGGCGGCGAGGGCGACGACACCGACCTTTACAGTACCGACGCAAACTGACAGAGAACAGATGGCAGAAGACAAAAGAAAATACGGCTTTACCCTGGCCGAGTCGATGGTCGTAATAGTCATCGTCTCGCTGATGATTGCGCTGGCAGCTACAAATCTCAAAGGCGTGGTAATCGGCAACTCCTTCAAAGCCAGGGCACGCGGGCTTGTCGTGGCCCTCGAGGCGGCGTCCGCCTCGGCAGGCCAGTCCGGCAAAAAATATGAGGTCATTATCGATATCCCACGTCAAAGCTACCTGCTTCGTGAAATCACCTCCTCCGACCTTTCCGAGGTCCTCGAAGAGGAAATAATATCGCAGGAGGAATTCGGCGAAAGTTGCCAGATCGCCTACGTTTTGTTTGACGACGGCGATTTTACCAGCGAGGACAGGGCCAAGTTTCGTGCGAGCCGGGCGGGCTGGCAGTTCGGTGGAATAATAGTGCTTTTGGACGGCGACCAGCAGCCCTGGTCAATCGTTGTCGACCGGCTGAGCAATATCGTCCGCCTGGAAAAAGGCGAGGCGCAAATCGTCTGGCCGAGGAGCAAAGATGAATTGCCGTTCTAACAAGACCCAGGGGACAAAACAAGCGGGTTTTACGCTTGTGGAAAGTATGGCCGCGGTCGCCTTGCTCGCTTTCATAGGGACAAGCGCCTGGGTGGTGATGGACCGCTGTATGATTTCCGCCGCCGATTCCACCCAGCGGATACGCGCCTTTGAGATAGCGCGTGAAAATATGGAAAAGGTTCTCGGCTCTGCCGCGGTGATGGAAAAGACCGAATACGGAATAAGTGAGAAATTCCCGGACATCCGCTGGCGGACGACGGTCGAGAGCTTCTCCGAGCCGGTCGGCTCCCGTATGTGGGTTCGCGCGGTCTGCTCGGCCGAATATACCGATTCGGCGGGCGAAAACCAGAGCGTAGAGCTTGCCCACTGGCTTACAGGTCTGACAAATGCACAGGTGCAGAAATTAGCGAGGAGAAAGCAGCTTATAGAACAGGCGCTTGCCGAGCATATCATCGCCTCCGAGGATCTTGCCGCCGAATACGAAGGTGTCAGCGTCGAGACCGTTCGCCAGTGGGCGCTCAATGGTATGCCCGTTACGGAAAGCGGCGAATTCCTTAAGCCCTGGCTCGATTTGTACCTGAAAACAAACGGCAGTCCAACCGAAGCGGAAAAGCAATATGTGCTGTCTGAGTACCCGGAACTGGCTTCTATGGAGCAGACGACAGCCGGCCCCGACCAGCAGACAGAGTACCAGCCGGAAGTATCGCCTGATGACGGTACGGGGTCACCGGATAATATCCAGGATGAAATTAAGAAATTAGAGGAGTCGTTAAAAGCATTGCCCGGCTCGTAAGTAATTATGAAGAAAATTATAAATCAGAAAAATCGTGCCTTCACGCTCGTCGAGATACTTGCCGCCGTGACCATCGGCTCAATGGTTCTGATAGTTGTGCTGACCCTTTACAGCAGGGCACAGGCGGGGGCGTCCTATTGTCTGGCGAAGCTTGAAAATCATCGTCTGCCGCGTGAAGTCCTTCAGCGAATCGCCGAAGATATTGACCGCATTGCCGGTTCTGGGCAGCAGGCCCGAATAAATGTCCAGAACAAGTTCCAGGACGGCCTGCCGGTGGCAAAAATGGAGATTCAGCGTTTTATCAGCGACACCAAGGGCCAGCCCCAGACGCTGGAGAAAGTCGTCTGGCAAAGCAATATCGACCCCGATACCGGTCTGCTCACTTTGTACCGAAGCCACTCCGGAATAGCCCTCGAGGACAAGCTGCTGGACAGCCAGAAAGAGGCCTGGCAGCGTGAGCTTTTTGTGCCGGTTTGCACGGGGCTTACCTTCTTCAAAATCGAGGTCCCGCAGGGCGATGCTTTGCTCAGCGGGTGGTCGAATGAGAAACTGCCTCCCGCCATTATGATAACGCTTTCATTCGCCCAGCCGTATAAAACGATAAGCGGCACACTCGATGTTCCCGAGGAAGATAAAGTTATCCGCACCCTCGCCGTTGACAAGACCCGAAAGTTGCGGTTTACCCTTTCGCCTTTCGACGTTAACCAGATGTTCGATGCCAACGGGCTGTTTGACGAGCAGGGGCTGTCCGATGAAGATTCTGCGCTCGATGAAGATTCGGAATCATCCGTTGAAGACGAGCAGTCGGCCGACCTTGGCGAGCCGTCAGATGCTGCCCCGCCGGATAAATCGGATGAAACAGTCTCGCCGGGGCAGAGCGAATCGGTCAAGCCCGTCCGACCGCCGGACCACCATACGCCGGACAGGAGGTACGACCGGTGACTAAATACATTCATAATAATCGAGATTACCGGCGGGATATGAAAATTGTCCTTTTCGGCCTATGCCCGGTCCGCAGAGGCGGATTTGTGCTTTTGATAACTCTGGTGGTGCTGCTGGTGCTTGCCGCGCTGGGCTACGATTTTGCCAGCCGGATAGCCGCTAATCGTCATCGCGACAACTACATTATCGATTACACCATTGCCGGCTATGCACGCGACTCGGCGATGAAATATGTGCTGGCCACCCTGCAGGACATCAACGATGTAGAGTTTGTTTCACGCCCGAACGAGCCGGATTTTTCCGACCTTTTCGCGATGAAAGAGCCGGAGTATCGCAAGGTGCTCGAGCAATGGGCACAACAGATTATCAGTAATCAATCCCGGTTCTACGGCGGGACCGGCCTTGCAGCAAATAGCCCGGCGGGGCTGGATGAAGAAACGAATATTTTCACCCTCGATGAAAACAGCTACCCGTCATACGCCGGTTCCGACCCTAACCAGCTCAGGATACGCGGGCCTTACGGGCCGACCTGGCCTTTTGTGGCCGAGCCGATCGAATTCGAAATCGGGCAGGCAAAAGTGAAAATCGAAATTGAAGATGAGAACGCAAAATATCCCGCTGGCTGGGCGTTAATCAATGATGCGAAGACCCGGCGGGAAGCGGACGCCGGCCTCGAAACATTCTGCGAATGGATGGGCTATGATTATGACCGTATTGATTCTCTGAAAGAGCAGTTCAAGCAGGTCGGTGAGATAAAGCCCTTTAAGACGGAATTCAAACCCATAGTTCGAAGGGAACAGGTAAATCCGCGTCAGCGTGTCGTTCGCGGCAGGCGCCGCGTAATAACGGGGCGGGCCGTTTTCAGGACCGTAACCATACAGCCGGCCGAGCAGATAATCGCACAGGCCAGGGATTTTTCAAAGCTCTTTCACAGCTCGCTAATCGACACTGAAATGCTCGCTGTGCCCACCATCGTCAGCGAAGACAGAAAAGAGTCCGCTCTGAAGTATATGGGGCTTTGGGGGACAACACAGGTCAATATCAACTCAGCCCCCAGGAACGTGCTGGAGGCGGCCTTTACCTTCGGCGGAGACGCTGAGAAAATAGCGGATGAAATTATAAAAATAAGACGCGAAAAACCCTTCAAGGACGTGGAGGACCTGAAAAAACAGCTCTTCAGGTATTCCGATTCGATAGACAAATGCAGCCCTTATATCACGACAAAGAGCAATGTTTTTTCGATTCACCTTACTGCCGTCAGCGGTGCGGCAAAGGCGTCAGCCATTATAGTTGTATATAAAGAGGGCAGCAAATTTCAGCGAATAGCCGTCGTTTGCGGCTGATTCAGGAGTTTAAATAAAGTGCAGAAAAACGGTATTTTGGGAATATATCTGACAAAAGACCACGCCGTAGTGGTGTGCCTGTCTATCGAGGACAGCGACAGAAAACTCGTCGGCTGCTTCGGCATATCGTTCGATGATGCTGAGCAGGCGACTCCGCAGGCGATTGCGCAGCGCATCGCTTCCGAATGCGCCGAACGGTCAATCTCCTTCACCGAAACAGCCGTCGCCCTCGATTGCGGGATGTTTATGCAGCACAGCGTCCGCAGTGAATTCTCGGACATTAAAAAAATCTCGCAAACGGTCCGCTTCGATACCGAAGAGGTCCTCGGCGCAGACGCGACCGACGTCGCAATCGCCTTCAAAACGGATTCTGCGGCCCAGTCCGGCTCGGCAGACTCCGCCGCCGGGGGCTCGACTTTAAGCGTCTTTACCGTGCAGAAGCAGATACTTGCCGAGATGCTTACCGCTTTTGCCGCCAATAACCTCGACCCGGTCAGTGTGGAGCCGGACGTGAACTGCCTGGCAAGATTCATCATCGCGAGTGTGTCGCTGCCTGCCGATGCCCGCCCGCTGTTTGCAGTGCTGTCGCGCCGCAACGGCTATTTTCTTGCGCCGCTGTCCCTGCCCTGGCAGGGCGTTTCGCCGATGCCGCCCGTGGCAATGAGGACTTTTCTTCTAAGCTCACAAAACAGAAACGAACAGCTCGTAAAGCAGGTCTCTATGACCGCGGCCCTGCTTTTGCCGAGGGGAACGTTTAATCATCTTGAAGTTTCGGATACCGAGGATTCGATAAGCTGCGACGACGTTACCAAAAAACTTACGCTTCAAACCGAACGCATCGACCTGCCGAATTCTGCGCAGGTTTCCGAAGAACAGTTAGCCGATTGTCCCGACTCCGTCGAATTCGCTATTGCATACGGTGCGGCGCTTGCGGCTGTTGACCCGCCCCGCAACGCGAGCTGGCGCAGCGATTTTATGCCTTATCAGGGCAGGAAAATGCGGCTGCAAAAGACGGTGAAGTTTTTTGCCGTAGCCGCGGTGGTTCTTATGTTTGCCGTCGGTCTCTACGGTCTGATGCAGGCCCTGCAGCTCAAGAAATATCGCGTCCGGCTCGATAAAAAGTTTGCCGAAGAGTACTCGGCAATTATGTTCGGCCAGTCCGTGCCGGGCAAGTCCAAAGAGGCCGTCAGGCGACTCAATACTTCCCTGCGGCGTATAAAGGACGCACAAAAGGGCGGGTTTTCCCTGACCGGTGAAGAGGCCGTCGCAGGAAAGCTTGTCCTGGTGCTTCAGGCCTTCAATAAATGCGCGTCAGCCACCGGGCTTAATATTGATTCGATATCCATAACCGAAAGGGCCATAACCATATCCGGCAGCACCGCCGGCAGCAACAACGAGAATACTCTGAGGGTATTCGATGCGATGAAGCAAAACGGGCTGGATATCCTCCAGCAAAACTTCAGCACCGAAGGAGGGCGAGGCAACTTCAACGTTACCGTAGAACCTCAAAAGACAGGGGGCGGCGAATGAACGACATATACAAGAACCCGCTGTTCTATTACATTCTTGCCGCCGCTGCCGCGGTTCTTTGGCCGATTATTATATGGGGCGCTTACCTTCCAGCCGTCCGTGCCCGGCTCGACAATGAAAAGGACCAGTATCTAAAGGCACAGCAGACCATTGTCGAGCTTTTGACTCTGGACCCCGAACGGCTGGATTTCGAAAAGGAAAAAGGCGCCTCGGCCGCGTTCGATTACGCAACCGCCGTTCAGCAAACCGCCCAGTTCGCCTCAATCCCCGCCTCCGGCTATCGCCTGTCATCCAGCCCCATAGTCGCCTCCAAGGGCCAGAAGACCCAGTCCGCAAACGTCTCGCTCAAGGGTGTTGAGATAACCAAGGCCGCAAGGTTCCTCTCGACAATTCAGCTTCGCTGGTCGAGCATCCAGTGCACTAGGATGACCCTGAGAAAACAAAAAGGATTGCCCGATTCCTGGAACGCCGAATTTACATTTAAGTATTTCTATTGATTCCGGCGTTTTAATTTCTGCATTTTTCTTAAAAAATAACCGGGGCCTGTCGTATGACAGGCCCCGGTCTAAACTCAACTAATTGCCTTTTGCCTTGCTAACTAAACTATTTCTTCCTGCGAATCAAAGCCAGACCGCCCAGGCCGAGCATAGCAATTGTCGCCGGCTCCGGAACGGGAGTCCAAACCATGTTGTCTAAATAGACAGCGCCTGCGAGGTCAACGGGTCCGCGATTGGTAATCAGAATCATGTTTAAATCGCTGTGGAAGTTTGTATGGGCAGGTACCGTAAAGGTGTATGTAAATTGTTGGTCGCCATCTTCTGGCTTCCACACACCGTCACGATCGCCAAGACCGCTGAAATCCGGCTGCACATCGGGAGAAAGCTGCCCCCACCAGCCGACTACATCCGTCTGAAGAACTATGTTCTCAAGCGGCTTGATTCCCCAGTGGGTCTCCTGACCCTCAGTGTCAAGTGCAGAACCCAGATCCCACTCTTCGGCGAGCACCGTAACATCGATTGTGATGGTTCCGCCATACATGAGCCCTAATTGAGTATGTGCGTCATAGTGAGACCATCCGCGGTTCAGCATCTGTATCCAGTCTTGACCTTCCCACATACCCAGCGCCTGGTCGTCCAGTGTGACGACACGTGAGTCGCTGCTGTAAACAGATGAACCGGCAAGGACGTTCCAGCCGTCCATAGTGCCTTCCCAGTTGCCTATAACCTGAGGGGTATAATCGGCGTAGCTGGCAGAAGCCATAAGCAAGCCAAGGCAAATAACTAACAACTTTTTACACATATCTACTCCTCCTTCTTCGTTGTCATCATTCTCTTCTTCTTTTGTCCTGACAACAAGTCAGGATTTCTGATGCTCTCGACAAGCACACTCTCTTCATTTGCATCTTGCGCCTGTCTCAAACAGCATCAAACAAGCACTACATTTGACTTTCACTATTTCACCTTGTGCCTGCTTAACGCGAATCGAATGCTCACACAACGGATGCTTTTCTTTCTGGCTTGGCCCTCCTCACGAGAGAACCGCCAATATTCACGCTGTTTTAACTACTCTTGACAATTATGAATTTACCAGTTTATCAGCAGCGAGTCAAGAAAAATATTATAGGATGCAAAGAATTTGATTAAACGCGGGCGTTATTCACCTTAAGTCGTGTATTAACAAGGGGTTATCCAGCGACTTTTTCATAATGCGGGGCGATTATTTTTCGGCCGATAATGGGCCGTGAGGGCAGGTGTTTTCAATCCAGCCGGCGCCGGCGACTTGCATATAAGCTTCCTGCTTAATGTAAAAAACCGCTAATTGGCCGGGCGTTACGGCCGATACCGGCTCATCGAATTCGATATTTACCGAATTTTCAGCGGGCGCTACAGTCGCATCGACCGGCCGGGCGTTATAGCGAATCTTCACCATTGCCCGCAGAGACAAATTCGGCCGTTCAATCAGCCAGTTGACCCGGCCTGTCTGCAAGCTGCTATGCAGGCAGTCGGTTTTGGGGCCGAGTGTTACGGTGTTGCTTTTTGCATCCACCTTTACAACGTACCAGGGTTGCCCCATAGCAATTCGGATGCCGCGGCGCTGCCCGATAGTGAAGCGATGTATGCCGTCGTGCTCGCCTAATGTTCGGCCCTGTCCGTCAATTACTTTGCCTTTGCGGGTAAGCTCGGGATACCGGCTTTCGATAAAGCCGATATAATCATTGTCCGGTATGAAGCAAATCTCCTGTGATTCGTCGCCTTCCGCCGCTGTCAGGCCCAGCTCTTTTGCCAGTTGTCTTGTCTGTATTTTTGTGATTTGTCCCATAGGTAGGGCGATGTGGTCCAGCATTTTTCTGTCTATCATCGCAAGCGCGTATGACTGGTCTTTTTTTTCATCGACGGCCCTGAACAGTCCCTTGCCGTCGCCCGTCGGCATAACGCGGGCGTAGTGGCCGGTCGCGAACAAATCCGCTCCTTTGCTCTTTGCGAACTCCCACAGCCGGCCGAACTTGATTGTCCGGTTGCATACCACGCAGGGATTGGGCGTCCTGCCGGATTTATACTCCCGGCAAAAATATTCGATTATCTTCTCGAATTCACGGCGAAGGTCCAGAACATACAGTTCAATACCAAGCTGCCGGGCAGCTTCTTCGGCCTGTGCTTGTGCTTCTTCCGCGCCGTCGTGCGTTATCATAAATACCCCGGCGCAGTCGTATCCTTCACGATGCAGAATTGCCGCGGCTGTTGAGCTGTCAACCCCTCCGCTGATTGCGACAAAAACCTTGCTGCCTTTTGCACTCATCTTGTGTAATTATTAGTCCTGCGGATACACAATCACTCTGTCGTGGATAATGGTCACCAGGTCGCCTTTGCCGTCGCCTGTTACGTCGGCGACTTTAAGCTGTCTTGGCTCGACGCCCGCCATCTGCTGCGGCATCGCCCGGCTGTAGTGCTTGTCTTCGAATACCTTGAACGCAAAGGCCGGAACTGGACGTCCCGCCGAGTCGAGCGCAAGTATCTCGATGTGGTTATGCTTGTATTCGACCATAATAATATCCACGCGGCCGTCGCCGTTTATGTCTCCCGTCGTAAGGGCCCCGTATGAGCCGTCTTTGATTTTCGTCTCGTAGCTGAACATCCGCTCTAATTGCTGCACGAGCGTGCTGCCGGCAGGCGGGACGACAATGGCGAACTTTTCGCCGTCGAACAGCAGGATATTTTCACTTCCGTCTGCCGTCGGCCCCGCTTTTATCGGGGCAACCTCCATTTTGATTCCCGCAGAGGTATTCCACGTGCCTATGTCCAGCTCTCTTTCGAAGCGATAGGTTTTATCTTCGCCTTGTGTAAGAATCTGGAGCCGGCCTTTCTGTCCGTCCAGCAGCAAAATCACCCGCTTGCCCGCGTCAATACGCGCAGCGGCTGCCGCCGAGATATGGCTCTCGGGGCTTTTGGCGTTATACTGGTCAAGGACCTTCCACGCTCCGTTTTCAAAAGTCATACTCCTGGCGAAGTTATTTTGTGCCAGGAGAATTTCCTCGCCGGGCTCGTCGTCAACGTCAGCCATCGCAATTGAACGCGGCGTCGCGTCTTTTATCAAGCTGGTTTGCGCATTCGGCGAATCGACGACCTCGAATGTTCTTTTGTCCGTCTGGCGGACCAGAATCGGCAGCTCGTACTTTACGAAAATAAGCACGTCTTTTAATCCGTCGCGGTCAACGTCAATGACCCGGATACCCTGCGGATTAGCGTTAAGTCGTTTTAGCTCCGCCGCCGGCGAATTGTTCACATCACTTTGCCCCGCGGGGTTGGCTATATTGTAGTTTACTCGCAGCGACCTCGTATCTGCCTGTGACCTTGCCACGTAAACACAATCGACCGCTCCATCACCGTCTATATCGCTAAGCTCCATAACCAGCGGTTCCCCTGCCGAATCTATGGCGTTCGGGAAGGACAATCGCCCCGCCTGCGGTGAGTCGGTCGAATCCGCTTCGAATTTGCTGATGCCGATTACCTTTTCTTTGACGCTTATTACCGCTATTTCACTTTTGCCGTCACCGTCGATGTCCGCGGCTGACAGGCCGTCCGCGTCCGCCAGAGAAGGGAACCTGGCCGGCTCCTCCAGGCCCGCGTCCGCCGATTGCCTGTAAAGAATAATTTCCGCCGCCCCGGGGTCGCTTATAACCACGTCCGTCAGGCCGTCGCCGTCAACGTCGCCGGTCACGAGGTCTCGCTTGTTGCTCTCTTCGCCCGCAGTCAGCGGATAAAAGAATACCGGCCAGTCGTCCTCCTTTGGTTTCTCTTCGGCAAACTTATAACAAATCAGCCGTCTGCTTACCGCGTCAATCGTAACCAGCTCCCTGCCCGCTTTGCCGTCTATATCGGTCAGTTCTGCGGCTATCGGCCTCTCGACGAAAAGCCGTATTTCGGGTCCGAGCTGGTCGTTCTTTTGTCCTAAGCGGACGTGAATCGGCTTTTCAAGCTCGTCCGTATAAATGACAAGGTCGGTTTTGCCGTCGCCGTTGAGGTCCCCGGCGTCCACGCCCAGGATACGGGCCGCACTTGCGTATTTGACCGGCTCGGCGAGCGTTCCGTCTTCCTTTTGCAGGACTATATATACCGCCTGCCTGCTTGCTAAAATCAAATCCGCTTTGCCGTCATTATCTATGTCCGTGCAGACAAGGGCATTTTCACTGGGCAGGGCGTCGTCGATATTGATCCTCTTTCTCTGTTGCCAGCCCAGGTCCTTTTGCCCTTTTTCTTCGCGGGGCTTCTGCAGCAGGACGTAAAGCCCCCGCGGCTCCCCGTAGAATGCCAAATCAACCAGCCCGTCCGAATCGAGGTCGCCGGCAGCCATACTGTATATCCGTTGTGATACCGGGACCGTCTGTTTGTGAAACCGACTGGGGCCGATAAGCTCGTTTATGTCAACGTCGTTTGGGTCAACGGTTGTCTCGTCTTGTTCGATACCCGCCTCTTGTTTTTGCATCAGCAGCTCGATTCGGGCCTTGACGTTGTTGGCGACGGCTATGTCGTTGCGGCCGTCGCCGTCGAAGTCCGCAATCAGCAGGTTATGAATACCGTAGTCCAGCTTGATTATCTCTATTTCCCCGAATCCGTAGTAATCGCTTAAATCATTCGATTCCTGTGGGTCGGTTTGCGGCTTCTGCGGTTTGCCCGTTAAACCCTCCCAGGGCTTGCCAAGGGTGTTTGTCGAAGGCCTGTCCGCCTTCGGCGAGACCTCGCCATCCGGCTGGCCCGCCGCCCATACGGTCGACGATATGCTCAATAATATTATTGCGCTCTTAATCATTCGCACCAAATACCTCCATTTCACTGATTTTAAGGGCCAAATTTGCTTATTGATTATTTTAAACAATCCGTGTTATTCTTACAAACCATTAAGATTGTTTATTTAAGGGTTTTTCAATTATGGCTCGAAGATACGATTGCATAATAATCGGCGCAGGCCCGGCCGGGCTTGCCGCGGCACTTTATGCCAGCCGTGACCGCCTGCAAACACTGGTCCTCGAAAAGTTCGTGCCAGGCGGACAAATCAGCACTACCGACAGAATCGAGAACTACCCCGGCTTCGAGCGTATCGCGGGCCCCGACCTTATTGAGAAAATGCAAAAGCAGACCGTATCTTTCGGGGCGGAGATTAAAAACAGCAGCGAGGTGACCGCCCTGAAGAAACTGGACAACGGCGATATCGAGGTCGCCTGCGACAAAGATAAATACCTGGCCGGGGCCGTCATACTCACGCCCGGCAGCACGTATCGCAAGCTGGGCATCCCAGGCGAGGACAAATTCCGCAACGCCGGCGCAGGCGTAAGCTACTGCGGTACCTGCGACGCGGCGTTTTTCAGGGACAAGACCGTCGTTGCAGTCGGTGGCGGCAACACCGCCATCGAAGATACGCTGCATCTTTGCAATTATGCATCGAAGGTGACGCTGGTTCACCGCAGGGACGAATTCCGCGCGACAAAGGTCCTGCAGGAGGAATTACTCGCAAAGGCCAAAGAGCCGGACACCAATCTGGAGATAAAATACAGTCATATTGCTACCGCCATCGTGGGTAAAGACAAAGTCGAATCCGTCCGGCTTAAAAACCTCAAAACTGACAAGGAAGAAAATTATCCCTGCGACGGTGTTTTTGTCTTTATCGGTATGATCCCCAACACCGGCTTCCTGAAGGGATTCGTCGAGCTTAATGACTATGGCTACATCAAATGTGATTGCGCGTATCTGCGGACAAGCGTCCCCGGCGTGTTCGTGGCTGGCGACTGCCGCGTCGATGCGGCGATGCAGTTAGCGACCGCCGTCGGCGACGGCGTCAACGCCGCGATGATGCTGAAGCGATACTTCCGGGATGCCGACTGGTGGAACCGGCCGCCGAAGGATGAATTGAGAACTAAGAGCTGAGAATTCACAAAAACTATAACCTGCGCATTCGAATTCTAAATTCTTAATTCTGAATTCACAGCAGCTCGTCAATCGCCGCAGAAAGGTCTTTCTTGCTGGTCAGCCCCACCCATTTTTTCTGCACTTGGCCGCCCTTGAACAGGATGATAGTGGGTATCGCGCTTATCCCGAACTCCATCGCGCTGTCGCGCGCGTCGTCGGTGTTAAGCTTGCCGACCCTGGCCTTGTCTTTATAGTCCTTTGCAACCTCCTCGATTATAGGGGCCATCATCTTGCACGGGCCGCACCACGGCGCCCAGAAGTCAACCAGCACGGGCACATCCGAATTGTGAATTGTCTCATCGAAATCTTTGTCTGTCAGTTCAACTACTTCACCGGCCATTGCTGACTCCTTTCCATATATTAACTCGCAGCGTTTTTCGATTCTAAGCAGCGTATTGTGCATTGTCAAATAGTAATTACGTTTTTCTATTCGTGCTGTTCTGAATACTCGCCGCCCATCGCTTCGAGCGTCTCATCCGGCCGTTTTCTTTTTTTATCCGCCGGCAATTCTGCTATCGGTATAGGCGGTTTCTGCTGCTGTTGCTCTTCGGATTGCCCGCTGACGACCTGCGTCTGCTCGACGGCGGCTATTGCTTTATGGACCGCTTCCTCAGCAGGCACGTCGGTTAGCGAGCGAAGATGGATTTTCCTGTCCTGTGCCTGTTCAGCCCAGACGAGCTGTTCCCTTACCAGCTCGAGAATGGCCAGGAACAGCCCCACAATCGTCAGGCGATTGCTGCGATTTTCGAAAATACGCTCGAAATCCATCGGCCCTTCCATCTGCAGCCGGTGCAGTATCTCTATCTGATACAGGTCAATCGGCGTATCGTCTGTAATATGACTTATATCGAAATTCGCGCCGGTGGCCTCCATTATCGAGTCGAAAGCGTCCAGGAGGTCCCATACGCTTATCTGGTCGAGATTTACCGATGGTTCTGCCGCGGGCTTCAACTGCTCGATGACGGTATCGGGCCTGTTGAAGCGCTCTCCCCGTTCGTCGGCGGCGGCCGCAAGAAGGTTTGCTGCGTCCTTGAACTTTTTGTATTCGAGCAATTGTCGGATAAGCTCCGCACGCGGGTCGGCGAAGTCCTCCGCGCCAAGCTCATCGGCCGGCGCCTTCGGCAGCAGCATCGCGGACTTTATCTGCATCAGTGTCGCCGCCATTACCAGAAAATCCCCCGCAACGTCTATATCGAGCTGCTTGAGCATCTCAAGATAGCGAATGTACTGGTCGGTGATTTTCGCTATAGGAATATCGTAGATGTCCACTTCGTCCTTGCGGACGAGATGCAAAAGCAAATCCATCGGCCCGGCGAATATCTCAAGATTTACACGGTAATCACTCAATTACTGCTCCTTCGGCTCTTCCGGTCCTTCTGATTCTTCCGGGCTGCCGAATTCGTCCATATCATCGAGCTCTTCCAGCTCTTCGGGCGTATAGCTCTGTTCCTGTGTTTCGAGAATCTGTTTGGCCCGTTCCGCGTCGCCTTGTTTGACCTGGAGCAAAATCATTTCCAGGGCCCCGACCCGCAAATCTCCGGCGTTGGGTCCTACGACGACGGCCGGTATTTTAAAGTCCTCGAGGGTCTGTTTGGCCATGTCCGCTTCAATCGAATCCATATACTCTGCGATTGTAACAAGTTTATCTTCCATTATAGCCCCCCAGTCCGACGGCTTTTCTCGCCTCGGCAAGAGTTTTTTCCGCGACCGCCCGCGCGCGTTTTGCGCCTTCGGCCATAATTTGTTTGACATAATCGGGGTTCTTTTCGAGCTCGGCCCTTTTTTGCCTGAAGGGCCTGAAGTATCCTATTATCAGCTCGGCCAGACGTTTCTTCGCCTCGCCGTAGCCCGTTCCGCCTTTGCGGTATTTTTCTTTCCATTGTTTGATTTCTTCAGCCGTTGCGAACAGCTTCAGCAGCGCAAATACGTTGCACTTTTCCGGGTTCTTCGGTTCTTCGACCGGCGTCGAATCGGTAACAATCTTCATCACCTTGCTTTTGATACTCTTTTCCGGCTCGAACATCTCTATCGTGTTGCCGTAGCTTTTGCTCATCTTGCGCCCGTCGATACCCGGCACAACCGCGACCGATTCGATGATGAAGTCCTTGGGCAGGACAAACACCTCGCCGTATTTATTGTTGAAAGAGCCGGCGATATCACGTGTTACCTCGATATGCTGCTTCTGGTCTGCGCCCACCGGCACAACGTCGCTTTTGAATATCAGGATGTCCGCCGCCTGCAAAACCGGATACGCAAACAGGCCGTGATTTGGGGTCAGGCCCTGTGCGACCTTGTCTTTGTAGCTTGTGCATCGGTGCAGAAGACCCATCGGCGTAACGCACGACAAAAGCCACGTCAGCTCCGTTACCTCAGGCAGGTCGCTTTGACGCCAGAAAACCGTCTTTTCCGGGTCTAGGCCCACCGCCAGATAACTCATAGCTACGTCTAAGGTGAAATTGGCCACCTCCTTTGGCGACGGGTTGCTCGTAAGCGCGTGATAATCGGCAATGAAGAAAAAGCACTCGTTTTCACGCTGCATCTGTATATGCTGCCTCATCGCCCCGAAATAATTGCCTATGTGCAGCCAGCCCGACGGCTGAATGCCTGAAAGAACTCTCAAAATTATTCTCCTAAATCGTTCTTTTTCAGCAAATACGCGATACGCACAACGCGATACGCGATATGAATAGCTCTGAGCGTAGCGAAACTCGCCCCAAATGTCAATACTTGCCCGATTGCGGCGGCAACGTTAAGTCGTAGCACGGCCATCCTGGCCGTGCAATAAAACAGCGCACGGGCTGGAAGCACGTGCTACGATTCAAAATCCACCTGTAACTGAGTTGAGGAGATGCCAATTTTCCCTTGCGATTCGGCCCGTATTTGAGTATAATAATACCCGATTTATTATTGGGGGGACGGCAGAGGATTTTATGATGAAAAAGGCCGTCCTGACGTTGATGGTTCTCATCTTGGCCTATCCCTGTCTCGCAAAATACTCCGGCGGCTCTGGCGACCCCAACGACCCATACCAGATTGCAAACGTCGCCGACCTCTTGACCCTTGCAGCCGATACCAACGACTATAACAAATGTTTCATTATGACCGCTGATATCGACCTGGACCCCAACCTGCCCGGACGAAAGATATTCACTACTGCCGTAATCGCATACGATACAAACAATTCAAACTGGCCTTTCGACGGTAAAGATTTTACAGGGGTATTCGATGGAGCGAGTCATAAAATTACCAATCTTACTATAAATACTAATGGAGCAGGAAACGACTTTTTGGGTTTGTTTGGGTCAGTATGTGTTGGCCAGATAAGAGATCTCCAGCTTATAAACGTCAGAATAACTGCCGGAGATAATTCATACTATGCATACTGTATAGGAGGTCTTTCAGGAGGAAATCAAGGCAGTATCAGCAATTGCTACGCGACTGTTACCATCTTAGGAGTAACTAATCCATACGCATTTGGCGGTCTGGTAGGTTATAACCTTGGCAATATCAGCAACTCATGTTCGATAGGCAGCATAAATTGCGGATATAATTCTGACTATCTCGGAGGACTGGTGGGAATAAACCGTGGTAATATCGAAAATTCATGTTCAACAGGCAATATTAACGGCGGAAATTATTCAGATTACGTCGGTGTGTTAGTCGGTTACAATTGGGGTGGCACTATCAATAATTGCTTTTCGACAGGTAACACTACAGGCGGAAATGTTGCAGGTTTCCTCGGTGGCTTGGTGGGAGGGAATGACGGTAATATCAACAATAGCTTTTCGAATAGCGATGTAACTGGTGGAAATGATGCACGTGGTCTTGGTGGACTGGTGGGACTGAACAGTGGCTATATAAGTGGCAATATCAGTAATTCCTATTCAATAGGCAATGTTACCGGTGGGGATTATTCATTCAACATCGGGGGGCTTTTGGGAGAAAATATGTCTGGTGGCAATATATTTAACTGTTATTTTCTTGCCACAAGCGGGCCGGATAATGGGTATGGTGAGCCATTGACGGATGGGGAAATGAAACAGTCGAGCAATTTTATAAGCTGGGATTTTGTCGATGAAACAGCCAATGGTTATGAAGACATCTGGCGGCTGTGTAATGAAGGAATGGAATATCCCAAGCTGGCATGGTAATATTTGTCAGGCGATATTACTTGTCCTGATGGTGTGGACAATTTTGACCTTGCGGAATTATGCGGACAGTGGTTGTTCTATGAGATACCGGCGGATTTGGCGCCGCCTCCGGCCGGTGACGGAATAGTCGATTTTGCCGACTTCGACGTTTTCGCAGACCAATGGGGAATCACAAATGATATTGAAGAATTGTTAGATTTTACCGGACAATGGTTAAAAATAGGGCTGCCGATATGTTCCGCGGATATTTCACCTATGCCTGATGGCGATGGCCAGGTCGATGTAGCCGACTTTGCCGTTATGGCCAACGACTGGCTTGAGGGATTCTAATCGCGACATCCAGTTGGCTAAACAAAAGTTTTGACAGCGGGGGTGTTTCTGCTCTACAATTCCTTACCTACCTGGCGGCTCGGCTTTCACAGCGGTGCTGTTACGGGTAACTATCAGGATGATGGTAAATGGCAGGAACGACCAAGGAAAATACAGGAAAGCCCGCTCGAAAGCGTGTCGAGCCGCTTAAGCAGCAGCCAACAGCGGATAGCGCACAGCGGACGGAAAAAACCGAACGCCGTAATCTGAACGCTGAACGCAGCGACCTGACCGGCCGGGCTATGCCTGAATCGCTTGCTGCCGAAGCGGCGGTGCTCGGCTCGATGGTTATCGACCCTGCCTGCATAGGCCACGTTGTCGAAATCCTCAACCGCGATAGCTTTTACCGGATTGAAAACCAGCTGATTTACGAAGCGATAATCGCCCTGTATGAGAAAAACAGGGGCGAGGGCATCGACGGCGTGCTCTTGCGAGACGAGCTTGAAAGACGAAAACAATTAGAGCAAATCGGCGGCGTCGAATACATAGGCAAAATCTTCAACTCGGTCCCCAGCTCCGCAAACGTCGGCTACTACGCCAACATAGTAAAAGACAAGCAATTGCTCCGCGAGCTTATCCAGACCGCCACCGAAATACTCAACGACGCCTACGATGTCACCGGCGAAGCCGTCCAGAAACTCGATGAGGCCGAAAGTAGAATCTTCGCAATAACCGACAAGCGCACCTCGGGCCAGGCCTTCGCAATAAAAGACCTCGTGACGCGCGCCTACGAGCTTATCGAAAAACGCGAAGGCAAGCACGTCACGGGAATTCCCACCGGCTACTTCGAGCTTGATGAAATGACCTGCGGCCTGCAGAACGGCGAAATGATTATCGTTGCCGGCAGGCCCAGTATGGGCAAAACCTCCCTTGCCCTCAATATCGCAGAGCACGTCGGCGTGCTCGAAAAAATACCCATCGGTATTTTCTCTCTCGAAATGGGCCAGCAGCAATTGGCAGAACGCTTCCTGTGCGGCGCCAGCGAAATCGAAAGCCAGCTCGTGCGAAAGGGTATGCTCTCTACTGACCATTATCGAAAGCTCGTTGACGCCTGCGGCGTCCTGTCTTCGGCGCCTATATATATCGATGACACATCGACGCTTACGCCGCTCGAATTGCGCGCAAAGGCCAGACGGCTGAAAAGCCAGCATGACATCCGCTGCGTCATAATCGACTACCTGCAATTGATGCACCTCGGCGGCCGTGTGGAATCCCGTCAGCAGGAAATAACGACGATATCGCGATACCTTAAGGCCCTTGCCAGAGAGCTGAATATCCCGGTTGTTGTGCTCAGTCAGTTGAACCGTTCCCCCGAGGGGCGAGAAGGTCATCGGCCTCGAATGAGCGACCTGCGTGAAAGCGGCAGTATCGAGCAGGACGCCGACGTCGTGATGCTGCTGCACCGCGAGGATTATTATCACCGCGGAGAAAAAGATTACGAGCCGAACAATACCGCCGAAATTATCGTCGCCAAACAGCGAAACGGCCCGACCGGCACGGTAAACCTTGTCTTCAGGGAAAAATTCACGCGGTTTGAAAATGCCTCTTTCGCGGGCGAGCCCTACGATTCCGCTCAGGCAGGGCCCTCCGCATCCCTGCAGCAGGAATCCCTCGACCCTGCTCGGGATATGTCGGCTGGGGAAGAAGCGCCTTTTTGATTGAAAGGTAAAAGTGAAAAAGCTTTGGTGTGAGGTTTGTATATTTTTAGTTTGCCTCCTGGTTTGCGCGCAGCCCCGATATATCGGGGCTGTCTTGTCCGCCTTTGGCGAAACCTCGCCGTCCGGCGGGCAGCAGCAGGACGCGGAGATTGCCGAAACGAACGCTGCCGGTTTACCTGTACCCCCGGCTTCGCCGGGAGATGGGCTTGCTGACGAGTCCGATGAAAACAAGACCTCGCCGGAAAGCAAGCCGGGTAAGGCGGCTCAGACAATAGCCGTTATCCGCGTCGAGGGAAGCGTCAATATTAATACCTCCACCGTTCTGGCAAAGGTCCGTTCGAGGCAGGGCGGCCAATTTAGTCCCGACGTTGCAACCGAGGACACCAAGCGAATAGCCGAAATTCCCGGCGTCGAATACTGTTACTACAACACCAAACAGGTTGACTCACAATTAGAGCTTACCTTTGTTGTCGTCGAGAAAAATATCATCAGGTCGATTGAATTCGTCGGCAATAAGGCCTACAGCGACAAAAAGCTTAAGGAAAAACTCGGCTTCAAGGTCGGCGACTACCTCGACCCGGTCCTTGCGCAGACCTATACGTCCACAATCGCCGAGTTCTATAGCAAAAACGGTTTTTCGTATGCCGAAGTTTCGCTCGATACCGAAAAAACAGCCCAGGGCAGGTTGATTTACACCGTCGACGAAGGCCCTCGCGTAAAAATCGCTTCCGTCAGCTTCACGGGCAATAAGGCCATCAAGACAGGTGAACTGGAAAAAATAGTCAAGACCAAACCGCGGACCTGGCTGGTGTTCCGCAAATTCTATCAGGAGCAGCGTCTTGCCGAGGACGTGTCCAGATTACAGCAGGCGTATCAGAAGAGGGGCTTCCTCGACGCCAAAGTCGAGGCGCAGCGCCGGTTCAACACCGACAGGACAAAAGTAAAAATCATTTTTGTAATCGACGAAGGGGTCGCTTATTCGGTCGAAGAAATTATTTTCTCTGGCAACAGCCAGTTCGATAACAAGAAACTCTACGAGCAGCTCTCTCTGCAGAAAGGCCAGACATACAACGAGCAAAAAGCAGAATTAGATACGAAGCAGCTTATTAAAACCTACAAGGAAAACGGCTTCATCGACGCCCAGGTCGAGCGAAGCATTAAGTTTGTCTCCGGCGAAACCGTTGCCGTCGAATACAACGTAAAAGAAGGACAGCGCTTTCGCATAGGTCAGATTATTATCACCGGCAATGAAAACACCCGCGACAAGGTCGTTCGGCGAATCCTTGACGAGTATGATTTCCAGCCGGGCGACTGGTACAACGCTGATATCGCCCAGGGCGACGGTAAGGGCCAGCTCGAAAGAATCCTTCAGAGGTCGCTGCTGACTGAGCGCGACGGGGCTACAATTACACCGGCCCAGGCCCCCGTCGAGGGACAAAAAGACGCAAGGGTAAATATCATCGAGGGGAAAACCGGTATGGTTATGCTCGGTGCGGGCGTCAGCTCCGACGCTGGCGTCATCGGCCAGTTTACCTTCGAGCAGAGAAACTTTGATATCAGCGACAGACCAAAAAGTTTCGCTGATTTTATTACGGGAAAGGCCTTCAGGGGTGCGGGCCAGACGCTGCGGATTTCCCTGCAGCCCGGCACAGAGGTCAGTCAGTATCTCGTCAGCTTCACTGAGCCGTATCTAAATGATAAACCCACCTCGCTTAACGTGCTGGGCTCAAGCTGGGAAAGATGGCGCGAATCATACGATGAGCAAAGGACCAAGGGCTTTGTCGCGCTCGAAAAACGATACAAAGACAACTGGCGGCGCAGCATCGGCTTCCGTGTCGAAAACGTCGATGTCAAAAACGTTGATTTAGACGCCCCGGTCGAAATAAAGGAAGTCGCAGGCGGCAATCTTCTCGCCGGTATCAAGGTCGGGATTGGCAGGACCCTCGTTGACAACACGTTCAATCCCTCGACAGGCCATGCTTTCGACCTTAGCTACGAGCAGGTTGCAGGCGACCACACCTTCGGAATCGTCAGCGCCGTTTACAGAAAATACTACACGCTTACCGAGGACATAGCCGAGAGAAAAACGGTTCTCGCCGCCAAGCTCCTCGGCGCTGCCGCCGTAGGTAATGCCCCGCCCTTTGAAAAATTCTACGCCGGAGGCACAGGCACATACGGCATTCGCGGCTTCCAATATCGAGGCGTCAGCACTAGGGGACTCGAGACCAACGTCGACCCCAACCTCACGCCCGAGCGAAAAGACCCCGTCGGCAGCGACTTTATTTTACTCGCGAACGCCGAGATAACCGTCCCGCTCGTCGGCGATAGCGTCGCAGCGCTGTTTTTCATTGACTCAGGTCTTATCGATACCGGCGGCGTTCGCGTCGGCGCAGGCGCTGGCATCCAGATAATGGTACCTCAGTGGTTCGGGCCGGTCCCTATGCGGTTCGAGCTGGCGGCCCCCCTGATGAAAGACGAAGAGGATGAAACCCAGGCCTTCAGCTTTTCAGTCGGGACCCTGTTCTGATTCCGGTTGTGTCGAGCGCCTTTTCATTTCCCTTGTCCTGCTCATTGCGAAATTCTCAGATAATTGTAGAATATCCCATTGTGCGTCGTGTGTATATCGTATTGTAATACTAAAAGAAAGGATGAATTATGAAGTTTAAGCTGTTTATGACGGCCCTGGTTGTTCTTGGGGCAGGGTTGCTTTTTGCAGAGTTTGGGACCGGGGCCGAAAAGGCCGCCACCGCCCAGGAATCTAAGTGCCCTAAAATCGGTGTCGTCAGCGTCCGAAAAATTTTCCAGGACTGCAAACGCAACGTCAAATACCGACAGCAGCTTGCCGGGGAACGTGACAAATTGGACACCGAGCTTGAGAAACTATCAAAGGAAATCGACCTCGATAAAACCGGACTAAAGACGTTAAAACCCGGCAGCGACGATTATTTGTCGTCAATGAAGGAAATACTTGAAAAGCAGGCAAAACTGCAGGCGCAGCAGGAATTCTTCAAACGCCAGATGGATATACGCGAACAGACAATAATTGAGAGCTTGTTTAATGACGTTATTACCGCCACTGCCGAGGTTGCAAAAGAAAAAGGTCTCGGTCTGGTGCTCGAAAAAAGCGAGCCGGAGCTGCCCGCGGCCAGCGCCAACGAGCTTACGCTGACAATCAGCACGCACAAAGTCCTCTACAGCGCCGGCTGCGAGGATATTACCGACGCGGTCCTGGCAAAAGTCGATGTGATGTAAAAATTTGACCTGTGGGCAGAATTGCCGGCCGCAGTGACAAGAGACGGATATGGAGCTAACAGTCAAAGAACTCAGCTTACGGCTCAAGGCCGAGTTAATTCCCGCTTCCGCGGGAAACTCCGGCTGCGGTCTCATTCGCTCGGTCGGGCCTATTGGCGCCGCTGACCAGACCACGCTGACCTTCCTTGCCGATGATAAGCATCTGGCCGACCTGAAAAGCTCCCGTGCCGGTGCCTGTATAGTCGCCAAAGCCGTTACCGGCGTCGCGATGTCTCAATTAGTGGTCAAAAACGTTAATGCGGCCCTTATCGAGTCGCTTGAAATTTTTGCTCCGAAGCTCCAGCCGCCGGCGCCGGGCGTTCACAAAACTGCTGTAGTGGCGCCAAAGGTAAAATTCGGCACAAATGTTTCGATAGGCCCGTTTGTCTTTCTCGAAGACGGAGTCGAAATCGGCGATAATACGGCTATAGCAGCCGGCTGCAAAATAGGACAGAACTCCAGAATCGGCGAAAACTGCCGTATCGATTGTAACGTCGTAATTTATCATAATTGCACCATCGGCAATTCCGTCGTCATTCAGGCCAACTCCACAATCGGCTCAACCGGCTTTGGTTATGCATTCATCGACGGTGCTCACCGGCTTATTCCTCATAATGGCGTTGTTGTCATCGAGGACTTTGTCGAAATAGGGGCCAACTGCTGTGTTGACAGGGCCAAATTCGGTGAAACGAGAATAGGCGCGGGAACTAAAACCGATAATTTCGTTCAGATAGCCCATAACGTCGTCATCGGCAAATGCTGTATTATAGTGGCGCAGGTAGGCATAGCCGGCAGCGCTAAAATAGGCGACAGCGTTGTCCTCGCAGGCCAGGTCGGAGTTAGCGACAATATCGAAATTGGCGACGGTGCTATAGTCGGAGCTCGCGGCTGCGTGTTAAAAAGCGTCGGTCCGGGTATGCAGGTGCTGGGCTATCCCGCCATAGAATTCAAAGAGGCGTTGCGCGTCTGGGCCTGTACGCAGCGACTGCCCAAACTTATAGAACAATTCAGAAAATTGTCTGCAAAGGTGGATAAACTTGAAGCTTCAAAAGACAATAGCAAACCAGACGTCGATTAGCGGCAAAGGCCTTTTCGGCGGCAAGGACGCGACCGCTGTTTTCCGGCCCGCACCGGTCGATACGGGGATTGTCTTCGTTCGTACCGATGTGTCTGAGCCGGTTCGCATCAGGGCCGTTGCCCCCAATATCGCGGAACGCTCCAGACGCACCACCATTAAAAAAGGGCCTGTCAGCATCGAAACCGTCGAGCATTGTCTGGCCGCCGTTAGCGCCCTTGAAATTGACAATCTTATTATCGAGGTCAACGCCCCCGAGTTGCCCGGCCCCGATTCCAGCAGCAGCGAGTATTTCAGGGTATTGACCGCAGCAGGCCTTGTCGAGCAGCAGTCAGCCAGACAGGAGTTCACGATTGATGAGCCGATTTCCATAACCGCCGGCGATGCCTCTATTTACGCCCTGCCATATCACGACGATGCACTCAATATAACCTACGACCTCGACTACGGTGGCCACACCGGCATCGGCAGGCAGATTTTCAGCTTCCGTCTTACTTCCGAAGGTTTCGAAAAAAACCTCGCACGCGCCAGGACCTTTCTGCTTGAAGCCGAGGCGATGCAGTTCCAGGCGCGCGGAATGGGGACGCACCTTTCTCCCAGGGACATTCTCGTAATCAGCTCCGACGGCCCCATCAAAAACTCCTACAGGTTTCCCGACGAATGCGTCAGGCATAAAATCGCCGACCTCGTAGGTGACCTGGCCCTGGTGGGAAGGCCCATTAAAGGCAGAATCGTCTCCTACAAAAGCGGCCATTCGCTCAATCAGCAGCTCGCGCATAAGCTCTACGAGGCCGCCGAGCGGCGCCAGCGGGCCGCAAAGTTCGGCACTGACGCCCTGCTCGATATCCGCCAAATCTCCCGAATCCTGCCGCACAGGTATCCTTTCCTGCTCGTTGACAAGGTAATCGAGCTGGAAGGTGATTCTTTCATAAAGGGAATAAAAAATGTGACCTTCAATGAACAGTTTTTCCAGGGGCACTTCCCCGGCACGCCCATTATGCCGGGTGTCCTGATTGTAGAGGCGATGGCGCAGCTCTCGGGACTGCTTTTTGCCCAGCGGCTCGAACATACCGGAAAACTGGCCGTCCTGCTCAGTATGGACGGCGTAAAACTGCGAAAGGCAGTCGTCCCCGGCGACCAGATTGTCCTTGTCGCTGAAACCGTAAAAAGCCATACCAAGACCGCCCACTGCCGGTGCAAAGCGATGGTTGCCGACGCCGTTGTCGCCGAATGCGAAATCAAGTTTATGCTCGTTGATAACGACAGGATATGAAATGTTTGACGCAATAGAATGTTCTTCTGCGGAGTAACAAGATGAAACGAATTCATCCTACTGCGGTAATTGAAGACAGCGCGTTTTTGGAAGACGGGGTCGTAATCGGGCCGAACTGCTTCGTCGGCGGCTCCTCGCATCTGGGCGCAGGCACGGTTCTTGAGGCCAACGTCGTTATTAATCAAAACGTACGAATCGGTAAATGCAATCATTTCTTCCCCAACTGCGTTATCGGGGGCATCCCCCAGATTCTTAATTTCAATTCCGATACCAAGCTCGGCGGCCTGGTAATCGGCGACAACAACACCATTCGCGAGCAGGTTACCGTTCATCCGAGTATGCACCACGACGGCCTGACTAAAATCGGCAATAATAACCTGCTTATGATTGGCGTCCACGTAGGCCATGACTGTATAATCGAGGACAAGACCGTCCTTAGCAACTTCACTCAGATTAGCGGCCATTGCAAAATCGAAACCGGCGTCTGGCTTTCGGGCGTAGTCCTGCTTCATCAGTTTGTTACCATCGGCAAATGGTGCTACGCCGCCGGTATGGCCGGTATAAACAAAGACGTTCCTCCTTTCCTTATCGTCAGCGGCCATTATCCGCCTGAGGTTCGGGGCGTCAATAAACGAGGCCTCAAACGCGCAGGACTTGACGAAAAGCAGCAGCAGGCAATCTTCGATGCCTATAAAAGTCTCTACCGCGACGAAAAAATACCACTGCTGCAAAAAGCAAAGCAAATGGCCGAAGAAACCGGCCTCGACGAAAACGTCCGCGATATGCTCGACGCTATTATCAAAAGCAGCGAGCATCGCTTCGGTAGATATCTCGAAACGTTCAGGTAAAAAAAGTGTCAGGGGCCTTTTATGGATAAGCTTCGCACCGCAGTTGTTGGCGCCGGCAAAATGGGCGAAATCCACGCCCGGGTTTATTCCGACCTGCCCCAAAGCAATTTCACCGCCATAGTCGATATCGACCTCGACAGGGCAAAGCGCCTTGCTAAAAAATATAACTGTGAGGCGATTTCAAACGCCGCCGAGCTTATAGGCAAAGTCGACGCCGTCACCATAGCCGCACCGACCAGCGACCATTTCGCGCTCGCCAGGCCCTTCATTCAAGCAGGCATTCCCGTCCTCATAGAAAAGCCCCTCGCCTCCGACACAAGCCAGGCAAAGAATATCGTTGCCCTCGCCAGGCAAAACAACTGTCTTGTTGCCGTCGGCCATTCCGAACGCTGCAACCCGGTTGTCCAGGCAATCAAACGTCTCCAAATCGAGCCGAAGTTCATCGAAGCGGCGCGCATCAGCCCGTATCCTTTTCGCTCAACCGACGTCAGCGTTGTTCTCGACGTTATGATTCACGATATCGATATTATCCTGTCGCTTGCGGCAGGCAGGGTATCGAAAGTCGAGGCCGTCGGCATAGGTGTTATCGATCCCGCTACCGAGGACATCTGTAACGCCAGGATTACTTTCGACAACGGCTGTATCGCCAATGTTACCGCCTCCCGTCTTGCCCTGAAAACCGAGCGAAAGGTCCGGGTCTTCAGCCCGCAGGCGTACCTCAGCGTTGACTACTTCAAAAAAACCGGCGTCGTTATCAAGGCCGACCCGAATATAAACGTCGTCGAAAAAATAAGGCAGCTCAAAAAATCCGGCACTTTCGCTCTGCTCACCCAGAACTGGCAGGACCTCCTGCACGTCGAAAAGCTCGACGTCAGCGACGCAGAGCCGCTTCGGCTCGAACAGGAGGCCTTCCTGCGGGCTGTCGCCGACAAGTCACTGCGCCCCGAGGTCAGCGCCGAAGAAGGCCTTGCCGCGATGGAATGCGCCGAAATGATTCGCGACTCTATGCGAAAGCATAAATGGGATTAACCTTTGACAAATGATTATTAATTTTTAATGCTTGGTGTTGTATGGACTATTGTGTGAAAAGAATCGGGTGTTTTGTTTTAGTATCGATGGTCATTGTTTTTTGGACTTTTGGCTGCGAGGCGAATAATAAACCTGTCGAGGCGGACAAGATTGTTAAGGAGAGGACTATGGTGACACTGGAAACTACAAAAGGCAATATTGTTGTCGAAGTCGATGAAGCCGCCGCCCCGGTAACAAGCGCCAATTTTCTGCGTTACGTTCGGGAGGGCTTCTACGACGGGACTGTCTTTCACCGCGTTATCCCCGGCTTTATGATTCAGGGAGGCGGCTTCACCCCCGATATGAAACAGAAACAAACCCGTGAGCCGATTGTAAACGAGGCCCAAAACGGTCTCAAGAATACCCGCGGCACACTCGCTATGGCAAGAACAAGCAATCCCAACAGCGCCACCGCCCAGTTCTTCATCAATGTCGTTGATAATGCGTATCTCGATTACTCCGGCCCGCAAAATCCCGGATACGCCGTCTTCGGCAAAGTCGTTGAGGGTATGGACGTTGTCGATGCAATTGCCGGAGGAGAAACTGCTTCTAAGCACGGACATCAGGACGTCCCCGTCGAGCCGGTCATTATCAAATCGGCAAAAATCACCTCGGGAAAATGACCGCTGAGCAGATTATTGAGTTTTTCAAAATGAAGCCGCTCCCTCAGGAGGGCGGCTTCTATGTCGAAACCTACCGCGCCGAGGAAAAAATAAAAAAAGCGGCTCTGCCCGTCAATGTCTCCGGCAACCGCAATATCTCCACCGCGATTTTGTATCTGCTCACCGCTGATACGTTTTCTGCTCTTCACCGGCTCGAATCCGATGAGATTTTTCATTTCTATCTCGGCGACCCCGTCACAATGCTGCAGCTTCGTCCTGACGGCTCGACCGAAATAATCACGCTCGGAAGCGACGTCCTCGACGGCCGGAAAATTCAGGTGATTGTCCCCAAAAATACCTGGCAGGGGGCCTTCATAAACCCGGGCGGCAAATTCGCACTGCTCGGCTGCACCGTCGCCCCCGGCTTCGACCCAGATGACTATCGGCAGGCCAACAGAGAAGAACTGTTAAAACAATATCCGTCACGCAAAGACCTGATTCTTAGGTTGACCCGGTAGCAGTTTGCGTTATACCCTTAGTTTTTCCCTGCTCACTAATTGATGTGCCAGCCGACTCGGCTCAGGCAGCCGATATTTGGTTGTGCATTCCAAAACAATATTTATCGCGTCATCCAGTGTGCATTTATGCCCCGCCGACACAAACACCGGCTTGACGTCCGTCCGCGTCCGCAAAACCGCGCCAATCAATTCATCTCTGTCGGTCAGCGGACTATATTTGCCCTTTTGCCTGCCCGGTATCTTGAATTCGCCCCTTTGCACAGCCGACGGTGGGTCTGTCCACAAGCACCCCGATATGTGAAGCGATTCCGAACCGCCGGGGATGAGCAAGACCCTGCCCGTCCACGATGAAAACGTCCGGCCTGGTTTTGATTTTTTCGATAGCGCCGATACACGCCGGCGCCTCGCGAAATGATAACAGGCCCGGTATGTATGGGAACGTAACTTTGCGTGTCACTGTTGCCGTCTCGATGACCGCAAAATCATCCGATTTGAGCACCACAACCACAGCAATTATTTTTTTACCGTCTTTGCTGAACGCGCAGTCCAGCCCCGCTATTATTTTCGGTTTCTTTCTAATTATGGTAAACCGCACGCGTGATGCTAATCGCCGCTGCGTCTCTATCGCCTCTTTGTAAGACAAATTCCACTCGTGCAGTTTTTTCGGCTTCATTTTGGTAAATATGATAGGGCGTAAAACAAACCCCTGCAAGAGATTGTGAAGAATTTGCTTAGCGAAGCCAGACCTTCGCGAACCAGTAAAGGTCGTAGATATTTACTGTTGTGTCGCCGTTAAGGTCGCCTGTCACATCATTTCCCTGTTCCTGCCACTGGCCCGCTAATACGGCGAAATCCCTGATGTTAATGGTTCCGTCATTGTTAAAATCGGCCTTATTCACAATTATCGCAGCCGATGTCTTCAACCAGTCCTCGCTGAACAACTGCAAATCGTCTATGTCAACGTTTTTACTGCGGTCCAGGTCCGCGGGCAGTTCGTCGCCCTCGTCCAGCCAGAAACTTGCAAGCCAGGCAAAATCCACGTTGTTTGCTGTCCCGTCATTATCGATGTCGGCCCGCAGTCCCCAGTCCGAGGGCGCAATACTCGTCTTGGTTGTGCCGCCATACGCGCCCATTTCAATCCGAAGGAGGGGCCAGTCGTTGGGTTCGAAATCTATTCTTGAGCCCGGGTTACCCGTTTCGATGCAGGGACTTGTGTGCTGCCCCTGCGTCCATCCGCCGGCATTTTCCCATTGTCCCTGCCGGCTCTGTAGATGATAATCACCGCCGGCCGCATCCACAAATCGCGGGTCAATATCAATATTCCCGGGTCCCCAGACGGCCGAACAGCCCGATTGCGCGTATGCGTCTGTTTTTCCCCCCTCGAGGTCGCTGTATGACACTGTTATAGACGAAGGTGACGACGAACTTGCCAGTGCAATCTCGTGCCCTAACACAGCTGCGTTGTTCCACAATATCGAATTGCCTACAGTTACGCCGCTATAGTAATTGCAAAATATGGAGCCTCCTGTCGATATGGCGGTATTTGCGCTGAAAGTGCAGTTGGAAATTACCGAGTTACTGTTATAACAGTAGATGCCGCCTCCTGAAATCGACGCGGTGTTATTTATGATAGCGCAGTTTCGTATCGTCGGACTGCTGTTTTGACAATAAATAGCACCTCCCGATGTCTGGTAGCCGTTGATAATCGTCAGCCCTTTCACCGTGGAATTGGTAGCTTCCCCCGTATGGAAATAAAACGCCCTGTGTCTGTTAGCGGAGCTGCCCTGGCAGTCGATAACCGTCTTTGTCACTGTATTGGCGTCACGTGGCTCAATCGCCCGGACCGTAATTGCCTTGCCCTTGAAATCCAAATCCACGTTTCCTGCCCCTGAATAAGTAGCCGGCTCAGCAACTACGTGGCCCGGCTCATCGATTATATCAATTGCCTTTTGTATGGTCTTGAAGGGCGCGTCAGGGCTTCCAACACCCGTCGTGTCATTGCCGCTCGGTGATACGCACGCCCTGACCTGCTGCCTGAAAACGTAAACCCAGTATATGCCGTAGTACGGGCACTCCGTCAGACCATTGACATATTGAGGCGGCAATATAGGCAGCTGCTGTATCTGGTCAACTATGTCCATTCCGCTTATGACCTGCCCGAACACACAATATCCGTCGCCGGCGTCGAGAGATATATTGTCTGTAACGTTTATGTAAAATTGTGACGTTGCCGAGTCCGGGTCAGATGTTCGCGCCATAGCGACAGTGCCCCGCAGGTTGCTGCGCCCGTTATGACTTTCGTTGATTATCGGCGGTTGAAGGCCCTCTGTCTTCAGGATGCCGCCCGGCCGATAACCCCCGCCCTGCACCACCTTAAACGTCGTGCTTTTTGTCACGCGATGAATGATAAGGTCGTCGTAAAAACCGCTGTTTACGTATTGAAGAAAATTATCGCATGTTTCTGGCGCCTGTTCGGGAAAAAGCTCGATGGTAATATCGCCTACTATCGTCTCGATAATGACTTTCGGAGTGGTTTGACTCGGCGTATAAGGCGGCGCACCGATAGCGGCAGCCGAAAAGACAAATCCTCCTGCAAGGGATAAAAACAAAAAATACTTCACCCTCGACCCTTTGCCCCAAAAATTCAGATAAAAAAACAACTGGTAATTCTGTTATTTTGCTAATTCTGTATTATACTCGAATTGCCTTTAAAAGTCAAGCTATAACGCGAAGAAATGCCTTGTTGTGGCCGTAACCTGCTGTGCAAATTCGGTCAATTCCATCCCCTTCAATTCCGCCAGAAAACTCGCTGTATGCACTAATAACGCCGGCTCATTGACCTTTTGCTTCCGCATCGGCTCAGGCGTCATATAAGGAGCATCGGTCTCAATCATTAACCTTTCAACAGGAACGGCTGTAGCCGCCTTGCGGGTTTTCTCCGCGTTTTTGAACGTTACCATTCCTGTAAAAGATATATAGTAACCTTTGTCCAAAACCGCTTTCGCCTGCTCCGCAGAGCCGGAAAAACAATGAAAAACCACCTTGCTAATGTCGCCGTTGTTTCCGAGCACTTTAAGCGTCTCGTCGAACGCCTCACGCGAATGGATTATTACAGGCAGATTCAATTCCGCCGCAATCTCCAGGTGCCTTATGAAACAGTCCCGCTGCTGTTGCGGCGTTGAAAAATCGTAATGAAAATCCAGTCCCGTTTCCCCGATTGCAACCACCTTTTTGTTCTTCGCAAGCTCCTTTAGCTCTGCAATCGCTTTCTGGTCGGCCGATTTGGCCTCGTGCGGATGAATCGCAACGGCCGCGAACATATTCTCGAATCTGTTCGCCAGCCCCACTGCCTTTCGGCTGTCCTCCAGGTTCGTCCCCACCGTTATCCAGCCCGTCACTCCCGCGGCAATACTCCGCTGAATCACAGCATCGATATCGGCGAACTGCTCGAACGTCAAATGGCAATGCGTATCGATAAGGTTCATCTGCCTACCGTATAAAGGCGTTTTTGTAATGACGGATTTCGACCGGGCCTCGCCGGCCGACGGTTACCGTGACAATATCGAAACGGTATGGCCGATTATTGATATCGTGGACCGAAAGAAAATAACGCGAGGTTTTGGCCATCTTGTCAATTTTGGTATTGTTAACTACCGTTTCCGTCGGGGCAAACTTCTCGTCGAGACGGGTCTTGACCTCCACAAAAACAATCGACCGGTCGTTATCGACCATAATAAGGTCGATTTCTCCCGCCTTGCAGGCGTAGTTGCGGGTGAGCGTCTTGAGTCCTTTGTTCTTGAGAAATCTCTCACACCGCCGCTCGCCCCATCGGCCGAGCAGCTTGATGTCCGCGAGAAGCTTTTTACGATTGAATATGAAACCAAACATCGGGCCCGCTAATCGTCTTACTTGTCGCCTTCGACCATCACCTTAACAATTTTGAATCGTCCTAACGTTGTCGCCATACCGAAAAAGTCCGCCGGCTCGCCGTTGCCCCTTGCAAGCGCGATGTGACCTGCGTCGAATCCACCGCCCGATGCCTTGAACGTCGCGTCAAGACCGACCCATTTGTCGCCTATGTATGCCTCCGTCCAGGCGTGTCCGCCGAACCCCTGCCTGCCCATAAAATCATCCACGTATGCCAGACCGGTAACGACCTTCGAGGGTACCCCGACCGACCGGCACATCGCCGCCGTCAGCACCGCAAACTCGCTGCAGTCCCCTTTTCTGCTTTGCGCCACCTCCGCCGCCGATGCATATCCCACCGACAGGTTCATATTGTCAATGTAACCCCCCACGAACGCCTCTATCCTCTTTGCCGCCTCGCCTGCGTCCTTCATATCGCCAACCGCACGCCTGGCAAGCTCGATTACCTTCGCGTCGTCGCTTTGCAAAAACCTGTTCGGCTTCGTTGCCTCGATAGCGTCCTTGTCCGTTCCCTTATAAGGAAACTTCACCCCCTTTGGCGCGCTGACCGGCTCAACCACCACTATCACCGACCCGTCTTCTAACCGTTCCGCCCGTTGATTGTCCTCGGTCGGTATCGTAAAATCTCCCGCCCCTTCGACCGGCTTCAGATAATACCCGATTTTTTTCGCCGAGCTGACGTTCTCAATCGGTTCGGGGCTCGCCACGAACATCTTGTCTGCTATGTCGAACATCTCGTTGTCGCCCAGCGCGAATTCCTTCTCACAAGCTATCATCTCTATTTTCATATCCATCATAGGCAGTATCGTCTTTAACGCGTTATAATCCTCGTCAACGTAGCTTACTGTTGTCATTTCCCCCATCCCCGGCATACTCATAGTCGCCTCGGTCTTTGTTAATTTTACCACCCTGCCGAACAGGTCCACTTCCTCCTTCGCCCCTACCTGCACCTGCGTCTTTATTGCCGACATCATACCGGGGCTGAAAACATCCACGGCATAGCTCGTTCCTTCGTTTAATCCCTTTTCCTTCGAAATAATTCTCAGTCCTTCCGCCATCATCGCGCCCTTCGGCCAGGGGAAACTGTTTTCCTGCGTATTGCCTCCCATAGATGTTTTAATCTTTACCGTTCCGTCTGTTCCTATAACGCCCTCGGTCTTTGTCGCCATAATTCCCAGGTCCTGCTCAGACGAAAACGATATCGGTTCTCCTTTGGCCGTCTCCACGCACGTCTCGACCGTCTTGACGTTAAGGGGCGTTCCGAATCGGGCTATCGTTAAGTCGATTGTCTCCGTCGTCTTGACCTGCCCGTTTTCCACGACCCTGCTGTGCGTCGCATAGCCCGTTTTTGCCCCTTCCATCATTACCGCGTAATACTCGACATTCTCCGCCGGCGCACCCGAAACTATCGATTGAATCAGAAAAAACGCCGCTATCGCGAATCTTGCTCTCATATTCCACCTCAATGTAATGATAAATTGCCTCGTTTTCGGGTTGTCCAGGCCATAAGTATAAACCCTTTATTGCATCCGACAAGCGGTCTGTCTAAAATATGACCCAAAACTATACGCCGTTCGCTATTCGCTGTTTTTATGACTTTTGAACATTTATTGAATCTGGTTCGTTCGCCCGGCGGCCCGGACGTGCGGGTCGATTCACGACTCGTCGGCCCCGGCGATATTTTTGTCGCCGTAAAAGGCACTAACATCGACGGCTGCGAGTTCATTCCGCACGCCATCGCCGCCGGTGCCGAATACGTCGTCTGCCGAAAGGGCTACAAATCTTTTCTAAAACGCGCGGTCAGAAAAAAAATCATAACCGTCCCCGATTCCTCCCTTGCCCTGGCATTGCTCGCACAGGCCTCTTATCACGACCCCGCCGCCAGATTGACCAACCTCGCCGTTACGGGCACCAACGGCAAAACCACCGTTGCCTTTCTCGTGCGCTCCTGCTTCCAGGCCGCAGGCCTCAAATGCGGCCTCATCGGCACCGTCGTTTACGATACCGGCGCCGATTCCTCTCCCGCCGACCTCACCACCCCCGACCCTCTCACTATCGCAGCGGCGCAATCACGGATGCTCAAAGCCGGAACGAAATTTATGGTTATCGAGGCAAGCTCACACTCCCTCGACCAGGGACGCCTCGCCGCTGTTGACTTCAAGGCCGCCGCCTTCACCAACCTAACCGGTGACCACCTCGACTACCATAAAACGACCGAAAATTACCTCGCCGCCAAATCCAAGCTCTTTGAGTCCCTATCTTCCGGCTCGACCGCCGTTATTAATAAACAGTCGTCTTATGCTCAGCAAATCGCTCAGTCCACAAAAGCAAAAACCCTCTTTTACGCCGTCGATGAGCCTGCCGATCTCTCTGCCCATATCAACTCTATCGGTATCACCGGCACAACACTCACTCTTCGTTATCAGGGCCAGTCGCTGACCATCAAAACTCCTCTCCTCGGCCGATACAACGTCGCCAACCACCTCGCCGCCGCAGGACTTGCCCTGGCCGCTGGCCTCGATATCAAAACAGTTGCCCGGGGCCTCGATTCCCTTAGCGCCATCCCAGGCCGGCTCGAAAACGTCAAGGCAGACGCCCCATTCACCGTCCTTATCGATTACGCCCACACCGACGACGCCCTCAGTAACGTCCTGTCGACCCTCAGGCCCCTCTGCAAGGCACGCCTCATCGTCGTATTCGGCTGCGGCGGCGACAGGGACAAAACAAAAAGACCCCGTATGGCCAAAGTCGCCGAACAATTCGCCGATACTGTAATTGTAACAAGCGATAATCCCCGCACCGAAAACCCCGGTGATATAATAAATGAAATCGTCGCCGGCTTCACCGACTCCGCCTCCCCGAAAATCAAAATTGAATCTGACAGGAAAAAAGCCATCGCTTTGGCTATAGATTCCGCACGGCAAAACGACGTTGTCCTCATCGCCGGCAAAGGCCACGAAAACTATCAAATCATCGGAACGGAAAAACACCCCTTCTCCGACAAATCCGCCGTCCTCGACCTACTCCAAACCCGCTCTTGACCTGTCCACGGGAGGCGGAAATATTCCCATCGCTTTTGTAGGATAAAACAGTTGTTTCATACAAGTGTTTCATACAACTGTTCGACAAAAGCGCGCAAGTCATTTTGGGCCAAATCCGAAAAAAATAAAAAAATTTATCTCCTTATACTGTCAGCACTTAAGCATTTCCGACCCTTCGAAAAATCGTGATTTTTCGTCAAAAGCGCGCAAGTTCGCGCCATAGGATAGAGGGGCATTGGGGTCCTTCTCGGATGATTCGCCTTGTGCGAGATTCCGAAAATTATCATTCACACCCACGGGGACGGAGTATGTCTTTCCGGTTCAAAGTCGAAACTCCTCGCTGGCTCGAACGCCTTCTGCTCTTCCCCTTGCTGACGTATCATCGCATCCGGCTCAGACAGGACGTCCGCCTCATCCCACTCACAAAACGCAAATTCGCCATCGTGGACCCGCCCGACTTCCTCTGGCTAAACAATTTCAATTGGCACGTCGTCGAGAATAACGGCTATTTCTACGCCTGCCGAAGGGTTTCCGTCGAAGAGGTTTACCCCTCTAAAACTATCCAGATGAATCGCGAAATCCTAAACGCCCCGCCCGGCCTGCTCGTTGACCACATTAATCACGATACCCTCGATAATCGCCGCTGCAATCTTCGCCTCGCCACCTACGTCGAAAATGGCCGAAACCGAAGAAAATCCCCTCGCCGAAGGAAATCCTCCAAATACAAAGGCGTCTCTTTCCGTAAACGGAGAAATTGCTGGCGTGCCTGCATTTCCGTCAGTGGCCGCATTATCCAGCTCGGCGAATTCAAATCCGAACGCCAGGCCGCTAAAGCGTATGACACCGCCGCCAGAAAATACTTTGGAGAGTTTGCGTGCCTTAACTTCCAGTAGCAAACGTATTTATGAGGGAAATTACGAGATTAGTAACCGGATGCTCAAGCTTACTAAACCATTAATTGAACAGGTTTTACGCATTAGATAGGCAAATTAACACGTAAAAGCAGGAAAAAACTTAGGTAAATCTTGTTGACTTTGAGTTTATAAGTATAATATAATAAAGTACTTAGAAGGTTTTGGTGTTTTATTATATTAGATTTTTCAACTTTTTCTTGGCATCTAAAGCCACGAAATTGTATAGTGGCTAGACAATTAAAGCGGCATAGCTTGTTGTCTAAAATAGAGGATTTAGACAGCGATAGGGAGATTGTTTATGTGTAAGGGTAAAGTTAAAAGTAGTTTCCCTAATAATAAAAAGACAAGCCGAAATACAACTTCGGAAATCTCGCGCCAGCCTAGCCAAGAGCAATTTGAGATAAATGACCGGGAAAAAGTTTTGCTTAAAGAGCTTTTCGATTGGAGCGAGAGATCAAGTGCAACTCACTGGGTACTTGGTAAGCCACTGGGCGCGCGTGGATAATGCCGAAGTAAAGCCACTTAGGAGTAACAAGGAACAGAGAAGGGATTTAGATAGGAAAATGCCACGCCCATGAAGGATGCTTTCGCCTTAAAGATCGAAAAAATTCAACCCTGCAATCCTCAAGCCGTTTCCTTTTTCGAGTTAATCGAATCTATTTGGGAAGGCCCGAATAATCAGCCTTTTCACCGCTTTTGCACTTTGATGCGAAAGATGCATGCATGTTCGTACGTCCACGAGGAGTTGATTTTGAATGATGAACTCTTGGATGAACGAAATATGCTTCGGATTCATCTCAAATCCGATAACGTTGATATTACAGCAGAACGACTGACTTTTTTTGCCTCATTACCCGAATCATTAGATTGGAATGATAAAGATCAGTTACCTGAGAACCACATACTCGGGTATGCTGTGATTGCTAAAGTAAGAGCTCCTGGTAGGGATCAGTTTACATTTATGCTGGAATCTGTTGTTCGTCCGCCTTCGGTTGTAATCATTCCTGATGATGACGAAATTTACATTGTGCCGATAACCAATTACTATTTGCATAATTCAAAAATCTTCGAGACCGTATTGGGTACAGAAGAACACTGCCGACCATTTTCGTTACCAGGGAGTTTTTTCACTCATCAAAATGGATTAACGAGCGTGTGTGCTCACGCTGCTTTGCGAACCGCAGTAAATAGTTCAGATATGTTGAGTACCCCTAAGCTCACTAACAGATATATCAACGACTCATTGCATTTGAGCGATTATAATCCTCGAGGAGGGCTCAATATAGAACAGATGAAACAAGTAGTGCAGAGTTTGGGCCTTCATTTCCACAGCGCAAATTTTTTTGTGAACACTGCTATCGAATACGACCATTTTATGTACCCTTCTTTGGAATCGGGCTTTCCGACAATACTTGGTTTGGAGAGATGGGACGACAAAATCAAATCCCTTGGTGGTCATGTCGTGACAGTTCTTGGACATACAATAAATTCTGATAGATGGGAACCCGAAGCACGGCGTGGATACGGCAATTATCCCATAACAACATATATCCCAACGGCGGAATGGTGCTGCCACTACATCATTAGCGACGACAATTATGGAATGTACAGTACGCTCCCGTCCGATGCGGTTCGTAACTTTATTGTTCCGGTAAAGAATCCCAATCTACATGTGGGCATGGCGATTTCAATTGTCCCGAAAGAGGTTGCACTCCCTGGCTATCATGCCGAGCAACTTGCTATGTTATGGGCCAGGTGGCTCATCAATAATGTAAATCTTAATCAGGGAAGAAAATGGCACGATCGAATGAAAGGGCAAAACAATCTTGTCTGCCGCACTTTACTCGTATCTAAAGACAATTACTTGAAATATATTCAAATTCACAATGAAAAGATAACCGTGGAACAAAAAAAATGCTTGGAGGGCTTGCCTGAATATATTTGGATATCAGAGATTAGTCTTCCCGATATTTTTACAGGCAATAAACACAAACTTGGCGATGTAGTTGTAAGAGCAGATGCAACACCCCAAGAGCACATTAATGGTGAGAGCTTGGCTTTGGCATGGTTCCCAGGATTCGTTCAACTTGGTTATCAGTTAAACTGGAAAGAGGATTGGGCAATAGAAACGCATATCCCCTTATTTAGGTACAAAGAGCGGCCCCCGTTGGAATGGTAAACAACGGTTCTTTCTGATACTGTCTTCCTACTATAGTGTTAATGCGTAATATATCTAAATCCCAAATTTTTAAACAAATTTCTCTTGCATCCCCGAACCCGATACGTATAATATAAACTGATATGAATACAGGCGTAATAGTTCGTTCCATTCCAACGGGCCGGCTGGCCCTTACACTGTTGCTGCGCCGCTAAGGCGCAGAAAACCGTACTACCACAACTTAATTTCCCCCTTTTAACTCAGCGAAAGCGGTATTTACTGGCATTTACGCCGATTTCGCGGATAATAACAGGTTCAAGTAAAAACAGCCGTGCCTGCCCCCTGCGAGCCATAAACCGGGGGCTGAGAATGGCTAAAAATCTGGAGATAGAACGATGGAAGACAAGGTATTGATATTCGACACGACCTTACGCGACGGCGAGCAGGCCGCGGGCACAAGATTAGGCACGGGCGAAAAGCTCGAGCTTGCTGCCCAGCTTGCCAAACTCGGCGTTGACGTGATTGAAGCCGGTTTCCCGATTTCGTCGCCGCAGGATTTCGAGGCGGTGAGCTTAATCGCCCGGCAGATTGTAGGGCCCACGATTTGCGGGCTTTCGCGCGCGGTTAAGGCCGACATCGACGCCGCGGGCAAGGCCCTCAAAAAAGCCAAAAAGGCCAGGATACATACCGGCCTTGGAATCAGCGATATTCACATCGCAAACAAGTTCAAGGACGAAAAATACGGCAAAACGCTCAAGGACAAGAAAGAAAAAGTCATTGAGATGGGCGTAAAGGCCGTAAAGCTCGCCAGGCAGTACACTGATGACGTCGAATTTTACTGCGAGGACTCGGGCAGAGCAGAAAAGGAATATCTCTACAGGGTCATCGAGGCGGTAATCGACGCGGGCGCGACAACCGTGAATATACCCGACACGACCGGCTATTCGATACCCGAGCAGTACGGCCGACTGATTGCCGGCATTTTCGAAAAGGTCCCTAATGCCAAAAAGGCAGTCATAAGCGTTCACTGTCATGATGATTTGGGAATGGCGGTGGCAAATACGCTTGCCGGTGTGAGAAACGGCGCAAGGCAGATTGAATGCACGATCAACGGTGTCGGCGAACGGGCGGGCAACGCCTCGCTGGAAGAGGCGGTGATGGCGATAAAGACCCGCAGGGATTTTTTCGGGCTTGAGACGGGAATAAACACAAAAGAATTGTATAAAACAAGCAAAATGGTTTCCGAAACGCTCGGGATAATGGTTGCGCCGAATAAGGCGGTGGTCGGCGTTAACGCCTTTGCGCACAGTAGCGGAATCCACGTCGACGGTTTTTTGAAAAACCCGCTGACTTACGAGATAATGAGGCCGGAAGACGTCGGTTCACCTCAAAGTGCGGTTGTGCTGACCGCGAGAACCGGCAGGCACGGGCTTAAACACAGGTTGACTGAGCTTGGGTATAAGGTTTCGGAATCGCAGCTTGAGCAGTTGTATCAGAAGTTTCTTGAGGTGGCGGACAAAAAAACGGAGGTTTTTGATGATGATATTGCCGCACTTGTCAACGACCAGATAAGGACCGTCGAGCATACGTATGAGATTGTATATTTGCGGGTGCTCATCGAGACGGGCAATGCTCCGCAGGCGACGGTGAAGATAAAGAGCAAAGAAGAAACCAAAGAGGCAAAGGCCGAAGGCGACGGGCCGGTCGATGCGGCCTATAACGCGATACGCGAGGCGACGGGATTCTCGCCTGAGCTTGACAGCTACTCGATACGCGCCGTGACCAGCGGCAAAGAGGCGCTTGGCGAGGCGACAGTAAAGATTAAATCGGACAGCATAATGTTTGTCGGCAGAGGCATTTCCACCGACATCATCGAGGCAAGCGCAAAAGCGTATATCGACGCGATAAACCGTATGGTCGCAAGAAGCGGCCAAAGCGATGAACCCAGCGTCAGGGTAGAGCTGTAAGAAAGTTAAAATTTAAAATGCAAAAAGTAATCCGCCGTCGCTTTCAGCTATGGCGGACAAGAATTGTGGTATCGCTTCGCGATGCCGTTTTAAACATGTGCAAAAATTTGATTTTGGAGTTTGTTAGAGGTGATAAATGAAGACATGGGTTGTTTTCGCATTGCTGGCAATGGTTTGCTGGGGCTGCTATATAGTGGTAGCGAAGGTGGCGACCTCGGACAAGTATTGCGGCTTGGGGCCTAAATGGTCGGCGCTGCTGATGCTCGGCGGGATAATCATCGTCGTCGGAATATACTGGGTATTCGGCGAAGGGCCCAGACCGGCGATTACGGTACCTTCGGCGATAGCGGGCGTGTCACAGGGACTGCTTTGGGCTCTGGGGATGGTGTTCTCGCTGTTTGCCTTCAGGGCGGGGGCCGACGTGGCCCGTGCAGTTCCGATTTTCAACTGCAACACGTTAGTAGCGGTGATGCTGGGTATTATGCTTTTGAAGGAGATACCTAATCTGGCGGGAGCCGTGAGAATATTGATAGGCAGCTTAATGATAGTTTTCGGCGGTGTTCTTGTGGCAAGGTAGAAGAAAATTCGAATATCGAAATTCGAAATACGAAGTAAGTAGAAGGTAAAAAGTGAAAAGGAAAACTGAAAAACGAAAAACGGAATCCCGCTCGTGCCTGAAAAACGTTGAAAGAAGAAATAAGACGGGGGAAAAACAGTGCGGAGAATGCTGCCGGGATAACGGCGAGCTTGCAAGGTTAGAACGGCTTCATTTAAGGTCGCTGAAAAAAAGCGAAGCCGAGGGCGACCCAAAAAGTATGGCACGAGATTATGGAAACCTCGGAAACGTATATCTTCAGCGACATAAGCTTAACCAGGCAGAGCAGATGTATCGCAAGGCGCTGGATATTCAAAAGAAACTGAACAACCGGGAGTGGACGGTGATTTGTTGCGAAGGGCTCGGGTCCGTTTATCTCGAACGAGACGAGTATGACAGGGCGGAAAAAATGTACCTGCGGGCACTTAAGACCGTTGAAGAAATAAAAGACGAGAACCTGATGCAGGGAATATATTTTAATCTCGGCGTAACTTACAGAATGTCCAATAAACTCGACAAAGCTGAAGAGGTGATTCTGAAATCGCTGAAGATAAACGAGAGAATGGGGAAGAAGGATTTTGTGGGAATAGAATGTGTTGAGCTTGGGAAGATTTACAAAGAACGGGGCGATAGAAAAAAGTGGCTGGAGTACTGGCAAAGGGCGGCAAAGATTTTCACAAGCATTGGGGTTACGAAAGCAGCCCAGGGCCTCCAGGAAAAGATTGACAAGTTGCGGATAGATTAAAGGTAAAAGTTAAAAATAAAAAGGCAAAAAGAGAAGAAACTATGGCAATGACAATAACAGAAAAGATACTCGCAAGAGCGAGCGGGAAAAAGAGCGTAAAGGCGGGCGAATTAATCAACGCCAAAATTGATATCGTGATGTGTCACGACGTGACGACGCCGCCTGCGATAGCGATGCTGGTTGAGAAAGGAATCGACAAGGTGTTCGACAAAAACAAGATTGTCGTAACGCCGGATCATTTTCAGCCGGCAAAGGACATCAAAAGCGCCGAGCTGCACAAGCGCCTTGATGAGTGGGCGAAGCGTCACAAAATCAAACACTATTACAAACTCGGCAGGGCGGGTGTATGCCACGCGCTGTTGCCTGAGCAGGGGCATATCAGGCCCGGTGAGGTAATCGTCGGCGGTGATTCGCACACCTGTACTTATGGCGCGTTTGCGTGTTTCAGCACGGGCATCGGCTCGACGGACCTTGCCGCGGCGATTGCGACGGGTGAGCTTTGGTTCAGGGTGCCGGAGTCGATAAAATTTATCCTTAACGGCAAGCTGCCGAAAGGCGTTTACAGCAAGGACGTAATCCTCGCCGTGATAGCGAGGATTGGCGTGGATGGTGCGCTCTATAAGGCGATGGAATTCGTCGGGCCGGCATTGAAGGATATGTCGATGGAATCGCGGATGACGATGACGAATATGGCGATAGAGGCCGGCGCCAAAAACGGTATTATCGGCTTCGATGCGGTAACGAAGAAATACTTGGACAAGCGTCTCAAAGTGAAAAAGACCTACAAGGTATTCGAGTCGGACGCCGATGCCCAATACGCTTCGGTCGAGGAGTTTGACTGCGCTAAATTAGAGCCGATGGTCGCGATGCCTCATCTGCCGAGTAACGCCGTGCCGATTGGCAAGTGCAAAGGCAAACCGATGGACCAGGCCTATATCGGGAGCTGCACCAACGGCCGGATTGAGGATTTGAGGATTGTCGCAAAGATTCTCAAAGGTAAAGAGGTCAAAATTCGCACGATAGTTGTGCCCGCGACGCCGGAAATATGGAAACAGGCGGACGACGAGGGCCTGTTCGACGTCTTTTATAAGGCCGGCTGTGTAATCTCCGCGCCGACTTGCGGCGCGTGCTTAGGCGGATTTATGGGAATACTCGCGACGGGCGAAAAGTGCGTCAGCACGACAAACAGAAACTTTGTCGGCAGAATGGGAAGCCCGAAAAGCGAGGTGTATCTTGCAAGCCCGGCGACGGCCGCGGCTTCGGCCATCGAAGGTAAGTTGGCTGATTGCAGAAAATATATTTAATGAACATCGAACATTCAACGTTGAACGTTCAAAGTTGAAAGTTGGAAGCTCATAGAAAGGTTTTTTATGGCAAAGGCGCATGTTTATAAAAGAGACCATATAAATACGGACGAGATAATACCGGCCAGATACTTGAATACCGACGACGAGAAGGAGCTGGCCAAGCATTGTATGGAAGACCTCGATAAGGACTTTGTAAAGAAGGTCGGCAAAGGTGACATCGTTGTAGCAGGCGATGACTTCGGCTGCGGTTCGTCGAGAGAGCACGCGGTCTGGGCGCTTCGCGGTGCAGGGGCACAGGCCGTGATTGCCAGGACCTTTGCGAGGATATTCTACCGCAACGCTATAAACGGCGGCTTTTATCTCGTGGAAAGCAGGGACGCGGTCGAGCGAATCAACGACGGCGACGAGGTGCAAATCGATTACGAACACGGTATAATCGAGGACAAGACCAATGGCGAAAAAATTGAATTTCAGCCGCTGCCGGATTTCGCAATGGAGATAATACGCGACGGCGGACTGCTTGAGCATATTAAGAAAGTCAAAACTTAACTACAGATTACACTGAAATGAAGGAGACTAAGACGTGGCGACCAGTTACAAGATTGCAGTGATGCCGGGAGACGGGACGGGGCCGGAAGTTACGGCCGAGGCGGTGAAGGTATTGAAAGCGACGGCGGGTAAATTCGGCTTCAAACTTGATATGGCCGAATTCGATTTCGGCGGCGAAAGATACAAAAGGACGGGCGAGACGCTGCCAGATAGCGCAGTAGAGGAGCTGCGCAAATTCGACGCGATATTGTTAGGCGCGATTGGCCATCCGGACGTCAAGCCGGGGATTCTCGAAAAGGGAATACTCCTGAAGGCGAGGTTCGAGCTTGACCAGTACATCAACCTTCGGCCTGTCCGGCTGTATCCCGGCGTTGCGACGCCGATAAAAGACAAGGGGCCTGAGGACATCGATTTTGTCGTCGTGCGCGAGAACACCGGTGACCTTTATACGGGCACGGGCGGTTTTACAATGAAGGGGACGCCTCAGGAAGTGGCGGTGCAGTCGGCGGTCTATACGCGGTTTCAGGTCGATAGGTGCCTTAAGTACGCCTTCGAATACGCGAAAAAATACGGCAAGAAAGCGCGCGGCAAAGGCGATAACAATACCTTGGCGCTTAGCGGCAAGACCAATGTCCTGACTTATGTTTATGATTTATGGGAACGGGCGTTTCACGAGATGGGCGAAAAGAGTTACCCCGATATCAAGCGGGAATATTATCACGTTGACGCAACCTGTATGTGGTTTGTCAAAAATCCGGAATGGTTCGACGTGATTGTCACCGGCAATATGTTCGGCGACATCATCACCGATTTAGGCGCGATGATTCAGGGCGGTATGGGAGTGGCGGCTGGTGGCAATATCAATCCCGAAGGCGTCAGTATGTTCGAGCCGATAGGCGGAAGCGCCCCCAAATACACCGGCAAAGGCGTAATCAATCCCCTGGCGGCGATTTGCGCCGGCTCGATGATGCTCGAAACGCTTGGCGAACAAAAGGCCGCGACTGCAATCGAAGACGCAGTGAAATTTGTGACGGCTAATAAACTCAAATCACTCGCAGCAGGCAAAATGGGTTATTCGACAAGCGAAGTCGGCGATATTGTTGCGGAGAAGGTTGCGTAGTTTTATTAAGGCAGAAGCGGCCGGAAGGAGCGAAACTTACGGCCGGACGCGCCGGCCCGTTTTCTTTTGCGGGCGCATCGGCTTATTGCATTTTCTGCACCTTGTGCTGATTACGGCTTTGTGCTCCGATTGTTCCCGCCCGCAATTAGTGCATTTCCACTTTCTCGTGCCACGGCGCGGGTGCACCAGGTCAATCATCAGAATATTTCTCCTTTCAAAGTTTCGACAACAGTCCCTGAAAACGGGTTCAGGAGATGCCCACCAGCTCCAGTTCGAATACTATGTCTTTCCCGGCCAGCGGATGATTAGCGTCGATGGTCACGGAGGCCTCTGAAACATCGGTTACCGAGACGGCCGTTTCCTTGCCGTCGGACCATTTTACGTTGAGGCGCTGGCCGGCCTGCGGACTGATGTCGCCGGGTATGTCCTTTTTGGGAATCTCCTGCGTCAGTTCATCGCGATGCGGGCCGTAGGCCTTGTCGGGAGGGACCTTGACTGTTTTGGACTCTCCCGGCTGCATACCCTCGACGGCCTCTTCGATTCCCGGTATAACCTGGCCCTGGCCCAGCGTAAATTCAATCGGCTCCCTGTTCTTTGAGCTGGCAAATATGTCCCCGCTTTCTAATTTACCGGTGTAATGAAGTTTAATTTTGTCGCCTTGTTTTGCCTGCATGGTAATGCTCCTTTCATCCTGTTTCTGCAACAACGCGAATTCAATCGTCTTCGGCAGTTGTAACTTTTAAACCCAAACTAAACAAATATGCCTGATGATGCAAACCTCAAAAGCGAAAAAAATAAAAAAATACAGGATAAATTCCAAAGATGCTGCTTTACGCGGATATATCAGCGCTGTTGGCCGAATTTTTTTTTGGCACAATTTGCGTTTCAATCTGCAAGTTGCTGAGATTTGATTTCAAATTGCGTGAATGGTATATTGTATTGTGATTATGCCGGCGAATTTGACTCCAGATTATTTCAAGGCCGAACAGTGGTACCGGGAGGCCAAGACCGCGGAAGAGAAGATTCTCGCGCTTGAGCGGATGCTGGCGGTGATGCCCAAACACAAGGGCACCGACCACCTCAAGGCGGATCTGCGACGCAAACTGAGCACACTCAAAGAGAGCGAGGAAAAGCGGCGTAAAAGTGGGGGCGTGGATGTTTTTCACGTCCCGCGAATGGGGGCCGGGCAGGTGGTGCTGCTGGGAATGCCCAACAGCGGGAAAAGCTCGATACTGGCCGAACTAACCAACGCCAAAGTCCACGTCGCCGATTTCCCGTTTGCCACCGGCGCACCTGTGCCAGGTATGATGAATTATCAGGGCGTGCAGATACAGGTTGTTGATATGCCGCCTGTGACGGCCGATTACTCGGCGCCGGGGCAGGTGGGAACATATCGAAACTGCGATTTGATTGCGATTGTGATTGACCTGTCAGGCGACGTTGAGGAGCAATTGAAGGTGTGCCGGGATTTTCTGGACGCCAGAAACCTGCTGCTGGATGAGCAGACGCCCGCTAAGGACGAGCACGGCAATGTGTTAGGCAAGAGGACAATCTGTATCTGCACGAAAAAAGATATTGTCCCCCAGGGCGCAGTGGAAAAACTGAAGGGGGTTACCGAAAATCGTTTTGAGATAATAGCGGTTTCAACTGTAACGGGCGAGGGTATGAATGAGCTGCCGACGTTTTTATTCGGACAGCTTCATATAATCAGAATTTACGCCAAGCCGCCGGGCGAAAAGCCGGATATGAACGACCCGTTTACTATGCCCGAAGGTGCGACTGTGCATGATTTGGCACGGACGATTCATCGCGAGCTTGCCGAGAAACTGAAAAATGCGCGGATTTGGGGAACGGGTGTTTACGACGGGCAGAACGTGCACCTGACTCACGTACTGCACGACAAGGACATAGTCGAATTGCATTTCGGGTAGGACCTTCCTGCCGAAAAGACACGAAGGCATAAAGGAAAACAGTTATGGTGAAGACAGGTATTGGAATGGCAGTTGTGACCGCAGCATTGATTAGTTTGTGGGTCGGTGGCTGCGGGGAAGCGACAAAAGCAGGAAAAGCCGTAAGATCGAAGAAGGATTATCCGATTGAGCCGGTGTCGTTTACGGACGTGAAATTCACGGATGAGTTCTGGAGGCCTAAGCTTGAAATCAATCGCGAGGTGACGATACCGCATATATTAAAGGCCTGCGAAGCAACCGGACGAGTGGATAATTTCGCCATAGCAGGCGGCCTGATGAAAGGACAGCAGAAAGGTCATTTCCCTTTCGATGACTCGGACGTTTACAAGATTATAGAGGCGGCGTCTTACTCGCTGAGCGTGCAGCCGGATAAAAAGCTCGAAAAACATCTGGATGAATTGATTGCCAAAATTGCCGCGGCACAGGATAAGGATGGCTATCTCTACACGGCACGGACCAACAAATCGAAACGTTTGGCTAACTGGTTCGGGCCTCGGCGGTGGTCTCGCTTAGACAGAAGCCACGAGCTTTACAATATGGGGCATCTCTACGAGGCGGCCGCTGCACATTACAAGGCAACGGGAAAGCGAACGCTGCTCAATGTCGCAATAAAAAATGCTGATTTGCTCGACAATACCTTTGGGCCCGGAAAGCTGACGAAATGGCCCGGCCATCAGGAAATTGAGATAGGGCTGGTCAAACTGTATCGCGTGACGGGCAATAAAAAATATTTGAACCTGGCGAAGTTTTTCCTCGATACCCGGGGCCCCAACGGCGGCGAATATGCGCAGGCACATAAAAAACCGTACAACCAGACCGAGGCCGTAGGCCACGCCGTGCGTGCGACGTATATGTATTGCGGGATGACCGATGTCGCAGCGCTGACCGGCGACCGCAGATATGCCGACGCCGTTGAGAAAATTTGGCAAAACGTCGTCGGCAAAAAGATGTACCTGACCGGCGGCATCGGTTCGAAGGGCGACGGGGAGGCGTTCGGAAAAAATTATGAGCTGCCAAACGCCTCGGCCTACTGCGAGACCTGTGCGGCCGTAGGCAACGCCTTGTGGAATTACAGGATGTTTCTGCTTACAGGCCAGGCGAAGTATCTGGATGTCTTCGAAAGAGTGCTTTACAACGGCCTGATTTCAGGAGTGTCGCTCAGCGGTGACAGGTTCTTTTATCCGAATCCGCTTGAATCGGACGGCAGGGACAAACGGGTGCCGTGGTTTAGCTGCGCATGCTGTCCGGGCAATCTGGCGAGGTTTATGGCGATGCTGCCGGGTTTTGCTTATGCTAAGTCAGGCGATACGCTGTATGTCAATATGTTCGCGGCAGGAAAGGCGACAGTCAAACTTAAAGGCAATACCGTGCGAATGACCCAGGAAACCTGGTACCCGTGGGACGGCGCAGTTAAAATGACGGTTGAGCCGGCTAAGGCCGGTAAATTCAATATCGCGGTTCGAATTCCGGGCTGGGCGAAAGGCAGTCCCGTACCGGGCGATTTATATCGATATATCGATGGTGATGTTTCGCCGGTGGAATTCAGGGTTAACGGCGAAGTTGTTCAGCCGGATGTGAAAAACGGCTTTGCGCTCTTTGAACGGCGGTGGAACAAGCTTGACGTTATAGAAATGCAGATACCTATGTCCGTAAGGCGCGTCGCTGCCAACTCAAACGTTGATGCCGACAGGGGCAAGATTGCAATTGAGCGCGGGCCTGTTGTGTATTGTGCCGAATGGCCCGACAACGACGTTAACGTTCTTGAATTGACGCTGGCCGATGACGCCGTTTTATGGACCGACAGGTTCAGGAATTTGCTCAACGACGTCGTAGTGGTCCGCAGCAGGGTAGATAGCGCCGGCTCCGAGCACGAGTTCATAGCGGTTCCTTATTACGCCTGGGCCAATCGCGGAAAAGGACCAATGGAGGTCTGGCTGAAGACCGAAAGCCCCGATTGAAGAAAAGGCGGTTGTAAGATTATCAGGCAAACTGGATTTAACGTGAGCATATTTGAATTGAAAATGGAACAGTTCAGCAGACAGGAGACGATGTGATGGATTGTCAAAAGAATGAGAATTTGAAAAACTGCACGTGCACTTACCCGGGCTGCAACAAAAAAGGCATGTGCTGCGAATGTATAAGCTATCATTTATCATCGAGAGAGTTGCCCGCCTGCTGTTTTCCGCCCAACGTGGAAAAAACCTACGATCGCAGCTTCAGGGCATTCGCAAAGGCGTGGAAGCTTTGAGAAGCGAAAAGTAAAAAAGGCCGGGCGGCGGGAACGTCCGGCCTTTGTATGTTCAAACCAAAGGGGGCAATCGGCAATCAAAATTCGAGCAGGTCGTCGTGCCATTCCCGGCTGAGAACCTGTTTGAGATTGCCCTTGGCGTCGATGATGACTATTTCCTTTCGGTGGTGGGGAATATTGGGCTCGTTGGTCAGGTAATGAGAATTCTCCGGGACAAGACAGGAAAACTCGTTGGCCCCTTTCCATTCCGCGATAAGTTTCGGCGGGCTGTCGTCCGAGAACCCTTCGTTGGCGTCGATGATTATTTTTGATGATTCGATGTCCTGGCCCAGCGCATATATTCCCAGTGTGTTTTTGTTCCCGGGCAGCAGCATTTTTCGGGAGTTGTGCGAGGGTTGAAACATATAAAAATTGCCCTGTGTGAAATCAAGGGCGACCTGGGGTAGTATCTCGCCGACGGCCCCGGTCAGGGGGTCGTAGCAAAAAACAGTTCCTTTTTCCGTATCGAGCTTGCTGGACGGAAGCGACATTTTCGCGGATGAAAAGAAAATGCGATTGTCACGGGCGTAATAGAGGTACATCCAGGAGTAATAAATGACGCCCGCTAACTCTTTTGACGGGCCTGTGCATTTATATACGGTCGGTATTTCGCTGATATCGGTGTTGGCCTTGGTGACAATAAGAGTGCCGTTGGACCTGACGATTGTCCGTTCCACTAACGAGCCGAGGGTAAATTTTTCATTGTCGAAATTTTCGTCCACCGGTTTCATATAAGCAATTGCCTTCGAGTCGGGCCGAAAGTCATAACCGAGGGCTACGGCCGATTCCACGAATACCGGCGGAATGTTTTCCGTCTGTGAAACAACGTAAAGGTCGAAGCCGGATTCGAAGGATTTGCCTCTCGCGCGGTCGGTGACGTATGCGATGAGCTTTGAGTTGGGTGAGAAGCGGATGCGCCACAGCATCTGGGAGCTTGAGGCCAGGACCTGCCCGGTGTTGTAGGAGGCCGTCGGGGACAGAACAAGCTGGAAAAGCTCCAGTTCTTTTTCTTTGATTTTTTTTATGAGGTCGAGACCTGTCCTGTTTGCCAGCAGCGTGTCGGCGTTTTCGACCAGATACCGGTCCACCCAGCTTGTATGTTGCTCGTTGAAGGCGTCCTTGCTTTTGGATATGGGGGGAAGTTTGCCGTTTACAATCCCCTCTTTGAGAATTTTCTGTTTGAGGACCTCGGCGTGGTTTCGGATTTCCCGCACCTGGTTCTCAGGCAGCAGCTTCAAGGCGTCGTTGAAATTGTCAACCTTGACAATTTGGCCGTATGCGAACAAAGAGCCGTCCCGTGTGATTCCCGGCCAGGGCGTCGTTGTTTTCTTGGCGGCCACCTGGGTCAGTGACCCGCTCGTGCCGTCAACGAGGAAAAGCGCGCCGTTTTTGCTGTAAATACCCATAGAGCCGTCTCTCGACCACTGCAAAGAATCTTCCGGTATGCAGCCGGCGATAAGAATAACAGCGGTGTATGCGGTGACAAGCGATAAGGTGACGATGTTTTTCTTATTCATAATGCTTCTCCTTGAGATATTGTTTGTAGGCGTTCATCGGGTCGGTTTCGGCAAAACGGGTTTGCACGTAAGGCCTCGGCTTCATTGCCGCGAGGGCTTTTTGCCGCCAGAAATCTCCGGCGTCGTCGTAAGCATCGGAAAATGAAGATGTTGTCTGCGTGTATGTTGCGGTATCGGGCGAGTATTGCGCCGGCTGGGTCGGCCTTGACCATCGGCCTGCGGCAAATGCGAACACTATGCACGCTGCAGCGGCGATTCGTTTGAGGCCGGTCAGCCGTGACGCCCTGTCGGATTCAAGCAGGCGCAGACCGGCGGTAAAGGATTGCTGGTTCTGTTCGGCAATTTTGACGACGTCTGCAGGAACATTGGTCCGGCCGATTTCGTCGAGGACTTGTTTTAACTTTTCTTCGTTCATTTCAGGACTCCAGTACATTGAATCGAGTGAGTTTGCCTCTTAGTGCGGCCACGGCCTTGGAAACGTGCGAGCGGGCGGTTTCTTCGCTGCAGCCCAGCTTCTCGGCGATTGCCCCGTAATCACGCTGGTCGATGTACCGCATCACAATGGCCCGCGACTGCTTTTCGGGCAGTTTCGCAATTTGCCTTCTGACCAGGTTGAGCGTCTCCTCATCGAAGCAAAGATTGTCTGTCGAATTCCGGGCCGGGCGCTCTTTTGTAATCTGGCCGTTTTTACCGGTTCTGTTTCGCCACGCCTTCGAGTTGGCCGACAGCGCGATTCTATAAATGTATCCCCCGGCCCCGGGGCCGGTTAGCTTCTCGATGTTTTTCCAGATGCCTAACAGTGCGTATTGAAACGCCTCATTGAAAAGCTCCGCGTCCCCGGTGAGTTTCCAGAGAATTGATGCAAGAGGCCCGGCATGCTCGCTCCTTAATTTTTCGAAGAGCTCCAGTCGTTTTGAGTATCTCATCCCAAAGGCCTTTTCCGGCAGCCGGTCAACTGTGTTTTCACATAATAATAACCGGCTTGAGTGAGATTTGTGTAAGAGTTTGCAGAAAATTTGTCCGGCTGAAGGGATAAACTTTAGTTTCGAGACCGGTTTTGGGGCAGGGCGTTGAGGCCGTCGCGGGCCTTGGTGAAATCCGGGTCGATTTTGAGCGCCTTTTTGAAGGCCTCGGCCGCCCCCGCCGTATCTCCTTTTGCCTGAAGCAGGAGGCCGAGATTTGTGAACATTTCGGCGTCGTCGGGCCGGGCCTTCAAAACGATGCGGCACTGCTCGATTGCCTCGTCGATTCTGCCCACCGCGGCCAGCGCCAGGGCCAGCCGGCCGTGCGTAATTGTATGGCCGGGGTCAATCTGCAGGGCGTTTTCGTAGTATTTTATGGCCTGTTCGGGTTTCCCGCTTTGTGCGAGAGCATAGCCCAGGTTGCCGAGGACCTCCGCCGAATCGGGCTTGGCGGCAAGCGCCTTCTGGAACTGGCCCACGGCGTCGGCGACTTTGCCCTCCCGTGCCAGCATTGTCGCAAGCCCCTCGTGCAGGTCGGCGATGTTGGCATCGGGCCCGAGATATTCCTTGTATTGCCGGATGGCCTCTTCGTAATCCCCTTTCATTGCCATTGTTATTCCCAGATTATAGTGGGCCACCGAAAAAGTTGGGTCAAGTTCGAGGGCGAATTTATAATGCTCGATTGCCTCGTCTAATTTGCCCATCTCCCGCAGCGCATTGCCGTAATTATTGTGTATCGCCGGTGAGTTCGGGATATATTTCAGCGATTCGGAAAGGTGCCTGGCTGCCTCTTCCGGCCTGCCGAGCTCGCTCAGGATGTTGGCGTAATTGTTCTGCATAACGGCGTTGTCTTCGATGACGGCCAGTGCCCGGTCGAAAAGAGAGTAGCTGTTGCGCCAGTATTGTAATTGTGCCCGCGTGACAATCGCGCAGACGACGAGAATCGATATGGCCGATGCCGTGAGGATAATATTCTTTAGCGGAATACGCCTGAACAGCTCCGAGGCGCCGAAGGCGATTATTATAAAAAGCCCAATCAGCGGAATATACGTGTATCTGTCGGCCATTGCCTGCGACCCCACCTGCACGATGCCGATGACGGGCACTAATGTCCCGATGTACCACAACCAGCCGACAATCAGATATTTGTGCCGCCGGCCGTAATAGAAGAAAAACAGAGTTATTACGGCCAGTATCACCCCGTATGCGACGGCCCTGGTGACCGGCAGTGTGTCGAGCGGATGAGGATAAAGGACCGCAAGCTGCGAGGGCCAGAGCATTTTGCCTGTGTATGCCAGATAAGAGCATATCGCGTTGGTGACCCGTTCGTTAATCGGCAGGGGGGTCATAGCCCCGGTCTTTTCCTGGACTAAATATGTCACCACGCTCGATGCCGCCGAAAGAAAAAGCAGGGGGACTTTCTCCAGCAGCAGATGCAGGATTTTATTTTTGGGATTGCCGAACCGTTTTAACGGCCAGTAATCGAGCAATAAAAGGACAAAGGGCAGCGTAACGAGCATCGGCTTGGCCATAAGTCCCAGCGCAAACAAAACCAGGACGGCGACATATCGCCACGCCGATGGACGCTCGGTATAACGGACGTAAAAGAGCATCGTCAGAAACAAAAACAGCGTGCTGAGAACGTCTTTTCTTTCGGCGACCCACGCGACCGATTCTACGTGCAGCGGATGCAGCGCAAAAAGACCCGCCACGAACGCGCTTTGCCAGAGTCCCTTGGTCATACGGTTAAGCACGACAAACAGCAGAATCGTATTTGCGATATGAAACAGCACGTTTACGATGTGGTGCGCGCCGGCTTTATCGCCGAAAAGCTGCCAGTCCAGTTGGTGCGACAGCCACGTCAGCGGGTGCCAGTTGCTCGCGTAGCCGCTGGTAAACGCCCATTTGACACCCTCCCACGAAAGCCCCGACTTGACGTTGGGATTTTGGGTAACATACACGTCGTCGTCATACCGAACGAACTCGTGCTTCCACACGGGCAGATATACGCCCAGAGTCACTACACCCAGCAGCATGCAGACCAGGAGAGTTTTGTGATTTCGAACTTGTTCGAGCATAGTTACCGGTTCAGGCCCAAAACGCAGCAATATAACGGTAGGGTGGGCTGTGCGCACATTGCGATTTTTCACTTATTTCAGGTCAGCATAACTGTTACTGCAGCGCAAATTTCCTGCCTGTCAGCCGTTCGTATCCTTCTATGTATTTTTCGCTTGTCTTTTTAACGACCTCGTCGGGCAGTGTTGCCCCAGGGCCGGATTTGTCGAAGTTGATGCTTTCAAGGTAGTTGCGGACAAACTGCTTGTCGAAACTTTCCTGGTCTCTGCCCGCCTGGTATCTGTCCGCAGGCCAGAACCGCGACGAATCGGGCGTCAAAACCTCGTCGATGAGGATTATCTTGTCGCCCGCCCGGCCCCATTCGAATTTCGTGTCGGCCAATATTATCCCTTTCGATTCCGCGTATTCGCCTGCCTTTTTGAAAATCTCCGTGCTTTTGTCCCGCACGTATTTGGCCTCTTTTTCACCAATTATATCTACGCACCGCTCGAAGCTGATGTTTTCGTCGTGTTTGCCGAATTCCTCCTTCGTCGCCGGCGTAAATATCAGCTCAGGCAATTTGTCGCACTGCCGAAGCCCGGCAGGTAATTTCACGCCGCACACCGTCCCCGACTGTTTGTATTCTTTCCAGCCCGAACCCGCTAAATAACCCCTGATAACGCATTCGATGGGCATCACTTCGGTCTTTTTGACCAACATACTCCTGCCCGCTAATTGCTCGCCGAATTCGTTAAACGGTGATGGGAATTTGCTGATGTCCGCCGTAATTAAATGATGGCTCACCGTCGATGACAGAAACTCGAACCAGAAAAGCGATATCTGCGTCAGCACCTGACCCTTGTGCGGGATGCCGTTTGCCATCACCACGTCGAACGCGCTGATTCTGTCGGTCGCCACGATGAGCAGCTTGTCGCCGAGGTCGTAAATATCGCGAACCTTCCCGCGTTTGGGCTCAGTATCTCCGATTTTTGTCTGCAACACAGCTTCCATCTTTTCCCCTTTCGATACAGTCCTTTCCGCAATTATCATCCCTGCCTTATATACAACCCATTATACACCTGTCATTCCCGCGCAAGCGGGAATCCAGCAAATTCCTTTGTGACGCCGGCTATGTTAAAAAAGACCACATCGTTAGTCAAGCTTGCTTAATACTACCTGTTCTGGCCAAACGATGCTCGTTTAATGTTTGTAACATTGGGTGATTGAGATTTGAAATTTGTTTGGGATTTGCTATTTGTAATTTGGTGCTTACTTGGAATTTAGGATTTATGGCTTGGCCATCCCATAGGGAGTGCTTCGGATTTGCTTGCTTACGGCTCTTCGAGCCAGTTCGCTGCAAACACTGCATAATCGAGGAAGTTGATGATATTGTCCCCGCCGGCCGGTGCTATGTCTATATCAGGTTTGTTTTTCAGCCAGTAAAGAATCAGCGTCCCCAGGTCTGCCATATCTACCTTATCATCGTTGTTGAAATCCCCCGTGATGTGAGTAGTATCACCTGTCCACCAGTTACTTCCCAGCTTTGTAAAATCTGCAAAATTAACCGAAAGGTCATAGTTCAAGTCGGCCTCATAACACCACCCGTTGTACAGACAATCATCGTCCAGCCATTGCCCCACAAGCCATTCCAGGTCGAGCCAGTCCACCCCGCAATCGTGGTTCAAATCCCCCTCAATCGGCTCCGGCACCCCCCATCGAGCCAGATATGGTGAAGGAACACTGAACCAGCCGCCCGCGATTAACTCACCCTTGTAAACCGTCAGGACATCAGGTTCGCTGTTCATCCCGCCGCTCATCGGCTGCCAGTCGTGGCCGTTCCAGCGGGCAATATGATTGGCATCCACGCCGCCGGCTTTCTCGAAATAACCCCCTGCAACAAGCTCTCCATTGTAAACCGTCAAAGTGTCAACGCTGAACCCGTCTATTCCGCTGCCCAATGGCCCCCATGTGCTGCCGTCCCAGCAGGCGATATAGTTGAAATTCAGCGCGTTTTCCTTCTCGACCGGTGCGTCGTTGTAAGATGCCGCCATGGCTTTTATTCCCGCAATCAGCTTGCCGTTGTAAACCGTCAGTGAGGAGACATAACGCCAGGAGCTGTCATCCGGGCCGCTGCCCAATGGTTGCCACGTGCTGCCGTCCCAGCGAGCAATCTTGTTGGCAGTCACCTCCCCGGCGGTTGTGAAATCGCCTCCCGCAATTAGATTGCCGTCATAAACCGTCAGAGCGCAGACCCACCCATTTATGCCGCTGCCTAATGGTTGCCAGTTATCTCCATCCCAGCGGGCGATATTCTTGATAGAAGTGCCTCCGGCTTTGCTGAAATGACCGCCCGCAATCAGCTCGCCGTTGTAAACCGTCAAGTCGCTGACGCTTGCATTAGTTCCTTCCATCCCGCTGCCCATCGGCTGCCACTTGCTGCCGTCCCAGCGTGTTATATGGTTTACATCGGCACCGTCTGCTCTCGTAAACCAGCCCCCTGCAATCGGCTCGCCGTTGTAAACTGTCAGGGTATAAACCGAACTGTTCATCCCACCCCCCATCGGCCGCCAGATGCTGCCGTCCCAGCGGACAACGCTGTTTGCATCGATGCCTCCTGCGGTGGTAAAACGGCCTCCTATGATAAGCTCCCCGTTATAAACAGTAAACGCCGAGACGTAATCGTTCATGTTTGCATCGGCGGTTTTCCACTCGAAATCACATTGCCCGAACGATACTGCTGAAAATATAAAAATAACCAGGATCACAGATTTGAACCTCAGCACCCAAAAACCTCCTTTATCCGCATTTTCCACGCCTCCCTGATAAAACCTTCCTCAATTCCTCAAAACACCACCGCCCCCCAACGGCCGTGATTTTTATTCTACCATATCCCCCGCCCTCCAAACAATCCTTTTTTACCTCGATTTCCCCCTAATTTGTCCCTTCAGGACCTGATTCTTTCATCGAGATAGGATATTACCTTATCCCTCACCTTGCGGATATCAGGCGTGTCGGGCAATAGTCCGATGATTGTCTCAATCGCTCTGCGCTCTTTAATGCGCTTGAACGTGGGGATAAAATTAACGTCGTAAACCCACGCCAAATTAATCAGCTTCAAATCGTTCCACGTCTGCAATTTCGCGTAGTCGATGTGCTCGCCGTTGAGAACGGCCTCGATTATTTCAGGCGTGCATCTCGGCTCATCGGGCAGCTCTAATTCGAACATGAAATTGCCCGGGTCGTCCCTTTGCTTGATATAGGCCTCTATTACGACACGGTAAATGTCTAACTTGTCGGCGTCGCGTATCAGCCGACAAAAAAACATTGTCTCCTCGTCGAGATTCGCAGGAATCTGCTTTCGCCCGTGGTATTCGATGGCATCAAGAATAATTTGTCTTTCTCCCGGCTCGAGCGCGTCTAACACCTTGTGTTCTTTCAGGGTATCTACTGCCAATTTACAGTGGTTTACGCTCCGCGGGTCGTTATACGTCCGGTATTTTATAAACTGAGGAAACCTTCCGACGTCGTGCAGCAGCGCAATCGTCTCAGCTAACAGCCGCTTGTTTTCATCAAGCCCCAATTCGTCGGCTAAAAAAAGCGTCTCTTCGCACACCCGCCTGCTGTGGTCTTCCTTTAGCTTGAGGTTGGAGTTGATGTATTCCTCGTCACCCGCCCACCGTAAGGTGTCCCTTTCGGGAGTAAGGCGTCCCTTATGGGAGTAGAACCCTGCCGCGAAGCCGTCGAACCACACCCTGATTTTGTCTAATTGCTCTTTATTCATAGTTTTTAGAAAGCCGGTATCTTAAGGCAAAAACCCGGGACGAAAAAGTAAAAAAATCAGTGTAAATGGTCGATGCAATGATATAATCCCTGACGGATTATTAAGGATTTTGTGAGGTGAGATATGCCTACGATAAAAGACGTAGTGGTGAGAAAGCCCACCGAAGACGAGCAGAAAAACTGTAAAACCTGGCCGATTTGGACCTGCCAGCCAAGCGAGTTCGACTGGGCATATACCGACAAGGAGACCTGCCTGATAATCGAAGGCGAGGTCACCGTCACCGACGGCAAGGATTCCGTCAGCTTCGGCCCCGGCGACTTCGTCGTTTTTCCCGTTGACCTCGAATGCACCTGGAAAGTCAAAAAACCCGTCCGCAAGCACTACAACTTCGGTTAATAAAAGAGCACAAGCCATAAGTGCACAAGCCAAACACCTGTGTACTTGTGCTCTGTGTTAAGGGAGGCAAAGTTATGAATTTTATTGATTACGTAACGCTGATGCTGGTCAATATGGTAGCGGCCTTTTTCCTGCTGGGCTGTTTCGTCTGGCGGGGGCTCGATACTGAAGACAGGGTCAACTGGGCGCCGGCCTTTGGAATCTGCGGCCTGGTTGCGACGGTCTGCGGCTTCGTTATGACCTTCACTTGGCCTCTGCCAAAACCTTTTAATATGACTTACGGCGAGATGTCGGTCTTGCTGGGGGTTTTGTTTCTCGGGGCCGCCTGGACGCTTGCTCGCGGATGGGAGCTTATGCCGCTAACGATATATGCCTTTTTCGCAGGCGCAGCAGCCGTAGTGCTGGGCATCAGGATTATCGAGCTTGGCCTGACGCTCAGCCCTATTTTGTCCGGCGTCGGTTTTATCCTCAGCGGCGCCGCGGGTATGTTCTCTCCGGTCGTGGCCTGGCAGTTCCAGCAGAAAGAATTGCGGGTTATTTCTTCGATAGTTCTGTTTGCGATTTCCGGTATATGGTCCTGTACCGCCTATCTGGCGTACTGGGCACATATCGCGGTAAAGTAAAAGCGGTCTTTATCTGTTCTTGAGCTTTTCGAGTTCGTCCCGGCACATTTTAAGCTGGCCCGGGTCTGAGAGTTTCTTTTCGGCAGCACTTAAGTGCTTTACGGCTGGCTCGGGCTTGTCAAGATACCGCGAGTAAATCAGCCCCAGCATTAATTCAACCTGCTCTATATATTCGTAGTTGCCGTAATTGGCGAGAAATTTTTCGTATGCATCCGCGGCCCGGCTGTGTCGGCCTTCGCTGGCAAGCTGATTTGCAATGTCAAGAAGGTACTGGCGGGGGATGACCTGGGTGTTATCGAGCGACGCAAGCTCCAGATACAGCTCAGCGGCGGTAGGAAGGTTGTGCTGGTAAATATTTTTGGCTATTTCCTCTTTCAGACGTTTTACTTCAGGACTTTCCTGCTGTCTGGAGACCTCCCTTGCTTTGATTCGTTTTGAGCCGGCGCCTGTGTACGGGTTGTACCCGGCCGATATTGAGTCCCGGTATCGGCGGCGCCGGTTCCACTGCTTTATCATCGCCCACAGGTCGAAATGCGACGTGGTCGTCAAACGCGTCGCCAGAAGCACCAGCGACGCAATTATGCCGAAGGCGTAACCGGTCAGATGCGCGTCGTAGGCAACCGCTTGCGTATAGCGGGAGATGACGTTGTCAAAAATAATCATCTTGAACGCGATGAAGTAAAGTGCGGGTATCTCGATTGTGCCGATAAAAAAGAACCAGTACAGGATAGTAATGAGAGTTTGAGGGAAAAATACCAGATATGCCCCTGTTACCGCCGCAATGGCCCCGCTGGCACCCAGAACCGGATTGTTGTTGAGCAGCGTGTGGCCGATGCCGCTGAACACCCCGCCCGCTAAGTAAAAGCTCACATAGCCGAAATTGCCGAGCTTGTCGTTTACATTGTTGCCGAATATATACAAAAAGAACATATTGCCGCCGATGTGCAGCAACCCCCCGTGCAGAAACGCGTATGTTATGAACTGCCACAGGTGCGGACTTGTAGGGGTAAGCATAAGTGGTTGTGCCCACGGTCGCAGGACTTCGGCCCGCGAATAGCTAAGAACAAATATAACCGTATTTACTGCTATCAGGCCGTAATTGGCGTATGGCGTTCTCGAAGGCCGAATGCTTGTGCGAATGGGTAACAGCATAACCGAACCAGTCCCCTTTTACCTTAAAAGCAAATGACTCAAAGGCGTGCATTTTAATGGCTGTGGACGGGACGGGCAAGGTATAAAAAAAAACAGGGCGACCGCCTGCCTCGGCTCGCCCGACGGAAGTCGGGCAAGACGGGTCGTCGTCCTGTTTTACGTTTAATTTGCCGCTTATTTCAGGCGCCTGGTGCGTTCTATAATTAACCGGCTTTCCCCCAGCCGAACCATTCCTTTTATAATAATATAGAAAACGAATCTCTCGCCTCCAAACCCTCGAATAAAAAAAAATCTTTATTTTTTTCGCCGGTGATGTTAATCAGTGCTGTGAATTATGCTTATTGTATGGCGCAGAAATTGAACAGTATGAATCGCCGGACGCTGAAAGCTCGGCTAAAGGTTGTCCGCAGGGCGTTGTCGCAAAGCAGCGCCGATTGCCTTGTCGTCACCAAACCCGCCAACGTTACCTATTTGACCGGTTTTACAGGCGATGACAGCTGGGCCGTTGTGTTCCCGCGGACAGGCGCGCTTATTACCGATGGCAGGTTCACCGAGCAGGCCGCCCGGCAGTGCCGGCTCTGCTCGATAATAGAACGTAAAAAATCTATGGTTGAGGCCGTCGCGAAGCTCCTGCAGACCCGGAGCGCCGGACGGACGCCGGCCGTCGAAAAATCGACCTCGGTGGCGGATTTTCAGGAATTGAGCAAACAGCTAAAAAGCCGCCTTAAAACAGTTGCTCTCATCGTCGAATCGGCCCGCCGCACTAAAGATAAAGACGAGATCGCCGCTGTTCGTGCCGCCGCCGAAATCGCCGCCAGCGCCTTCGAACGGACGCGCCGCCTGGTTCGGCCGGGGCTCTCCGAAAACGAGCTTGCCGGCATTCTCGATTTCCAGATTCGAAAGCTCGGCGGAAAAAATTCCTTTGAAACAATTGTGGCATTCGGCGCCAACGCCTCCAGGCCCCACCATCAGCCCACAGATAAGAAATTGTCCCGAAACGATACCGTCCTGATTGATTTCGGCGTTCGATACAACGGCTATTGCTGCGACATCACACGCTGCTTTGAGGTGGGAAGGGCCAATCCGTTGTTCCGAAGGACTTACATCGCCGCCGAGCAGGCGCAGTCGGCCGCACTCAATTTGGTCAGGGCAGGTGCCGAAATCACCGCCGTTGACCGGGCCGCCAGGGATGTCATAAACAAAAGCGGCTTGCCCGTTTACTCCCACGGGACAGGCCACGGCCTCGGCCTGGAAGTGCACGAGCTGCCTGTCGTGTCGAACAGGACAAAGGAAAAGTTGCTGGCAGGCGATGTAATTACAATTGAGCCCGCTGTCTATCTGCCAGGCCGCCTTGGTGTTCGCCTGGAAGACGATGTTCTCGTAACTGACTATGGGTACATTCTGCTGACCGCAGGCACAAAGAAAAAAAGATAATTAAAAGACGCCGCTGTTTCTCTCCTTGTCCTCGCTAATGACCCATCCGCATTCTCATCATCTCCTCCATCCGCATGTCCTCGACGCCTCTGCCCCTGAGGTCTCTTGTCCGTGTGCCGCGCTGCTGAAGGTTGTCAAAGGTCCCTGCGCTGCTCCAGTCGCGAAACGCCACCTTCTTTTTCTTCTCCAGCGCCTTTATCTCGCTGTATTTCGCACGTATCTCGTCAGGCCAGTACATCAGCTTGGCCGCCATCCTTCCTATCACCGACCCGTCGAAACTGTACAGCATATTGAAATATTGCCTCGGCTGAAGGTTCTTTCCGCCGACCCAGTCGTTTTCCGCTACCAAATCTACCAGCACCGCCCCCGTCGTGTAATCTATCGTTTCGGGCGGCTTAAATTCTTCCTCGGGTGTCACCGTCAGCATCATCGTGTCCTGGTCCTGTTTTGGCTTCGGTGCCGCCGCTGCTGGTTTTGCCGGCCTGCCGATGGTCTCGCCGCGCTTGACCATAAATTGCTCGCTGTACCAGTAGCCCAGCATATACCGGCATACCTGGATTTCCGCCGCCTTGGCCGCCTCCTGGACGCTTAACGGGAAGAAATATACCCGCTTGGGTATCGAAATCGGCTCGGTCACGTCCGAAAAATCACTCCACAGTATGACCTTGTTCTCGTATGCCGCGTCTTCAGCACGCACCTGACCACGACCGGCGATGGGATTGAATACCCCGATGCGTATCCGGTATCGGTAACTCTTGCCCGGCTCTGCTGTGTCGTCGTATGCCCAGAACGTTAGCGACTCTTGCGGTGTCTCGTCACCTTTTTCCTGAAGAAGAAGCTTGCTCAGCTCGCTATATATCTCCGATTCGTCCGCCGTCTTGGGCTGCCTGTTCGGTTGTTCGGCAGGCGTCGGCTCCGTTGTTCGACGGTCCCTGTCTGGCCGTGCAGTCCTAACGGTATTGCGACCGCCGCCGGGGTACCTCGAATCCCCGCCGCGACCTGCGATGCCCGCACCTGCCGGCTCTCTTGATGTCCGTGTCCGGTTGTCGCGAACGTCTCGGCTGTCACGCTCCGTCCGGCCTCGGTCTCGTCCCCTGTCGCGTTCGTCTATACGAGTCCTGTCACGCTCTTCTGTCTGCTGCTCTTCCCGGTTTGCTATCGCCTCACGCCTTTCCTGCGCCTCTTTCTCTCGCTGGATATTCAAAAATTTCCTGTGAAGAACAGGCGGAAACCACGTCTCTTCCATCGAAGCTATCCTGTATGGCTCCGGCTGCAGCAAACTCGCCTGCATCTGAGGGTTCTCGAACCTCAGCCGGCGAATCGTTACTCCGCCCGTCGGCAGCTTGTTCACGTCCTCCACTACACGGAATTCTTCCCTCTGAGGGTCTATTTTAATTCGCGGAACGTCCTGCCACGAGCCCCATTGACCTTCAGAGTTCAATTGTTGCCGTTGAAGCTGCACCCCCGCAAATACCGGCCGCGACAGCGACGAGTCACGCCACTGCTCGGGGATGTCTTTGCCCGAAAAGCACTCCTCGAAGCTCTCCGAAATCGGGCCTGTATCTATGCTTGCCTGAACCGTCACCAAATCTAAATCGTTGGGCTCGTAAATGTCCGCGTTTGACGCGTTTTCCTCGGTGACCGCCACCTTCGGCATATATGCCGCCGCCCTTATGTGCTCTGCCGCTACGTCTTTGACCGGGCCTATCACAGGTATCCGGTACTTCTTCTCAATCTTTTGTTCTACCGAAAATGGCACCGGCCAGCTAATCTCCGTGTCAATGGGCCACTTCCCTTCGAGTTTCGCCATAAATAAGGGACTGCACGGGTCGCTGTAATTTGTCGGCTCAGGCGAACGGTCGAGCTGCGCTTTGAGCTGGTCGGCACGCTCGCTTATGTAAATATCCAGTTGCCCTGGCCCGAACTTCCGGCCGTCAAGCTCGAATTTCCCCGGCGGCGTTATCACGTATTTGTAAAACGGATATATGCAGCACAGCGCTACTATTAGCAGGACCACTTTTTCAATGTGTTCCTCTATAAAATTGCCGCCTCTTTTTGCCATTTTATCTGTTCCTCAATTACGCCCTGACACGTCGAACCATGCTCAGAACTCGGATGGCACCTCGTCGTCACGTGCCTGCGATAATTGTTTTATAATAGCTACTCGGTTGTATCTGAGCTTTCTTTCTCTTTCAGCGCCTCCGGATATATCGGCTCGTATCCTTTTTTGTTGAATATGTATTCGCAAATCAGTTCAATCTCGGCCGCCGGCTCCTGCCCGTATCGGTAATATATGTGTTCCGGCGATTCGGGATTAATCTCCTTTACCCTGCTTTCTAAAATGCTTATCTGGTTGTGCTTGAAATGTTGGACCGGCTCTTCTCCGCTGTATCCGGCAAACAAATGCGCCTTTTCACTGCACAGCTTCTGCATAAACGACAATGCCGAGTCGGCACTTACCACCACAATTACGCTGAAGTGGACCACGTCTGTCGATTCGTCGCATACCCGGCCCGTCAGCGACGCCGTGAACTGGTCTTCCGGCTTTCTTACGTATTTTGGCTTCTCCTGTGACGTCTCGTCGGCTTTGCCCTTAATGAGCTGTTCCGGTGTTTCAAAACCGACTGCCATTACCCGCTTCACTGGGGAGCTGTAAACGCTGCTCGAACCTTCATTCATCTTCTCTACCGTCGAAAATACGTCCTCGATTATCCAGTAACCTAATTGCCAGAACCAGCAGTCCTTGACGCCATCTTCGAGAGAAGTATATTTGTAATCGTTCCAGAAATCATACCCGCTTACTATTTTTGGATTGGCATACACGCTTGCCGCTTTGGCCTTGGCCTGACATATCTGTTCGACAATCACCGACTCTTCACTGTCGTCCCCCGAAGACGTCATTCTGCCTCTGTAGGTCCTCGATGAGCCCCCAACTTTCTCCAAGCTGGCTTTCAATACCTCCTCGCTTGGACAATTCCCCCCGTTGACCTTTGACACAAGCTGTTCAATCCCCTGCCGAAACCGGTTTGCGAAGCGGTTGAATAGCAGTGCCGATGTGTCCTTCGGCTGTGGGAATATGGTGTAGTCCAGAAGCTCCCGCTGCGTCGTCTGCACTGCTAGGCGGGATATTAAATTTGCGTCGCTCTCGTATGCGTCCTCGTATTTCTCCTCCTCCTCCGCCTGCCTTAAAGCAGGCGCCTTTTGCAGCATCGACTTGACCCGCGATGCCATAGGCATGCTTTGTTTGTTTACCTTGGCGTTCAAGCTGTTGCCTAACAGTAACGCCGCTGCCAGCACCACTACCCCGGCCAATACTATCACACCCGGCCAAAGCAGTGATGCGTAAGGTCGCAATACGCCGAGCTTTTTCACAACCCCGCTCAATTTGGATAAATCAATCTTTGCCATCGTCTATCACCGGCATTTCCTTCTTATGTCCCTGCTGTGTAACAGCACTGATAACTTTATTCGTCAACCATAACCCTGTTCCTGCCGCCTCTTGCGTTCTCCGCCGCCGGCGGGCTTGCCCTGCGCGCCGGTGCCGGCTCTTCTTGTGCCCCTGTGCTCGTCATCGCCTCCGCTAAGGAAATTTCCTTCCATCGTAATTTCAAATTCAAAATGAACCAGTGGTCATTTATCTGATATTGCGTTTTATTTATAAGCGACCTGTTCGAAGTGTCCGCTAATTCCTGTTTGCTGATGACCTCCCTTGTCATGGGGTCAATAAGCTCTGCTTGCTGCTGACCGTCTGCTCTTGTCGTTGTCTTTCTGATGCCGATGCCTGTCGGCATTTCTGAGTCGAGGTCAACCGCTCCCGTCCGTATCTCGAAATGCTGTTTATCGGTCTTTTTATAAACCTCAAAGGGACTTGTGCCGACGAACATCGTATTCATATCCATTAAGCGAGTGACTAATCCCCACCTGCTCGGGTCGTCCTGTACGCCCGCCGGGTCGAGCAGCTTTTCGACCTCGCTATACGGGCTGTAACCGCTGATTGTTATTACAAAACCCCGGTTTGCGCTGATTTCGCTTGTCGTTGCCCTTACGGCCGTCCGGCCTCGCGCAACAGCATAACGGCCCGCAGAGACGCCTCTGCCGCCGCTTCGTGAGGCCATCATGTCCCGCATCGCACCGGCGTCGTAACCGGCTGTTGGGCTTGACTCGCTGATGCTTGCTCTCTCCATACCCCCTGCTCCGAACGATGCGCTTTCAAGGTCCGGTGCGTAATAAACCGAAAATCCCGTGATAAATAGCTGCTTGCGCTCCTTACGAGGCGTCTGCATCACCCCCTCGACGTCTCCTCGCGAGAATGCCTCGTATAGCTCGCTCTGCTGAGCGTTGTTCTTCGCGTTGGGTAATGCCTCGATTATCTTCTCGTATATCAGCGGTATAATCTCGCGGTTCTTGAATAAGTCGAATTGTTTCTTTATCACCGCCTCCGCCGCGGCCTTCCTGTTCTTCTGCGCCTCGAGCTCGCTTTGGGCCTTGGCTGCTGATTGAAGCACCGATTGTATCTTCGCCCGCGTCGCCGACCTGCTGCTGTAGCTGGTGCGGTCTATTATCGCACGGGCAAATGCCAGCACCGATACCACCAGCACTATACACGCCGCACCCACGAAATACTTCGTTTTGTTCGCCCATATCATCGAACGCGCAACGCTCTTCGGCAGAAGATTGCTCTCTATTCTGCCCAGACCCAGCGCCTGAACCGCAAGTCCGTAAACTATCCCGAAATCACACACGCTTTCGTGGAACTTCGCCGCCGATACCCCCGGATTTAACCCCAGACGCTTGAACGAGTCGGGCCTCTCTATCGGCATCTGCAGGCTCTGCTGAAGATACTGCAAAAGCCCTCTCATCTTTGTGCCACCGCCCAGGGCCACTACCTTGGTCAGCTTCGCGTTCGGGTGTGCGCTGTTGTAGAAACCCAGCGAACGCTGTATCTCAGAGGCCAGCTCCGTAAAAACCGGCTTCATCGCCTGAAGTATCTGACGGGCGTATTTGCTCATCGGCGCCGTCCGTTTCAGCTTCTCGGCCTTCTCGAAGCTAAGCTTGAACGTGTCCGCTATCGCCTTGGTGAACGCGTTGCCCCCTGATGGTATCGTCCGCTGCCAAACGTCCGATTTCGTGCATACTATCAGGTCGGTCGTCTCCGCACCGATATTCAGTACCACCGTCGCCTGAGCGTCTGACCCCGTCAAATCAGGCCGGTCATAAACTATATAATTATAAAGCGCCATCGGCGCTATCTGAACTTGTCCTACCTCTATATTTTCCCTGCTGAAGTACTCCAGCTCCGCCGTCACAACCTCGTTCTTTATCGCGAATATCCCAACCTTCCCCTCACCAGAATCCGCCATCAGTTGCCAGTCCCATGTCACCTCATTTATGTCGAAGGGAATTTGCTGGCTGGCTTCGAATTTTACGATTTCGGGGATTCTCTTTTCCTCGACGGGGGGGAGGTTGACGAAACGGGCGAAAGAGTTGGCGCTTGGGACTGCGATGATGACGTCGTCTTTGCCGATTTCGTTTTGCTGGGCGAACTGTCGCAGGGAAAGGGCGATAAGCTCTTCCTTTTCCTGCTCGGTAACGCCTGCGCCTGAAAGGATTTTGCCGTGGTGGACGTGGTCGAAGCCGATAACCTGAAGGACCCCCGTTTCATTGCTTAAACGAAGGGCTTTCAGCGAGGTATTGCCGATATCGATGGCCCAGACGGACCCTATTTTTTCCGCCATAAGTTCACCTCACGCCATTACGCAAAGACAGTTGCGTGTTCTTGTAAGGGTTCACGCAAAAGCGTATTATAACATATTATGCGAACGTTTTCCATATATACTCTGGGCTGCAAGGTCAATCAGTACGAATCGAGCCAAATCAGGCAGTTTCTGGAAGATTTGGGTCTGTCGGCGGTAAGGCCGGATGAGAAGCCCGATTTGTTCGTTATTAATACCTGCTGCGTAACGGCGACGGCATCAGCCAAGAGCAGGCAATATATCCAGAGAGCTAAAAAGCTGAACCAGCGGGCCGTAAAAGTAGTATGCGGGTGTCTGCCTGCGATAAAATCCAATGAGCTGCGTATAACAGAAAACAAATCAACCTGCCTTGTGACCAGCAAAGAAATACTGGCCTCGAAACTTTACCAAATCGTCGGAGGGGCACGCTCTGGGTGCTCCCTTGTTAGTTCAATGAATATCTCCAACATTGCTCAAAGCCCTCCTATTAAACCAGAAAATAAGCCGAAAATCAATCCCGGCTCGCCGGGATTCGCCGGTTTAACCAGCTTGCCTAATTTGCCGCCTCTGACAAGCTTTAAAGAGCACACAAGGGCTTTTCTCAAAGTCCAGGACGGGTGTGACGGGGTGTGTTCTTATTGTATTATACCGAAAATAAGGACAGAAGTTCGCAGCAAGCCCATTGAGGAGGCGGTTGCGGAGGCGAGGGCGTTGGTTGCTGCGGGTCATAAGGAAATTGTGGTAACGGGAGTGTGTTTGGGCGCCTATGGGCGCCAAACAGTGAGGAGAACAGGAGAACAGGAGAGCAGGAGAGAAGAAAGAAAAGAGAAAAAAGAAACGTTATCGGTATTGTTGGAGCGGTTGGCGGGGGTGGAGGGACTCAGGCGATTGCGGGTGAGCAGTTTGGAGCCGGGTGATATTTCAAACAAGTTGCTGGATGTGTTCTGTAAGTATCCAAATATTATGCCTCATATTCATTTGTCGGTCCAGTCCGGTGCAGACCGGATATTAAAAAGAATGTGCCGGCCTTATTCGGCTGACGAACTACGCGAAAAAATAGGGCTTATCAAGAGTCGATTAGACAGGCCAGCAATTACATGCGATATAATCGTCGGCTTTCCGGGAGAGACGGAAGAGGATTTTGAACAGACCTACGGTCTGGCTAAATGGGCGGGGTTTTCGAAGATACATTGTTTCCCATTCTCCGCGAGAATGGGAACAGCGGCGGCGAAATTCAAAGACAAACTGCAGCCGAAGTTGGTAAAGAAGAGGGCGGAGGTTCTGAGGAAATTAGGCGATGAGCTTGGTCGCAAGTTCAGGGAGCAATTCATCGGCGAGATGTGCGAGGTGCTGGTGGAAGAGACAGAGCCGGTGAGCGGGAGGTGTGAACGTTACTACGAGGTGCAGATTCAAGACGATGCTCGATACTCGATACTGGATACTCGTGACAAACAGCCCGGCTTAGCGCAAGCTAAGCCGGCTAAAAATGAGATTTTGACGGTGAAGATAACGGGGGTGAGGGGAGAAGGAGCGGAAGGGAAAGAAGGAATAAATGGTTTCAGATGATACAGAAGAATAATTAACAAACAAGATGTTCGCTATTTTTGAACGCCGAGGTATTTTCGTTCCTTATCCAGCACCGGAAACTCAGGGCCAGTCGGCATAGAATAAGTGCCTTTATATTCACTCTTTCCTTCAGTTCTGAACAGTACTAGCTGTGCGATACGTAAGCCGGGATATAAAACCAGAGGAACCACACCGCCATTCATAAGTTCTAATGTCACACATCCCTTAAAACCCGGGTCTATGTTTGTAGCTGTCGCGATTATCAAGCCCGTCCTGCCCCAGGTTGACCTTCCTGTTATGTTTACAGAAAGAGTAGAAGGTAGTACTATGTATTCACGAGTTGCGCCCAGAACGAGTTGCCCAGGATGTAAAACAAATTTTTCCCCCTTGGTTATACGTAATTTCTGCTGATAGCGATGGACATTTTGGTTAATTGTTTTTTCTTTTATATCAAAACATGTAGTCGAAGGCCGTCTAAAGACAACGAACTCATGCCCTAAGTGGACGTCTATAGAAGACGGCCCAATCTGGTTGATTTTCAAAGGAGTCACCACTAGTCCATTACCTGACTTGCCTTCCTTAAGTGCTTTCAGTATTACATGCCTAGTCAGAACGGACACTACGCAACTCCTTCTGTATCTTTAGCTGATATATCTTCACAGGCCTTTAGCAATAAGCGAGACATAGTTAAATAAGGCATTATTTGGTACGTTGGAGTATATGTTTTCTGCAAATATGTTTCGTACATCCAACCAGCTGTGAGGATTGCTGAGAATTCTGCTGGACAGGTACTATATTTGCACTCAACCTCATCTATCTGTTCTATTATTTCGTTTGGTGGTATCCCTGCCATTAATCTTTCAAGGAGAGATGGAATTTGATTTATGACAAGGGTTTCGTGCCATCTACGGATTGGGAGAGCATCCAGCGTATCTCTTACAAACTGGCTAGCATCCTTTAGTAGAGTAGGACTGACCTCATCATAGGCAATCTTAGCCCAAGGATGTTTACTAACGAGAACAGCGCCTTGAGATTCCGACGCAAACTTTTTGAGGTCATCCATTTCCTGTTTGAAGCAAGATACGACTTCTGTTATGCCTCCATTTTTATCACATCTTGAATAAATGTTACTGAGGTCTTCGGATTTCATCGAGTATTGCCACACTATCTCGAATCGAAAACTGGCGGGAGGATAGAAGTTGTTTTGTGGGGACGGCATGATATTCAAAGGGGAACACACACAGAACGCCCGCATAGCCATAATAGCAGCTGGGCCAAACAATTCAACACAAGCCATATCGCTAAGCAACTCTTCCATTGCCCTACGCCATGCGAGATGTGTTACTTGTGCTATTTCATCCACACGCTTTTCTTGAAGCTTTCGAAACAACCCCTCTTCTTCCGTAACAGGCATCTGCTTCGCGCATTGCGTACCTATGCTTGCCAAGACGCGTTCGTTGTATTGGTTTATGAACTCAGCACATCTGGGGTGAAAAAGCTCATGACCGAGTAAGGTGTGCCAAAGCACGTTTGTTCTATGCAATCTCGGCAAAGAAAGAATCGTATAAGGATTTGAGACACGATCGGGATTGCGAGGCCATGATATTTGATAATTGTGGTCGAGGGCGCAACGAGTCAATAAATTGTGGCTAGGTATTATATGACTTGCTAAAGTCTTAATCAGAGGGATTAAACTCCAAGGAACATTTTCAGTTTGCGCACTACGCAACCACTCCAAGAAATTAAGGTCTTCGGCAACTAAAGGATTGTGAATATAAGTTATCAACTTATTAACCGCTTCTTCCGGATTGTCCTCCCATTGAGCCATTATCTTCTGTGCTCGTTCTTGGTAGATATTCATTTTACCACGTAGGTGTTTGATAATTTCCTGCGAGCATTTATCGGGATAATGGGCTACCTCGAGTTTATCCAATTGACCAGAGAAAGTTGAAATTTCTGTTTCGATTTGACGAAAGAGGCGATTTATTTGGGTGGGGGTGATGGTCATAAGTGTCAAGAGATTTCACATATCTCGTGAGAATATCTTTTAGTGGCGGGATCTGCTTGTTCAGACAAGATCTCCGCTAGAGCATGGAAGAAATCAAGTGCGCTCTGCGCTTCGGCCTTACTGTATGCCTGTCCGGAACGCAATTTGTTAAGAAGTTCTTCGTATGATTTTAATGCTTTCACTATTTCGGGATAAACATTCGTTGCTTGATTCTGATTTGGTCTTATCTCAATGTATGCGTCAGTGGACCAGCAAAGGGGAGAAAGAGTTCCTGTAAAGCCGTTGTTCGGAGGGTTGCCACAGATAATAGCTCCGCCAGTGCTAGCCTCCCTAAGAAATTCTATTCCTCGTATCAAAGCCTCGTCAAAATCAAAAGGACGCGGCTTGTTGTGAAGGACTCTAGATAATAGCCCCTCAACGCCTACGGCCATCGCCGCAGCATCTATCACATTCCAACGGTCAACCATTAAATTATCCGCCATTTTTGCCCCCTTTCACTTCAACATTTTGTTTATCGACAAAATAAATATAACTACTTTAAGAAAAAGGGTTTACGCCTCTATTAATTATACGTTTCAACTCTTACAGAAAGACCAAAAACCAAAGAATATTGTAATATTTTGTGTAAGCTTTGCAAATTAAGGAACTTACGAAAATGAAAAAGAGCACCCAATGCGAAACGTGAAGTAAATAAACCAACAAGCTGTCTGTTAAAATATATAGCATAAAACCGATTGTCAAGAAATAAATAAGGTTTCGTTTGTAACGATCTACGCTACGGAAAATTTAAACACGTATATTCGCCGAAGTTTAAACAGTGTTCAGCAGACAGCGTATAGCGTACAGGGCATAGAGATTGCCACGGCCTTCGGCCCGCCGGAGGCGGGTAAACCTCGCAATGCCCCTCCTTCGCATTACGTGCTACGGAGGGCAGGCAAACTGGATTCCCGCGTGCGTGGGAATGACAACCCTGGATCCCCGGCAGAAAAGCAATGAAGCCAACCCCGAAAACCTTCGCTGCGCTACGGAAAATTAAGGCAAGCGTATTCGCCAAAGCATTCGCGTCGTTCGTATTTCGTATCTCGTATTTCGTGGTTTGTGGCCTTAATATCCCTTCGGAAAATTAAGACACGCGAATTCACCAAAGTATAATTTAGCAGCTTTATCGTAAGCTTTGGCGGCGTCTGTTTGGGAGTCGAAAGAGCCGAGGAAGAGGCGGCGGCCGTTGACGGCGATACGGGCGCGGTATCTGCCGGTGGCTTTGACGCGGTCAACGCCTTTGTATTTGGAGGAGGTTTTCACCAAGGTTTTTCTGGTGTTCTGGGTATTCTGGGAGTGAGTGGCGAGGCGGAGATTTGAACGGCGGTTGTCGAGGCCGTTATGGTTTTTGTGGTCAACGAGCAGGCCATCAGGAGGAGGGAGGACGAGGTGGTGCATCCAGAGGACGTCCGGCCTGGTGAGCGGGCCTCGGGAGAGGGTATAAAAGGTGTAGAAGGTCCGGTCGGAGCGGCAGAGTCGCCAATTGTGGCGGCGGAGGCGGTCGAAATCGTAAAGGTCAACGATAGCGAAGCTGAATTTTTTGATGTGAATGAAGCAGACGTTGTGGCCGAAGCGGAGGCGGTAATAAAAAATCACGACATAGAGACACAGCCGGGAGAACCAGTTTCGGGTTTTGAATTGAACGTTTGTCATTTTTCTCATCCTCCTTCGTTTTTGTTCATTGTTCAGAGTTCATCGTTCAACGTTCTAACCCCGGAATAAATTCCGGGGCTAAACACATCAAGAGGAACCACATATCCTATGGCGCGAACCCCTGCTCGCCCCAAGAGGGGCGAGCCTGGGACCTCCGCTGCGCTGCGGCTACGTTCGCGCCATAGGAGGGAGCAAACCCTATGATGCTCCCCCATCCTATGGCGCGAACTTGCGCGCTTTTGTCGAAAACTAAGGTATTTCCTGATGGTAAAAAAGATGTCGAAATGGGTTTAAGTGCTTATGTTGAAAGGAGTAATTTTTTTTTCGGAAGTATATACTTAACGCACAAAGGGGCAGGTTAATGCTTGATATGTAAGATATGGATTGCTATTTTTTCGGCCAGCCCTCTTTGGGCTTTTGTTTCTTAAGTGCTTTATTGATGGCAACTTGCCAGTCGTCGTCGAATTGGATTTTACTGGGCTTTTGGCCTCTTTTTTTTGCCTTTGCCTTACTCATTGGCTCTCCAAGTCATTCGTCTGAGCATTGAAAATATTTTTATTTTTACTCTTTACAAGCTTGTTCTTATTTTGTAAATTGCGAGCTAATGGCGAACACGGTTATTGGTTTAAGGTGATATTATGAAAAAAAGCGACTGCAATCAACTAAAAAAACAGGTGCAGGAGCGATATGAACGCGCTATCGCAGAGGCAGAACGACAACGCCAAGAAGGCCTGAAATCGATAGATGAGGTCTATCGGTTATGCCACCCTTCTCACAAAAAATATAAAAATAACGGCCACGCAAGTGAAACAACTAATGCGGCAGACCAATCAAGGTCTTATGGTTATGGCGACCTTAAAGATGCCGTATTAGAAGCATTGGACTATATGCCCCCAGAGTTTACCTGCAAAAGCGTTTTGAAAGAGATGAAACGTATGAAGGGAATCGAATTCAGGTACAGCTCTGTGGGCAATCGCTTGAAACGGCTTGTAAAAGATGGTGTACTCGAAATAGTTAGAAAGGGGCAAGGGAAGGCACCCACTTTGTTCAAACGATTAACGAAAGAAAATGAAGAAAAGCTGGAATGAAAAACGGGCCGACGGTCTTGCCACCAGTCGGCCCTACAAGATGAATTGTTTCGTTCCTTAACCCTAACGGAATTTTAACTATGGCAATTAGGATGCCACAGCATCACCTTGTTTATGCAATGTTAGCACGTCCGCCACCACTCGTCAAGAGAAAAATTGGCCTCCCAAGCTGTGTATTGGTCTGCGCACTATTGATGTTATTTTGAAATTCTTGAAGCTTGCTCCACGATACCTCATATCTCTT
>CAZHVR010000002.1:0-77205 GCA_964536225.1 uncultured Pirellulales bacterium
AACAATACGAACATTTTTAAGACGGCCGGCCAGCTCTTCAAGCCGCCGTCGGCCGTTATCTTTGGATGTAGGGTGCGGTTTGACTATAAGGGTTGCTTCGGCCGGCATAGACGACGCCACGGCTTCAACCGCCTCTGCCACGCTCTTAAAGCAGGAAAATTCGGTTATGTTGGTGTCCTCATCAACCTGTCCCGGGAAAAAAAACGCCGGCGAACCCGGCCCAATGGAAAGTTGATTTCGCAACGTCTGGCTGCTAACCCGGACAGGTTGTTTCCACGCGCTTGAACCGGACTCTATAACACTCTGAACGTAACGTAAAATTTTGTCACGTTGTTCGCTCGAAATATGACAGTCGACAGATGCCGGATTTAATGAACAGCAGGCATTTATACCCATCTGGTCAATGTACCAGCTATTCGGCAGCATACCTTTTTCAGCGTAGAAAAAAGGCGTGCCTTGCTCAGACAGAAATTCTCTCACCATTCGACGTATATCAGCCATCCCGTTCCAGACAACAGCCACATCCGGCTGAACTACGCCAAAAATACTTCTGAACTTGTAAAACCGCTGCAGCAATATCTCAGGCGAATCCCAGAGCGAGTATTCTTGTGCCTGTTCTACCAGTCGTCGGTGGGGCATACAGGTTGTTTTATCAGCGAGCGAACTGAAAATTTCATCCGATACTTTTGAATAATCTATGATGTTGTATGCCTCAAGCTGTTCCATCGGCTCATTCACGTTACAAGCCGTGCACAAAACTTCATACGGATACTCAATCAGTGCATCAAAAAACGACTTGTAGGCCTGCAAAATCCATGGGTCGCCTGTTTCAATTGAGAACAATATTCTTAACTTTTCTCTCATTGAACACTCACAATATCTGCCGCGGGTACAGAATCGTTCAAAAATATCTGCAACATACGTCCGGCAATGGCCTCCACACTGTAGCTCTCTTTGGCGATTTTGTGACCTGATTCTCCCATCCTTAGACATTGTTCAGGGTTGCGACATAAATATTCGATATGCCTTTCCCAATCTTCATCTGTAGCCGCGATAAAACCATTGGTGCCATCCCGTATGTACTTACTGTATGCCTCCGTTGGACCGGCTATGACCGGCAGCTTCATATAGTTATAGATAACTGCCTTGTTTTCGGGCTTGGCTGCTGAAAATGAGCAATTCATAAACGCCGGCGCCAGGCCCGCATCTGCGACTGACATTAACCCTGAAATTGTCTCTTTGTCCCAGATATGGAATTCTGCAACATCGCCAAGTATCTTATGCACCAGCTCAGCATTTTCTTTTGTTCCCAAAAATTCGTTTCTCCTGCTGCGGGAACAAACGACAATCACCTTTAATGGAATTCTTTTCGCAAGCCGTTTTATCGCGCCGGCACAGACCAGCAGATAAGGAACATTATCACAGAAGCCCTCCCAAATAAGAGTGAAACAGCGATTCTCCAAATACTTGGCATTCTCCTTCGATTGTAATTTATATGTATCGATATCTATTGGGTCGGCCAATACTGCCGTCCTTGAGGCAATTGCAGGAGCCAGCCCGCAGATAATGCGCTTTTGGAAATCCGAGCCGGCAAGCACAAAGGCACAACACTTTTCCAAAAATTCCTTTAACTCCCTGTGCCTGCCTTCATCAGCAAACTGCGTTTCTTTTCCGCAATATGCGTCGAAATTATGCGCATGCGAATATCCGGTCAGGCCCAGTGCGTCAGAAAAACTGAAAATCAAGCGTCTGCCGTTCCTTGTAACCGCTTCTATATTGTCAAGCCAGAATCTGTAATTGCGGTCCTGGGAATAAATGACGTGCGAGTTAATATTAAGCACGTCTTCTTTATTTACTACGGCGACCTCTGCGCCGGATTGCCGGAGAAAATCCGACGGCATCGAAATTCTTCTTCTGTCAGAAGGATTGCCACAGGCCCTGTTCACAAGAGGAACAAATAAGACCCTCAAGGGTTTTTGAAAATTTCGTATTCTGTTAAACTGCCTCCTGAACAGTCGTTTGCGTATTAAAACCATATATGCGTCGGGCAACCGCCGAACGATTGTCTCTACGGCTTTTGCATCATTCGATGCTATAGCAATGGTATAGGAATCGTTTGATTCATCAAATAACCGGTGAATCTCACAAGGGAATTCTTTACTTTGACCGGCCAGTGCGACACACCTGAAATAATTTCGCAGGACAAGCTCCAGTTCCTCCGAAGACAACTCCCTTACATGGTAAGGATTGAACGGCCGTTTTGTCGCAGGATTGATATGCGGTTTAGGTGCGGATATTATTGCGATTCCGTCATTTGTCATCACTCTGGTCAGACCAGAAACAAAAGCATCTATATCATTAACGTGCTCAATCGTCTCAAAGCTACAGACAACATCCGCCGGACAGGCACACGCAGGCAAATCACAAGCGTCTTCGACTGCGTAATTTAAATTGTCCCGGGAAGCTCCGTATTTTTTCTTCGCGTGTCTTATATTTATTTCGGACAAATCCCATCCTGTTGCCATCCTGGCCACCTTAGCCAACAGTGCCGTGCCATATCCTTCACCACAGGCCACATCAAGCACATTTCGCGATTCCGCAAGATACTGAAACGCCATATACCTGTTCCAGTGCTCAAGCTCCATCTGCGGGTGCCACGATTCACCAGGTACCATACACAAACCGTCAAAGTAAAACTCATCCGGTCTGCGATAAATTGAGCTGTTTGCCTGTGATGTAACTTCAATCATTTTGACTTCCCGCGATTAGCAAATTTCATACCGCATAATCGTCAGATATTATTGCGATAAATCGACAGCGTCTTTTTACCCTTGCGAACCGATTTTAACTGCTCAGCGGCGGCGCTCTGCTGAGATGAAAGCAGCGATTTCAGGTCTTTGTACAAATTGGTCAGACGGTCCTTTGCGGCCTTGTGTTCCGGCTTTTCAAACAGGCCAGCCGCTGCTATCTTTGCAACGAGCGGTTCGCATCGGCCGGCAAGCTGCAGAACGACTGAAAAGCTGCCTCGCCGGGCCGAGGAAAGCTGTTTTTCGAGTAGCTCTTGAAGCTCCCCCAGCAAGCGTGCGTCTTCAACTGAGCTCATCTGTCTGCGACCTCGGATTTTTCGGCTTTTGATAACTCGCGTTCGACCTCTTCGAGCAGATTTTTCGCATCTTTGTGTTCCGGCGCCAGCGCCAGAACGTCACGAAGGAGCTTGCATGATTCGTCGAGCCGGCCGTCTTTCATATACAAAGCCGACAGGGCAAACATAACCGACGTGTCGCCGGGGTGCATATCGAGATACGCCTGAAGGTAGTGGATTATCTTTTCGAACGACCCCATCTGGCAGGACGTCTGGAACAGTCCCAGCAGCGCAGTCAGGTTGTCATTTTCAATTTCAAGGCATTTCAGGTACATATTGAACGCCTCAACGTAATGCGCCCGCTGCTGGGCGACCATCGCAAGACCCGCGTAAGCCCTGGCGCAATTCCGGTCAAGCCGGCAGGCGACCCTGAAGGAAATCTCGGCGTCGTCGGGTGAATTTTTCTGCAGGGCAACAACCCCCAGGCCAACGTATGGGCCGGCTGCGTCCGGATTCAGCACGGCGGCTTTTTCATAGTGCTGATGCGCCTCGTCATATTTGCCGACGGACGCAAGACAGTCAGCCAGTTCCATCAGCACATCATAATGCTGAGTCGAATTGTTCTGTTCGGCCATCTCATTTTGTGAAGTTTCGGCTGTGCCGATTCTTTCTTCAGACATTTTGCGGTTCCTATATACTCTCACTTAATGCGTTTTTAATAACCGGCATCTCCATGCCAGATAACTCTTCTCCGGTCAGTATCTGCTCTGCCTTTTTGAGCAAAGACATGGCACTGTAGAATTCACAACTACGGCGTTTCAGTTTTGCCTCCAGCAGCAACATGTCAACGGTCGGACGACGCTGATTTATCCAGGAGACAAGTTCTGCTGCCCCGCTTAAATTGCCCGCCTTAAACAAGGCATTGGCGGCCAGTGATTTCATCCAGAACTGATTGCCATAGTTCCGGCCGATATACTCGAAGGCCTCCGCTGCCTGCTTCCAGTTGCCGTTCTTCTCGTCCTTGCGGGCCTTCTGCAGCAAGCTGTCGAACTGAAACGGTATTTCATCCGGCCGCAAACGCCTCACATTGATACCGGCGGCCGCAAGCCCCTCGCAAACCGGTAATTGCGGGCATTTGCTGCGGGCAAGAAGCAGATGGTCTTTACGCGCAACTACCGCCCGGCAGGTCGGCGATGAACCCTCCAACTCGAATGCCTCGCGGTCATTTGACATATTGAGCAGGGCATACAGCGAATCCTCCAGCCACATATCACGGACGGGAAAATCCGCGGCGACTACAGCTACGTAGTCCCCTTCACAATCGGCAAGGACCTTATCAATACACTGTAACTGGGTGGCACTCTGGTCAATTGGCACCTTAACTACGTTGGGCATATCTGTATTCAGCAGGTTAAAATCCTTACTCGGCACAGGCACGTACAGCTTGTATGGATAAAAGGTATAACGCCAGATTAATCCCAAAGCATTACCTGCCTGACGGTCGAGCTTTTCGGCTAAAAAAATAATCGATAAATCCGCCATCTTATCCCAGGGTTTCTCAGGTCTTGTTGTGCGTATGGTCAGGACATTGCGGGCATACTCTGCCTTGTCCCTTCGCTGCTTGAAGGATATTCTTTCGGTATCGTCTTCGGGCTGGTAATATTCGCCGGTGATTTCGGGAACGTGGATAAAATCCGAGAAGAATGCAAGCCGGCGGGTCATATCCCAGTCAATCATCACGTTGAGGTTTTCGTTGTAGGTCCCGGTCTTTTCAATTAAGTCCCTTCTGTGCATCATGCTGACGTGCAGCACGTTGTTAAAATACAGTATCAAAAAACGGTCGAAGTCCCTGCTGACCTCGACGACCTTGCTCAGGGCGGTTCGGGTCTGGTCCGGGTTCACCCGGCAATAAACTTTATACAAGTCGCTATAAGCAACTTGAAAGTCGTTGTTGTTCTCTAACGCATCTACGAGTATGCCAACGTGATTAGGATATAAGATATCATCGTCACCGAGATAACAGGTGTATTTGCCGCGGGCTTTCTCCAACGCTTCGTTCAGGGTGAAAGGCAACCCCCGATTCTGTCGCCTGTTGACAAACAATATCCGCGGGTCGTTAAAGGATTCGACTACGCCGGCCACGTCGCTTCCCCCATCGTTGACTACGATTATCTGCAGATTGCGGTAATTCTGGCGCACGACGCTTTCAAGCGCCTTGGCCATATACACAGGCCTGTTGAAAGTCGGCACAATAACGCTGACTACAGGCCCGTTTTTGCTTTCGCTTTTTTGCGACATTGCAGGGCAGCTATCTTCTCCCTGAAGACGTTGACATTTTACCTGCGTCTATTTCGGCCTCGAAACGCAACAATAACTTGTTGATTCCACTCAACTGCTTTGCAAGAGGATACTTTCGTTCTACAAACTCCCTGTATCGTACCGGCTGATAATGCTCGGAGCAGACCTGCTGGCAAAATTCTTCAGAGATATTAAAAAGACACTCGCGGGGGAATATCTGGTCTGCGCCGGGGAAATTATGGACGACCGGTTTAAGCCCGCAGGCCATCGCCTCCAAAAGCCCCATCCCCTGACTTTCTCCCACACTTGTTGAGATAATGTAGTGTTTGTCCTGCAGCCAGGAATTAACATCGTCCTGCCAGCCGTCGAAAAACACCACGTCGGCTATGTCCATCGCCTTTACAATATGCCGGACATACTGCTCGAGCGCCGCATCCTGGAAGACGCCGGCAAAGAACAGCTTGTACTGCGGGTCTATATAGTTCAGCTTCTGCATACACTGCAGCAGAAGCATCGGGTTCTTTCTCATATTCAGATAACCGATGCAGGCAAGGTTTTTGCCTCGCGGCCTTTCGACAAACCTGAACTTCTCCAGATTCACGCCGTTGGGTATCGTAACCACTTCGGTTTTGGCTTCGAGAGCAGGGACCTGCCTGATAAGCACGTCCTTTACAAAACTATTTCCCACGGTAATGAGCGTATCGACATTTTCCCATTGCATCTTCGCGGGCCAGTCGGTATATGCCTCGAACCGATGCAGACGAACTATCGTCTTACAGACCTTGGGCAGCTTTGAGGCCTCGACGGCCACATCTGTGGCCCATTCGAACCACGAAATATCGCTCCACTTCATTACCTCGTATATCTGGTTTATGTCCCTTCCATCGAAAAATTTGACGCCGAAGCGCTCCTCGGTAAAGTTGTATATGTCCGCAAGGAACTTCGCGTCACCTGCAAGCCCGCTGAAAAAGGCGATCTTCGGCCTTTTGTTGCGAATGACCTCCACCATAGGCCTGAGCACTTCCTGGTCGGGCGAGATTCGAAGAGAATTAAGGAGCGTCTCAAGGGCGCCGGCCTTATCACCCTGGTCGAGCATAACATTGGCGGTCCTGTTCAGTACGTCGGCATTGAGAATGCCCATACGACTCATATCCTCGAACAGACCTGCCGCATGTTTCGCGCTACCGACGGCAAGATACGCCTCAACAAGGTTCCATACGACCTCCGCCGAGTCAGGCACAAGCATCCTCGCCTTGCGGAAATATTCTATCGCCTCATCTGAACGCCCCAGACAATGCAGAATCGCCCCGGCATCGTTTATTGCTTGTGCATCGTTAGGGGTATCGTTCAAATACAACTGTACACACTCCAGCGCCTCCTTGTGGCGTCCGGCCTCAGCCAGCTCCAGGCCCTTTTGGTAGTAATTGGTAATCGTATCCATCCGCTTATGCTCCTATTTCAATTCCGGCAATCCGCCAATCAGTCCTTTCAGGCATAATGCAACAAAAACCATAGTGCAAACGACGTGCCGACAAGCTTAAGCCCCCCTGGCGGGCAATGCTGGCCGAGGCATTGGGCGGGAATGTCAAAATGTGTATAAATATCGAACATTACTGCCCTTAGCCGCCAACTCACTACCCCGCTTAAAAACGTTATTGGATGAAATCAAGCAATGATAAAGACATAAGCTTACCTGTCACCGCCAGCGACATCTGGTAAAGGGCTTCGTGTCGCGACAGGTCGATGGCAACCTGGACAATATCAGCTTCTCCCAACTGGGTCGCCTGGTCCTCGGTATTTGCCTTCACGTCTTCCAGCCCGCTCTTAATACCGTCCAAAAACCCGATTTTTAATCCTATCGAGGTCTGCTTTTGTGCAAGTAAATTCTGCACCTCTTCCAGCGAATCAATTGAGGCGTTTCGAAATTGTTCTAACTGCGCATCCGACAAATCTCTGTCATTTTGCAACAAATCACGAATTTCAATGAGAGAGCCGAAGACATCGTATGTCCCGGGAACACGGACAAGCTCGACGCCCGTGCTGTTTATGCCGGTCGTGTCAACGTAAAGTACCTCGCCCGTTCTCGAATCCGTGACGGCCTGGTTAGCGTCGCCGCCTACCGGAACGGTCACAAATGTCGCACCATCATCTATTGATATCTGATAATTTGAGCCATCGAAATCTACCGTCAGCCAGACATCTCCTGTCACACTGGATGTTCCTGTCCCAGCCGCGGCGCCGGTATCCCCGTTAAAGACCGGCTCACCCCGCTGGTCCGAATAAAACATCTCCTGACCGACGTAAAACGCGCTCGAAGAAATTCCGGAAGCTACGCTGACGTTTCGCGTCTCGTCACTACCCTGATAAGTAACCGAGGTGATTTCGCCTTTAGTTCGCTCAACAGCAAACGGCTCCGTGCCGGTATCACTCCCGCCGAACAGATACTGGCCGTTATTTTTCGTGTTGGCCAGTTGAACAAGCTGTTCCAGCGCATTATCTATTGCCTCCGCGATTCTGTCACGACTGTCCTGGTCATAAACACCGCTGGCAACCTGAGTAATACTTACCCTCGCCTGGCTTATAACCGAGGCCATTTGACCTAATATAGATGAGCTGACCTGAAGCGTGCTGCTCGTATCTGCAAGTGAATTGATATAGTTATCGAGCGATTTACCTTCGCTGTTGAGCGTAAGGATAGAATATGCAGCGGAAGGGTCATCCGACGGGCGATTCACCCGCGAGCCGGTGGATGCCTGCTCCTGAAGCCGCATAAGTGCATCGCCGTGCCGTGACAAGGCAACAATTGCATTATTATATACGTTGCTTAGTATTCCACTCATTGGTCACCTTTTAAAGCTGCTCGCCTCGCCTTGCGGGCGAAGCGGGCAATTACACCAGTTCCATAAGTCCGTCTATCGTCGATTGCACTGTTCCGAGATACTTGGCCATCGCCTGAAACATCTGCTCAAACACCAGCATCTGCGCAGCTTCCTCGTTGATATCAACGCCGCTTAATTCGCTCTGCTGGTTGGTCAAGCTCTGAACAAGGGTCTCGATGCTGCTTTGTGACGACTGTTTTATTGATATTTGCTGACCTATATCGGCTACAAGCCGGCGATAGAACTGCCCGGGGGGCAAATCACCCAATTCGCTGATTTCCAGCTCGCCCACTGAAGCCAGCCGCAGGACATTGTTATTGTCTGTCAAATCAGCCCCAATCGCCGCTGCTATCCTGCCGGGCGAATCCGAAACGTTGTCCGACAAGGCAATAGTCGAAGCGTCGTTACCTGAAAAGAAAGTGTTGATTCCGACTGCCGATAACAGGCCTGAGGTATCGGTGTTTGCAAAGGCATCCACTTCAAAGCTGTCCCCGCTGTTCACGTCTCCGGCGCCAAGGGCAACTTTGAACCCGTTATTGAAATCGAGTGTATCTCCCGCCGCATAACCGGAGCCGATATTCATCGTATCGACAAGCTGTCCTGAGCCGTCTCTTACCTCGAGTCGAAGCGTTCCATTGCCGACGGAACCGCTTCCGACGGCGGTAAATGTAAAGGTCTGATTTTCAGAACCTGTATAAATCCCGGACACCGAAACAGCGGGCGGTGAGCCGGCTGTAAAGGTGGTGTCCGTCGGTTCGGACAGCACGGCCGGCAGGAAATCAAATTCGTAGCCGCTGTCGGCCCGAATGCTCAGGCGGCCGTCGGCTACCGAAGCGCTTAGGCCGGTGATTAACGATATGGCAGATGCAACGGTAGTTAAAGAATCGCTCGACGCGTCGATATCGATTTGATGCCTCGTTACCTCGCCGGTGGCGGTATCGGTAACACGAATAAATATATAGCCGTCGCTGACAGGTGGTTCGAAGTCGCTTAGATTCTCACTTGTCATTACACAGCCGGTCAGCTCTGTAAAAGAGCCGTCCGAACCGACCCCGCCGACGTGATACTGGTTTACCTGCCGGATTATTGCCTGGGCGAGGGTATCCAGATCGCTATGGATATCACTTATTATTGTATTATGCAGCGTCAGCAGACCTCCGAGCTGTCCGCCATTGATTGTTGTCTGATAAGCGTATGACCCGGCAGGGGCTATACCGAGTAACTCTTCGCTATTAAGACCGGCTTCAACCTGCATAGTATCCGTCCCCATTACGACAGATATGCCGCCGACTGCGACGTCAACCACTCCATTGTCCCTTTGCTGCGTCTCAACCGATACCAGCTCAGACAATTGACTTATTAACTGGTCCCTCTGGTCGAGAAGATTATTCGCCTGTGCTCCGCCCATTTCGACTCGCTGAATTTGTCCGTTAAGCTCGGCAATCTGACCTGACAGGGCGTTAACCTGATCCACGACGTTTTGGGCCTGAAGCTGGATTTGAGTTTCGAGATTTGTCAGGTAATTGCCGAGTGTTCGGAACCGTGAGTTCATCGCTTCGGCGGTCGAAAGCACCTCATCCTGGTAAACAGCCTGCTCCGGATGAGCGCTTAGGTCCTTCAAGGCATTGAAGAAATTGTCGATGGCGGCGTTTAGGCCGTTATCTCCAGTAAGCTCTCCAAATGCCGCCTCTACACTTTGAAGCGTCGTTAACTCCTGCGAAACCTGACCAAGCGATGACTGCTGGCGTAGTATTTCGACTTCAAGAAGGTCATCTATCAATCGGGTGATGCTCTTGACCTCGACGCCTCCGCCTATCATAATCCCTCCCTCAAGGCGCGAATACGCAGGTGATAATTCTACCCTCTGGCGATGATAACCATCAGTGGCGGCATTAGAGATATTATTGCCGATGACGTCAAGCCCCTTCCGGGCCGCGTCCAGACCACTCATTCCTATAGCAAAATTCCACATCTTATACGCTGTCCTTTGTCTTCCGACGTCAAATACGCATACTCATAAAAGCGGCATCTGATTCTCCGGCGGCTGCGCCCTGCGAATCATAACAAACCAGTCCCGTCCGGCTTCGTTCAAATACAACCTTCAATAGTCGCGAATTTATCCTCGCACAATCCCTCAACAATGCGGCCGTAGCTATATATTCCCTTTGCAGCTGCTGTGCCAAAACCCTTAACCTTTCCTGTTTTGCGGTGACATTGCTCTTTGCCGGCCCATCCAAACGCAACCTGAGAGCGGATAAAGTCAGCTCCTGCGGCTTACAGCCCAACAGGTCCGCAAGCCGCTTACGTATCATTCGCCGGCGCCGTTCATTGGCCGAATATTCCTGCGTCTCGTTTCGAATCTCTTCGAGGAGCCGGCTGAGATTCTGTTCGTCGCGTTTTATCACAAAGCAGCGAAGCCCATTGAGATACGACAGCGTCTTCTCAATATGAGCAGCGTCCCTTTCGAGGACGTCCAGCAAATCCTCTACTTCGTGCGATAACACCGCAGTAAGCTCATTCATAAACTCTCATCCACTGATGTCGGCGGCTCGGCGGGGTTCTGCATATCGCAAAAGAACCTGTGCAGGTCCTTCCACAACCCCAGTCCGCCCTTGTCACCAATGTCCTGGGCAAGATACATCCAGAATAATCCCTGCATCTGGCCCGCCGCTGCGTCCTCCTTCTCCAGACCCCAGTTGCCGACGGTTTCCTTCATTGCATCGACGAGCTTGGTCAGCAGGACAGTTTCAAACTCCTTTGCAAGCTGCTCGGTCTTTTCAGTTCCGGCGGGCTCCGTGCCGGACCGCTGTATCCTGTTCGCCGCTTTTATAAAACCGCTGCCCGCTGTTCCTTCGAGCGGGCTTAGCGGCATAACTGGGTTAGTCAGAAACAATTCGGCTCCGTCCATAACCAGCCCTACATTATCTCCAGCCGGGCCTGCAGTGCGCCGGCCTTTTTCAAGGCGTTGAATATCGCTATAAGGTCTCTCGGTGTCGCGCCTATGGCGTTAAGCGTCTTGGCAAGGTCGGCAACGGTCACCGCTTTGGCAACGGGTATCAAATACGCCTCTTTTTCCTCGACCCCTATGATTGTGTCGGGGACCTTTTCGGTTTTTCCGGCGTCTGAGAAAGGCGCCGTCGGCTGTGAGACAATCTCCGTCTCCTTGATTTTGACTACCAAGCTGCCCTGCGAAATGGCAACTGTCGAGATTCCGACGTTCTCGCCGACGACAATTGTTCCTGTCCGCTCGTTTATTACGACGACCGCCGGCATGTCCACAACTACGTCGAGCTTAGTTATATCATCGATAAAGCCGGCTATTTGTCTCTGCTCCACCGCCGCCGGGATTCTCACTCGAATCGTGCCGGCATCGACCGCCACGGCACTGTCCGGATGTGCGACATTAATAATACTGCTGATTCGCTGCGCGGTCGTGAAATCGCTGTTCCTCAGATTCAAACTGATAAATCTCTGGTCCGCTATTTGTTCGACAAATGTTGCGACCTCGGCCTGCTCGACAATTGCGCCGTCTGGTATCCTGCCGACGGTCTGGTGGTTTTTCGAGATAGTTGCCTCACTGCCTCCGGCGGCCCAGCCGCCGAGTGAAACGCCGCCCTGCGCCACGGCATAAATCTGGTCATCAAACCCTTTTAACGGCGTAGGCAGCAGCATCCCCCCCTGCAAGCTCTTTGCGTCTCCGATGGCCGAAACGTCAACGTCGATTCGCGAGCCCTCCCTTGCAAACGGGCCGAGTTCCGCCGTAACCATAACAAGGGCGATATTGTCCCCCGTCAGGTCCTTCGGTGAAAGGACTATCCCGGCCTCTCTCAATATGTTGGTTAATATCTGCCTCGACGGCTGGGTGCTGTCGCCAGTACCTGCGAGCCCAATGAGTAGCCCCACGCCCGAAAGAGGATTGCCGCGAACACCCTGAATATCAGCGATGTCCTTTATCCGCTCGCAATGAACGGGCCGGCTCATCACCAGCAGAATTCCAAACAATACGAGTATTTGTTTCTTCATAAACACCCACCCTAAATTTGTCTATAATGCAACCGTCAGAAAGGCCAGAGAATATCGAAAATTCTGCCGAGCCAGCCGGGCCTGGTATATGGCGCTGCAACGCCGCCGTTTCTGCTGACAATTCTGAAGTCGGCCACCTGCTCGCTTTTTACCGTATTGTCAAACGCTATGTCGCTGGGGCGCACTATGCCGCTGACCTCGATAATCTGGATATCGCCCCCGATATTGCGGTTGCGCATCCCCATAACAACCAGGTTCCCGTTGGGCTGGACGTCGATGACTGTTACGGTAATGCTGTCTTCGAAACTGCGCTCATCCTTGAAGTCGGCCTTGCTGTTGAGCTTATTGTCAGAGGTGGCGTCCAGGCCGAACTCGCCGAGGTCGGCAAAATTACCCACCTTGCCGTCAAATACAATCGACTTGTTTGTGCCCTTCTGCAGGTCTCTTTTGGCCTTGTTATCGACCTTGCTGTCCTCGGTAATCTTGATGGTCAATATGTCGCCGATGCTCCTGGCGGTATCGTCGGCGAAAGGTTTTTTCATTGTCTTGTCTCTTTTTGCCCAGATTGACCCGCCCTGCGCACAGGCGGCGACAAACAGCACTGTAATCATTACGGTCAGACGGTATTTCATAATCAGCTTCCTATTCAATGTCCGCGTCACATTAGAAAACGGGCTCAACGGTTCCATCTTCATTGACCCTGGCCATTATAATTCTCTGCGAATCGGTATTTCGGACCTTTATGTAATCATCGAGTTTGCCCTGCTGCATTGCCTTACCCATCGCCGTTACCACAAGGCCGGGCTTGTCGATTCGAATTACGACGGTTTGATTGCGTTCGATTATCACCTGCGCCTTGGGCGCCTTTACCAAGCCAGCTTCGACAGCGGCCCCGGCAGCTATATCCCGCACCGCCACAAGTCCGTAAGGCGGCGCCCAGTCGGACGCCTGCGGCTCGTATGATAAGGCATTTTCAATCCTCGTATTATCTTTTGTCAGCATCTCCCCTGCCTTGACCTGCGTCACAGTAACAGCCCTGTGAACATTGTACTTCGGACGCAAAACAATCTGACGGGACCCCGACATAATGCCATCTGCAAATACACTCACCTCAACGGTTGCCCGGCCTGTCGCGCCGCGTGAAACCAGGCCAGGCCGCAATTCGATATCTCGCGGCTGGTTCGCCAAAATCAGCTCCGCCGGCTCACGCAGCGGCTCCCAGTCCGCGATTGTCCGTTCACTGATGTTTTTGTTTAAAAATGGTATAGCCGACTTAACAAAACTGTCGCCTTTAATAACCTTCACTAATTGCCTGACGATAACCCTGTCAGCTCCCAGCAAAGCAGGTTTGCAGTCCCCGATTTTTTCCGGACTGCAGGCCAGCCGGCTGCGAATCAGCGCCCTGTCGATTGTCAGCTTCTGGCCCGGAACGGATATTTGACCAAGCTCGATTTCTCCCGCATTTGCCGCGAGCTCTTCATCGCCCGTAATCATTGCAATCTGACCAAGCGTCAACGTCTCCGTGGTAACCGTAACTTCCCTGGGCAGCCGTATCGTCAGGTTCTTCTGCGAAGCCGGCCCGGCAGTTTCAGGACCCGCCGATGAAAAACACAACTGCGCCCTTGTCAGCACCAATACAACAACTACACACAACAATTTAATGTTCATCATCTTACCTATCTGCCTATGGTCGTTGCGGTCTGTAACATATCGTCTCCGGCCCGAATCGCACGCGCATTGATTTCATATGCACGCTGGGCCGTAATCAGATTGACAAGCTCCGTTACCATTTGAACGTTGGATTTCTCCAGCATTCCTGATTGAATGAAGCCAAAACCGTTTTCGCCCGGCGTACCGGTTACAGCCGTGCCGCTGGCCTCGGTTTGAGCATACAGGTTATCCCCCTCGTTCGATAATCCGGTGGGATTTGGAAAGCGAACAAGCTGCAAAGTGCCGACAACTGACTGGGTCCCCGAAGCGTCAGTGATGTTGACGGTGCCGTCTTTACCGATGTCAACAGCAGCGGCATCCGTCGGAATTGTGATTGCCGGTTCTATGGCGTAGCCGGTCGCGGTAACAAGCTGCCCATTTGCGTTTGACTGTAAAGCCCCGTCACGGCTGTATCTTATGTCGCCGTTCGGCATTGTAACCTGCAAAAATCCGTCGCCGGAAATGGCCATATCCAGAGGCCGGCCGGTATTATCCAGCTCGCCCACAGTAAACACCTTGACTGTCGCCGATGCACGCACGCCGCTGCCAATCTCAAGCCCCGTCGGCGAAGTAATGCCGGAAGCAACTTCAGCCCCCGCCTGGCTGAGCTTAACGTAAAGCAGGTCCTGAAAATTGATTTGGCTGCGCTTAAAACCGGTGGTATTGATGTTGGCGAGGTTATTGGCGATAACATCCACCATCATCTGCTGACCCGCCATACCCGTCGCCGCCGTCGAAAATGCCTTTAACATAAAAATCTCCTGCGATTACCTGATACCCTGATTATCTGATATTCCGTTCCTACCCCATCGCAACACTGGTAATACTGCTGGATGCCTCCCTCTGGACCGATACATATCTCATATTGGCTTCATAGAGACGCGTCACCATTACCATATCAACCAGCTCATCAACTATTTTGACGTTGGATGATTCCTGGTAGCCCTGCTTGACTACTGCATTTTCCGGCTCCGCCGGCCGGATGTCCTTGTCGGGCATTACAAAGCAGCTGTCGCCTGCGGGAACGAGTTTGCTCTGGTCATCCCCGAAATCCGCTATCTTGATTTTGCCTATACTGATTTCGCCTGCGCTGATTTGGCCTTCCGCAGAGACGATAAGTCCTGAAAGCCCCACCGAAGCAGGCACAGTGATGGGGCCGCTTTCACCTGCAACGGTCCTGCCCATCGAATCTACTACCTGACCGTTAGCATTCGTTTGAAATGCGCCGTTACGCGTATAAAGGGGGCCGGCAGGGGTCTCTACGACAAAAAATCCTTTACCCATAATGGCCAAATCCAGGGTCCTGCCCGTCTGGGTAAGATTGCCCTGTGAAAAATCAAACGCCGAGTTCAAATCTATTGTCCCGGGACTATATGTTTCCGCGTCCCCCTGTTGCGCATCCAGCGCTTTCGAGAATGCATTGCACCTTCGCTTGAACCCTGTAGTGCTCGCGTTGGCCAGATTGTGCGTAATTATCTCAAGCTCTCGCGTCAGCGTATCGATACTGCTGGTAATCTGGGTCGCGGCCTCGGTCATTTCGTCTGCTCCTTTGTTCCCGTCGGCTGTGAGGCATCTTCTTTTACTGCTTCTGCTTTTTTAGAACCCGGTATTACATCCGCAAGCCGGGCCGCCTGCGATTCGCTCAGTCCCGCAACCTCAACGGATAAACGTTTTACGTTCGGTGCATCAGTTGTCTGTGCCGGCTGGGCACTCTGTCTGACGACTCCCATATCCTCGATTATCTCTCCCCGGCCTGTTCCTTCGCCATTACTTTGCGATTCAATCACGACCAGCACTCTGTCGCCTACGTTTGCCGGTAATGCTGTCTCGACAGACACTACTTTGCCGGTCACGGTTAAAACTTTCGCAGGCAGAAACTGCGGAAGCGGGCGCTCCGGCTTTGCCCCTTCTGCCGGCGATTCAAGCTTTCTCGAAAAAGAATATAACGCTATGTAGGCACTTCCGCGGACCGAAACTTCCTTTGGCCTGGCGTCGGATGATTTGGCCTGCGGTTTCACCTGGCTGCTAATCGCAGCCGGGGCGGGTCTGCTTTGACCGACAGGCACGGCAGGCGGGGCAGGTTTGCCGGCATCGCGCTTAGCCGAAGCGCTCTCTTCGACCTCGCGCCGGGCAGCCCTTTTTTTGTACCAGCCCACTGCTGCTAATGCGGCAACCGAACCGAGCAGCAAAATTACCATAGCGACCGTAAACCATCCGCTGGTCATAAAACTGCCGCCGCTGTCGAGATTTCGAACCGCCTTAAATCTTTCACCGGCCGTCAGCCCCACCACCCCTTCCGCCAAACGGACCATGATAAGAGCTGACATAGTCATATTAATTACTCCTAAATTCTTATCTGATAAGAGTTGACAACTCTTGTAATATGTCGTTAGCGACCCTGATTGTTCTGGCATTGGCCTGGAAACCGTTCTGGGCATTAATCAGATTAATAAACTCTGTAGCCACGTCGGCATTTGACTTCTCCAGCGAACCGCCGTGCACCGTGCCTGCACCGCCTGTCAGGGCCTGGGTTGCAACCGCCTCGCCGGAGTTTGCCGACGGAACGTAGTAGCCGCCGCCTATATTTTCCAGGCCGGCCGTATTCTGAAACAGGGCGACCTGCAAAATCGCAATTTCCTTTTTCACGCCATTTGAAAACGCACCGATAAGGATCCCTTCCTTGTTCATCGAAACTGTCGAAAGGCGGCCCGCACCGTAGCCGTCCTGTTCCCTCGCTACGGCCGTGGAATTGCCGGCGAACTGCGTCAAACCGTCCAGCTGTCCTTCCGTCCCCATCGATATTGCTATGGTCTGCGGATTGGCCGTGTCGTGAGCAAAGGTCACTTCGAAATCGCCCGTATCGCCGATAGTACTATCCAGGCCGGTGTACGAACCATCCGCGGCGTTAAATTCAATCCCCCTTATTCTGCGATTGTCCGCGGTCAGCTCCTGGACGTCACCGGTTATTGAAGTAAGTATCATATCCCACGTGTTGGTGGTGTCGGTGCGAACGAAAGCCCCGCTTAACACATGCTGGCCGCCCTGACTGTCATATACGGTGATGTTGATGTTTTTTACCTCATCGCCGCCGACAGTTGTCACCTCAAAATATGGCGACAGCTCAAGCTCTGCCGTCCCGCTGTTGGCAAACGCAAGATTAACGTCGGACAAGCTATAACCGCTCTCGGTATCGGTTATTCGTATCTTGCCGTTAACGAGGGTGGCAGTGCCGCTTGTGCCAAGGACAGTGTTTATATGGTCAATAACGTCCTGAACTGTGGTAGTAGCGTCAACGCTCAGTCCCGTCGCATCAGTCAGGGCAGTGCCGTCGTGGTCATAACCTGAAACAGTAATTGTCGCCGAGCTTAGGGTCCCGCTGGTAAACTGGTCAAGTGCGTCAAGCCCTGTTGTCCCCTCAGCCATTGTTCCGTTGCCCGTTGTAAATGCCTGACTGGCAGTAAGTACATTTGTCTGCGTTGTCGAAAGCACTGCATCGGCGCTTAAGTTGCCCGCCACTTTCACCTCTCCGGTGGGACTGGCAGCCATCGCCACGTCGTAAGGCACGTGCACGTCACTGTCGCCGGGCACCTGAAAACCATCTATCTCGCCAACCGAGCCGATACGCTGCACGCGATAGCCGGTGGCAGGGTCCACGAGAATCGAGTCCTGGTCAACCGCAAAGGCGCCTGCCCGTGTGTAAACGTACTGCTGGCCGTCGCTGAGAACAAAATATCCTTCGCCTTCTATCGCCAGGTCCAAGGGGTTACCCGTATTGACGATGTTGCCCTGCGACATATTCGGCGAAATGCCCGATACGCCGACGCCTGAGCCCATCTGAACGGGGTTTGTGCCGCCGGTATTCGTGGTCGGCTGCGATGCCTTTCTGATTGTCTCGCTGAGAAGCTCTGAAAACAGTATTCTGCTGGCCTTAAAAGCGGTCGTGTTCACGTTTGCAAGATTGTTGCCCGCAACGTCCAGCATCTGCTGATGCGCCTGCAAACCCGTGACTCCCGATGACAACGCAAAACTCATTTCTGTTTCTCCTTACTATAAGGTTAACTTTCAGCTTTCAACCAAAATTACTACATCCAGACCAAGCGTGTATTCCTGAGCCAGGTCCCCTTCTCCTACTGTCACCCCCAGAAGACACTCTTTGGTATCCGGGTCATTGAACACCGAGGCCACCCTGCCGGTCAGTTTCTCCAGCTCTCCGGTTTCTCCATTCTCCGAAAAGAACGTTACGTTTCTGTCTATGAGAGAATTGGCGTAACTTCGCTCGGTGTTGGCCATTACCGCCTCGAAACTGGCGTTTAATGTTTCGATTTGTCCGAGCTGTGACAATTGTGCAAGCTGGGACGCCATCTCATTGTTGTCCATCGGCTCAAGTGGATTCTGGTTCTGCAGTTGTGCCACGAGAAGATTAAGATAATTCGTTTGTATGTCACTTGCGCTTTGCGTAATTGCCGATACAGCCATAATTCACATCTCCTTTTTCAATCGGAACGCACTATTGACTACTTCCTTCGAGCAACCGCTGTGCCAAAAGACAAACCAGGAGCACAAGTACACGAGAACATAAGTGCGTAACGAATTTAGAATTAAGAAGTTAGGATTAAGAATTGGAAAATTGCTTTTCTAAATTCTCAATTCTCAACTTGTAATTCTCCTCTAAGAAATTTCTGCCGGTGCGGATAAAATTTCCGAACGTCCCATAAATAGAACTGTGACTTTAACGTCTTATAAAACTATTGATTGATAACTGATTATCGATAATCGATAATTCCAGTCATCGTCTCCAAATAATCGATCATCATTTACCAATTACCAAGGGTAGAGCCGTCCCATAAAAAATTAAAGCCGTCTTGTCAAAAGTGACGATTTACCGGACATACCCGCCGGTTAGCGATATATCGCTTAAGGCGGATTGAACCGTGGGGGACAACACTGATGGCATATACGCACAAATGGTTCTTCGCAGAATTGTAGTAGTAAGCAGGCAAATTGAAATTCAGGAGCTTGCCCGACGTGTCACTCAAGAAGTTTTTGTAGCTGACGACCCGGCGGAAGCGGTCGATATTTCAACGACTGTTAATCCTCACCTGATAATTCTCGATAGTTGCTTTGGACCCGATGAATTGTTCCGGATTTCAGGAGGGGCCGATAATAAATCGCGCATTCCCGTCTTAGTTGTGGGCACTGACCCCGGCCTTACAAAGCAGGACAACAACATTCATTATTTGTCCGGCGCCGATGATACAGACCAGTTCCGACAAATCATCAATAAAATACAGGCCCGTGAGCACTCGGGCACAAGTGCTGGTGAAAATGAATTTTTCGCCGAACCAATAGCAGCTTGCGTCTCGATGGCCGGCAAATCCGGGGCAATGCTGCATACACTGAAAATGATTCGGCTTGTCGCAGAAAGCTGCTGCAATCCGGTGCTCATAACCGGCGAAACGGGAACAGGAAAAGAGCTCGCCGCAAAAGCCGTGCATAATGTGCGGCACCCCGGTGAACAATTCGTAGCCGTCAACTGCGCCGCCCTGACTGCGAATCTGCTTGAAAGCGAGCTTTTCGGCCATCTTAAAGGTTCATTTACCGGCGCTGACAGGGAAAAGACGGGCTTACTCGAACTGGCCGGCAACGGCACAATATTCCTCGATGAAATCAGTGAGATGCCTCTGGACCTTCAGGCAAAACTGCTTCGTGTCCTGCAGGAAAAGACGTTTAGAAAGGTAGGCGGGGTCAGCGACCTGACCTGCAAAGCTACTATAATAACATCGAGCAACCGTGACCTCAGGCGGGAGGTGCAGAAAAACCGTTTCCGGCGAGACCTCTACTATCGCCTGAATATTTGCCCCGTTACTATGGCGCCCCTTAGGGCCGCCGACAGAAAATCTGATATACGGCTGCTGGCTGGTTACTTCATCAGGACATCAACGGTCTGCCCGGCCAAAACAGGCAAAATCACCGCCTTTACCGAAATGGCAATGGAAACTCTTGAGAAACACAACTGGCCCGGCAACGTCCGTGAGCTTCGCAACGTCATAGACAGGGCTATCTTACTGGAAACAACGGACAAAATCGGTTTGAGCAGCATTCTGATTGAAACTCAGCAATTCGATGAGTCCGATAATAACGAGCTCTCTCTCGCTAACAGCCCATCTCACGGCCAGAGCAAAGGCGGGCATAAATTCACCGTCCAGGATTTTTCACTCGACACGGCAGAACGCGAACTTATCGCCCGCGCCTTGCAGGAAAGCGGATGGCAGAAAACCAAGGCGGCTTCGTTATTGGGTATAACCCGTGCAACGCTTTATGCCAAGGTCAAGCAGCACAATATCCAGAAAGGCACCTACATACCGAAGGTATTATCGGACGATAACACCTGCCCGGATACAGCCGAGGCAGTTACGGCCGCCTGAAGAACCACGTTTTATCCGCATCTTCCCTCACAGCCGGTGTAAGAAAATACATCGGCACGTTTAGAATCCTGACATTTCAACTTTTAATAGCATAAGCCAAAAGTGCGCAAATCCAAAAACAACAAATCTTATGTCCTTTTTTGTTAAGGACTTACGTTCTTTTACTCCCGCTGTTTTGTAGTTCTGGCATAATTGTTGCAACTGCATAACCATGAAAAAATTATGTCCCGTTGACTCGCACTGTTTGGCCCCCGGCAAGGGAAATCAGTTGAGCCGGGTCGTTTGTAATTGAAGCAATGGCAATACTAAAGCGAAGATTAATGCGCGAGAAGAAAACACCCGATGGCCCCAGGTCCGCGCCTGCGGACAATACGGAGCAACTGCCCGGCGAGGTCTCACCCGAAAACCCTGTGGACAAGCAAGTGAACTCGTCCGTCTCGACTCTTGTTGCAGACGAAGCCGGACCTTTAGCGGATTCGCCCGAAAATTCCGCAGAAAAAAAGGGGGTTCCATCTGGTGAGCCCCTTCCGGATGGTTCAGTTCCGCCGGAACAGCCGGCCGAATCTGGTATCTCGGATTCGAATCCCGAAACAGCACTCGCGGAAAACGAACCCGTCGACTCGAATGCTCCCGTACAATCGGACACTTCAGGAACCATTTCGCAACAGCAGCAAGCGGACGTTGAACCACCCCCGACACCAACTCCCATCGATTCGACAAACCCGCCAGCCCGGGCGAAATCGAAGGGCTTCAAGTTTTCGCTGCTGCAAAAGGTTCTTATGGTCGTCGTTTTGATTAGCGCCGCACTTCTGACCTTCTCGCTTGTACTATCCCTCAGGAAACCAACTTTGCCCGCGCCGGCTCTCGTCACCAGTGGAGCAATATCTGAAACGAGCATATCCAAAGCAAAAGCAGATGCTGCCAAATCCCAAACGCAGCACAACAAGCCATCAGCAAAAGCCGAACCCTCCGCAGTTAGTGCAGCAGAGCAGCCAGCAGCAGGTCAGGCAGGACCGTTGTCGCTTCAGTTTGCTAATAATTATTACGCAGCCAAAGATTATGTCAGGGCCTATAACGCATACGAACAACTCCATAAAAATCTCACAGGTCAGGATTTCGAGCTGACAAGAAACTTTCTACAGTTCCGCATGGCCCTGTGCATGGAGAAAAAAGGATACTCCGACAAGGCCAACCAGATTTTTAAGGCGGTTGCCGAGACATGCTCACCCGTCCTCAGGGCCCTGGCCAATTATCACAGCTCGCTTCTCGAAATGAATGCGAGCCGGTACCTCAACGCTAGAACAAGGGCATATAAGGCCATCGCCCTTACCGGCCTGTTATCCGCCGACTGTGACTGGGCGCTTACCCTCGAACGAGACGGCTCTTACGTCGCAGCCGAGGCGGTAACAAGAGAGGTTCTGTCATTATGTGACGCAGACAGGGAGCTGCCGGAGAAATTTTTGTCCGGCCCGGAGGAACAAGACCGCCTCGGTGGATTGAACGAGACCGAACTTCAGGCAGTTTTGAACCTGGGAATCCAACGCCTGAATAACGGTCTTCTTGCCCCTCAGATTCATCCGGCGGAGTCGATTTCCGGTTCATCGAAGCTGAATCGCTGGCTGGTTGTTTGCAACGGACCTAGTATCGAAGAGTTTATGGCAAGATTCGCCGCAAACGCTTCTCTTGACGTCCGATGGGCCCGCCTTGCTGAAGACGGTGAACCGAAACGGTCAGACACGGCAGGCTGGAATCGTCCCGTTACCTTATATCTGCCCGCCGCAACTGCTCAGCAGGTGGCCGCTACAGCGGCCGGCGCAGCGGGTCTGCTGGCACGGATTGATGACGTCGACTCCATAACGATAACCAATCCCGCAGAATACTCCGCTCTGTCCGAACATACACGCCAGCTTTCCGAGAATGCGATGTGGCTCTGGAGAACGTTTCTGCTGATGTACAGCGATGATACTCGCATACCTAACGTTCACTTTGCACTCGGTGTTCTGCAGGAAAACCGCAATCGTCCTGCCGAGGCAATAACCGAATACAAGCTGGTAGCCAACCGTTATTCCCAAACGCCGATTGCCCCTTTTGCCCTGCTGCGTTCGAGCCGGCTCAAGACCACGCTGCGTGACTATGCCGGCGCAGGCCGCGACCTTAAAGAGCTTATAGAACAATATCCGGACAACTCGCTGGTAGGTCAGGCACACTTGAATCTGGCCCGGACCACAATGAAAGCGGGACATTATGACGAGGCCTGCTCGCTCTACAGAAAAGCGTACAACCTCGGCTTCTCGACAGAATCCCGGACCATTGCCGCATTCGGCGCCGGCTGCTGTTTCTATCAGATGAAAGATTATGAAAACACTGTAAAATGGCTGACGCGATATCTCGACTGTTCGAAAAAACAACAACCCGTCAAAACAGCCGTCAATAAGGAATCGCAAAGCGATGCCGACTCTTATACCGCATATCTTTTACTTGGTAAGGCAAACCTAGCCCTGGGGAATCTCGAAGCCGCCTGCAGCGCCCTTAATCACACGGTAAGAAGCGCTTCGGCCAGCGATGAATACGTCGAGGCGGTCTGTGCCCTGGTCGATGCGCAGATTAAGCAGAAGAATTTCGTTGCGGCCTTAGGGACCGTCGAAAACGTCCGCGCCTGGCCTTTTTCCCAGGAGCAGGTGACACGACTGCTGCTGCTGAAAAGCAATATTCTCCGGGAAATGGGACTCGCCGACCAGGCCGTAACTATTCTTATCGACAAGGCGCCATACCTGACCGATTCCCGGCTAAAGGCAGATATAATGCTCGAACTGTCTAAATGTTACACCTCCATCGGAAACCTCGACCTCGCCAGGGCGCATCTTACAAAAGCCGTCTCACTGGTCGAGCCCGGTCCCAAAGCGTATCAGGCGAACCTGGACCTCGCCAAAATCTGTCTGAAGCTCGGCGATTATCAGCAGACCATCTTAATCTGCACAAAGCTGCTCGAAACATCTACCTGCGAACAGATAAAACAAGAGGCATCGAAAGTCCTCGCCTCGGCTTACAGCAGAAAGCAGAACTATGAAAAAGCGGCAGAGGCCCTGCTTACGGCTTCTGTTCTGCCGGACACAACGAAATCAAACGCAGAAAAAAATTAGAAAATTGAAAATAGAAAATAAACAATTGAAAATCGAAGCCGGACAAACCAACCTAAATCCTGTCAAAAACCGGGCATCAGCGCGATCCAACTGGTTAATGATTTGTGCCTGCGTAATAATGTTAATTCAAACCGGCACAACGACAGCCGACTCACCGGCCGAGCCCGCTTCATATAAATCATCGAACAGGGAAAGACAGCTCGAACGGCAATTATGGCAGGACAACATAAGTCCTCCGGCCGAAAACGCCGCAAACAGAAAAACCGATGAGCTTAAACGGATGATTGAGCAAATACGCTCGATACAATTCGAATCGTCGTCGGCAAATCAGGCTGAACCGCAGGCGGCCGAGCACGTCGAACCACAGCAGCAGGCAGCACCCAAAAACGAAAAACAAAAGGCAGAATCTCAGCCGTTGCCAGATGTTATTGCAGCGTCTGAAGTAAGTAATGATAAATCGATGAGCAGCCGGACGCTCCACAAGGTCGAACAACTGCTCAAAGACCCGAACTCAATCACAAACCCCCTCGAGCTTGCAGAGGTTCTTTTCCAAACAGGCGAGCCGGCCTTGGCCGGTGTATGCTACAAAAAAGCACTCGCCTCAATCAACGTCGACGACCCCAATGTCGCAACTGAAAGGGCCTGGATACTCTTCCAGATAGGCAACTGTCTCAAAGACCCGGACCCCGGCGCATCCAAAGAAACCTACGCCGAGCTGATTAGAACGGCCCCCGATTCACCCTGGGCACAAATCGCCAAATCACGGTATGGGCTGATTGACTGGTATCAGCAGGAACAGCCCCGAAAACTAATTGAGGAATTAAACAGGTAAAAAACGGAAATACGGAGAACTGTAGTGAGCGAAAAAAAAACGTCAGATACAGCAACAGCCATCCAGCCGGACCAGACTTCGAACGTCCTGCTTGTTAGTCGAACACCTGGCTTTGTCCGACCCGTTCTTGAGACACTCGCACAAAAGGCAATCCGGGGAATAGTGGTAGATGGCGCCGGTGCAGTGCTCGATTTCCTCGACAAAAACGACTGCCGGCTTGTGTTTATCGAAGAACAGCAGGCAGTCAACGGGTGCGAGGCGACCCGCAAAGACGATGCCTTAGGACTTGTTTCAAAAATCAAAGCGGCTTGTCCTGAGCTGCCGGTCGTTATGGTCGCCGACAACGAAGACAATCGGACACTCGCGGGACGACAGATGATTGAAAAGGCCGTTAAAGCGATACACATCGGCTGCTGCGATTTCCTCACTCAACCAGTCGGCCGGGACAAGCTGGGAAAAATTATAGATGAGATTATTCCCAACCGTCCGGTCAGCACAATTGCTTCGGCTGAAGAAGGGACATCCTGCATTTATAAAATCGTAGGCAAAAGCCCGAACCTCATACAAACGGTCAACCTCGCCAGAAAAGTCGCGCCCACCTGCGTGCCCGTCCTGATAAGCGGCGAAAGCGGGACCGGAAAAGAGCTTATATCTTATCTCCTCCACCACAACAGCCGGCGGGCACAGGGACCCTTCATAAAGGTCAACTGTGCCGCTCTTTCCGAAACACTGCTCGAAAGCGAATTATTCGGGCACGAAAAAGGCGCGTTTACCGGCGCCTATGCACAGCGCAAAGGACGTTTCGAGGCGGCACACGGCGGGACGCTTCTGCTCGACGAAATAAGTGAAACGCCCCTGCGATTTCAGGCCAAACTCCTGCGAGTGCTCGAACAGCAGGATTTTCAGCGTGTCGGCTCCAACGAAAACGTCAAAGTTGACGTCCGCATCATAAGTACCACAAACAAAGACCTCTCGCAGGAAGTCGCCGAAGGAAACTTCCGCCAGGACCTTTACTATCGGCTATGCGGCGTCCGGCTGGTGGCAGCGCCGCTGAGACAGCGAAAAGAGGACTTGCCGGATTTATGCTGGCATTTCGTCAATCTTTACGCCGGACAGGCCCATCGCCGCATAAAACGTCTCGACCCTGCAATGATGGAATTGTTCGGCAAATATCACTGGCCGGGCAACATCCGCCAGTTACGAAACGTGATTCTGACATCAATGATTTTAGGCGTAGGCGAAACGCTCTCGCTGGCTGACGTGTCCTGGCTTTTCAACGAGCTGCAGCCGCTGCCGGAAATTGTTGACGCCAAACAGAAGCAATCTTTCTCGACGTACCAGCACAATGGCAACCTGGCGGGCGTGCCGCTTGCTCATCTGGAGCGTCAGGCAATACTCGAAACACTCGAACAAACCAACGGCAACCAGACAAGGGCGGCAAAAGCGCTTGGCATCAGCGACAGGACACTGCGAGACAAGATTAAACGGTACCGGCAGCAAAGCTTAGTGCCGGTTTAACAGCAAACAGAAAATTACTGGAGATTACAAAAGAGGACTTATGGCTGATGAAAAAATAGAAGAAAAGCCGCAGGAAACTGCAACAGAGGCCCCGGAAACACCCGGTGCAGGTGCTCCGGCTGCAAAAAACAAGGGAAATTCGATGCTCCCCTGGATAATAATCGCCGTGGTAATGTTAGTGGGGGCCGGCTCAGGACTGGGACTGGGACTGCTGTTTGCGGGCAACGATGCTCCCGCAACTCCAACCGCCCAGCCGCAAAACCAACCACCTGCCGCCGAACAGCCCAAGGCAGATACTGCTTCAGCGGCAGCAAATAACAGCTGGTATTTCGACCTGGAGCCGGTCGTGGCCAACCTAAATGAGCCCGGCGCCACACGCTACGTGCGAGCGGTCTTGACGCTCGAAATGAGCGGCCAAATAAGCGTCGAGAAGGGAACCGCCCTTCTCGAACAAAAAAAACCGCTCCTGATAAATCTGCTGACAATATATCTTTCGGGGCTGGACATCGAATCCACCAGGGGCGACAAAAATCTCAAGAGGATACAGTTCGAGATTTGCGACACGTTCAACGAACGGCTCTTCCCGGACAGCAAGCCCCTTATCAATGGGATACTAATCAAGGAATTCGCGGTTCAATGACACGAAATCCCGGAAACAACTCAGGCCCGCTTCGAATGAGAAGCGAGGCGAGTAAAAGCCGGATACAGCAGCTCCTTGCTGCCATCGGCACAAATGCCCACGAAGACGTTAAAGTGGAATCGACGGACTACGACTGGCACCAGCCGCATTTCTTCACTGACCGGCAGATGAAAAAAATCTCGAAATTCGCCGCCAAAGCCGCGTCTCTCATAGCCGAGAAGTTCGATCATTTGTGCCAGCATAAGTTCGAGGTCACGATAACCTCTACGAACGAGCATTTCGCCGGCCAGTTTCTTGGGCAGGGACCTTCCGGCCAGTCACAAAATCCGGCAAATTACTATCTGTCGTTCCGGCTGGGCCAGGAAGCGCCCTGCGGATTTATCAGTATCCCCCCGCAAACTGCCGTTATCTGGGCAACCCAGCTTTTAGGCGATGCTGATTCAAAGCAAAACTCGGACAAGCCCCTTTCCGACCTCGAAGCGTCATTCCTGTTCGATATGACCTCGCTAATTGTCAAGGCCGTTACAGAGGCCGGGGGAAAATGCCCATTTGTCGTCGCCGACGACAGTTTAACGAACGTTTTGCCCCTCCAGCTAAAGGGTTCGGAGGAATTCAGCAAAATAACCTTTCAGGTAAAAAAGTCCGGCTCTGAAAACGCTTCGGAGGCACATATTCTCATCCTGTGCGAAACACTGGCCCAAGCACTGGGCGAAACCTCTCCGACGGCAGGCAAATTTTCTCCTGAGACAATTGCCCGCGCTATACAGAACCACATCGAAAAAATACCCGTCCCGATTACGGTCCAGCTGGCCTGCGTTCCAGTAAGCGTTGAAGAGGTTTTGAATCTCGCCGTAGGCGACGTGCTGCTTTTGGACAAAAAAACCAGCGAGCCCGCCCAGCTCATCGCCGCCGGAAAAACGGTCTGCCGGGGCCTTTGCGCAAAATTGGCGGGCAATTATGCTTTATCGGTAACTGAGGCCGTTTTCGATAGAACGTAAATGAAAAATACACCTAATATTTCAAGGAAACGTGTTTATGCCTGAAACAGCCCAAGCAACAGAAGAGCAGGTCGCACAAAACCAGGACGGCTCGCCTGATTCGAAAACAAAAGCCCAGGCCGCGGATTTTCCAGAGGCCGCGGAAACCAACACCACCGGCGCAGGCGGCAGCATCGACATCCTGCTCGATATGACCATCCCGGTAACAGTGACCATCGGCTCAACGCAGATTCCCATACGCCGGCTTCTACAGCTCGGCCCCGGCTCGGTGGTAAAACTCGACAAGTCCGTCGATGAGCCGATGGACCTCTATCTCAAGGACACTAAATTCGCGACCGGCTCCGTAGTTGTCGTTGACGGCCGATTCGCCGTGAAAATCAAAGAAATCTTAGGCCTCGGCGAGCTGAAACCTGAAGAGAAAAAATAAGAAAGAAAAATGGCGTCAGATGCATCTTATAAGGGAACGTAATGGCCGAAGCCAATAAAACAAATCTGCAGGCGCTCGATTCACCCGTTATGCCGCACAGCAATCTTATCCTTGCCGGCGGAATGGTAACGATACTAGCGACACTCATAGTGCCGCTGCCAACCCAGTTCCTGGATATACTTCTCGCTTCGAGCATATCGCTGGCAGTGGCAGTGCTGATTATCACGCTTTCGACAAAAGAGTCGCTGGAGCTGTCAACTTTCCCGTCATTGCTGCTGTTTACGACGCTGTTTCGTCTATCTTTGAATGTCGCCTCGACGCGTCTGATACTCCTGCAGGGCAACGCCGGCAAAATCATACAGACCTTCGGCAATTTCGTCGCGGGCGGCTCCTTCGTCGTCGGCGTGGTGATATTTTTGATACTCGTAGTCATTCAGTTCATAGTAATTACCAAAGGCGCCGAAAGAATCAGCGAGGTGGCCGCCCGGTTTACCCTCGACGCTATGCCCGGAAAACAAATGGCCATCGACGCCGACCTCAACGCCGGACTGATTACCGAGCAGCAGGCCAATGAAAGAAGAATAAAAATAGTCAAGGAAAGCGAATTCTACGGCGCAATGGACGGCGCCAGTAAATTCATTCGAGGCGACGCAAAGGCGGGTCTGATTATCACCACGATAAACCTCGTTGGCGGTATTTGTATGGGTTATTCTCACGGCCTGAGCGTACTGGCTGCGGTAAAAACATACTGCGTCCTGTCCATCGGCGACGGCCTGGTCAACCAGATACCATCGGTAATAATCTCCATAAGCTCCGGCTTTCTCGTAACAAAAATTTCCTCACAGCACAGCGTCGGTCAGGACATTGGCAGGCAATTCCTCAGGGGCCGTGAGCCGCTGTCCATTGCCTCCGTGATAATCGCGGGTCTGGCCTTCGTGCCGGGACTGCCGAAAATCCCGTTTTTGCTTCTGGCCGGCAGCGCCGCCCTGCTTGGGCGCAGCGCCGCTACAGACCGGCCCTCCAGGCAGAAAAAATCTCAGGCCGCCGGCGACAAGAGCAGGCCGCAGGAGCCGCCCGTCGAGGAATTGCTCGACGTTGACCGAATCTCCGTTCAGGTGGGCGTCCGGCTGATACCTATGGTTGACCCGCGAAAGGGCAGCCAGCTATTCGACCGCATTGCGGCGCTAAGGAAAAAATTCGCACAGCATTTCGGCATAATTATCCCGCTGGTCCGCCTGCGCGACAATATAAACCTCGAGCCCAACGCCTACGAAATCCGGCTGTCAGACCTGTCCGTTGCTAGGGGCCGGCTCGAACCGGAAATGCTGCTGGCTATGGATTCCGGCGCGGTCACTGCGAAAATTAAAGGCATTGAAACGCTGGAGCCGGTTTTCGGTCTGCCCGCCCTGTGGATTAAACAACAGGACAGAGAAAGAGCGGAAATGAACGGCTATACAGTCATTGACCCCGAATCGGTTTTCATAACGCATCTTTCAGAGACGCTTAAAAAGCACGCTTATGAGCTTCTCAGCCGGGAAGACGTTCAGATGCTGGTTGACCGTCTTCGCAAGACGCAGCCGTCGCTGGTCGGTGAAACACTCGCTACCGACAGCCCCGTCTCCACGGGCCTGCTGCAGCGAGTCCTGAAAAACCTCATCAAAGACCAGATTCCCATCCGGGAACTGACCTCGATAATTGAAACTCTGTCCGAATACGCTCACAAAAGCAAAAACACCGCCGTGCTGACCGAACTGGTCCGCAAGGCGCTTGCCCGAACCATCACCGGTCGCCTCAAAGACGATACCGGCAAAATACCGGCCATAACGCTGGAGACGGCGATTGAGCATCATCTGCTGAATAACCTCAAACAGGACGCCGAAAACATAACGCTTGCGGTGCCCGCTCAAACGACTATGGAACTGAGCAAAAAAATCGCCCAGGTCTGGCGCTCGGTGATGGACAAAGGCAAAGAAAAGGTCGTATTGCTGTGCGATTCCCGATTGCGCTGGCCGCTGGCTGAGATGCTGTCGAGGACCGTGCCCAGCCTGCCTGTGGCCGCATACGACGAGATAGTCCTCGGAACCGAGGTTGAGCCGCTCGAAACCGTCTCAATTGAGCAGCCGCAACTGTCGGCCCCGGCCAATCACCAGCTCGTCGGCGCGACATAGAAGAAACCATGGAAAAAAGAGGTAACTGATTATGTTGATACATACTCGACCAATAGCAGTGAGTTTGGCTGTGATATCTTTTTTCGGCCTGAGCTTCGCGGGGCTATTCAAGGGATTGACGCCTGGGACCTGCTGTAAGAGGGCATTTATAGGAGCGGCCCTTGTCTATCTGGCGGCCACCCTGACGGTCAATATCGTTAATGCTGTTCTTACAAGCGCAATCATTGACAGCCACATCAACAGACGAGAGGAAACTTAATAAATCGTGTCTGCTGAAACCAAAAGCTTGACCAAACAACAAAAGAGGGACCAGGCTTTGCCCGACTCCGACGAGCTTAGTCGAATCTCGGCCAAAGAAAAGACCGGCAAAAAAAATGCCAGGCGGGGGCACATCAAGGCCGCACATCGGGCTTACGCCGGCCAAAACAAAAAACCGTTCGATGAGCGGCAGATAGCCCAGTTTTTGCCCCTGGTTCATAAAATAGCCCAGCGTGCCGCCAGTTATCTGCGGCCTCCTCTGACTTACGAAGACCTCGTCTCCGCGGGCACAGTAGGACTCGTCAAGGCCGCTCGCGATTACGACCCCGCTTTTAACACTGAGTTTAACACCTATGCCTATATAAGAATCAAAGGAGCCGTCCTCGACGAGATCAGGGGCTGGGCGTTTGTCCCTCCCGCAGTGAACAAACAGATTCGCCGGACAATGGACATCAGTGTTGAAATCACCAAGCAGACGGGAATTCCGCCGACCGAAAGCGAATTGGCTGAAAAACTCGGTATTTCCGTTGCGCAGGTATATGAAACGCTCGAAAACGCGCGTATGCAGCAGTTCCTTTCCATCGACGGCTCCTACGAAAATACGCCCGCTCTTGCAAACATACTCGCTGCGCCGCAGACAAAAACGCCGGACCAGCAGTTCGAGCAGGCCGAGATTATTGACCGCCTAGCCCAGGCCATTCAACAATTAGACCAGCGACAGCGCCAGCTTGTTCTGCTTTATTACCAGCAGCATCTCACAATGAAACAAATCGCGGAACTGTTCGGCATTACAGAGCCGCGAGTGAGTCAATTACACGCAAGCGCTTTATTCAATCTGTCCACGCAATTAAGGCAATTGGATGATGGAAAATAACGACTACAGTATAATTAAACCGGTTGAACACCTGCAAAATATCGGTGCGATGACACCGGTTGACCGGCAGGCCGATAAACGGCGACGCCAAAACCAGCAAAAGCACCGCAGAGAGACAACCGGCCAGCCGGGAATCCGGGACCAGCACGACGAACTCGACTCCGGCAGCGGCAGCAGTGAACAAGGGTCTATAGATTACCGTGCGTGACGGTCAGCTCCTTGATTTATTCCGGGATTAAAAGACCAGACGAATGAAAGGACGCAGGAAATTATGACGCAACCCGCAAACAGAATTCTGAAAAGCAACGACGTCGAAGTCGAAGGCCGGCTTAATCTCGACCTTGGAAACGCCGGTCGATCAGCACAAAACACCGGGCACGCAACCGTCGGCATCACAAAAGTAAGAATACTCGAAAACCAAAATGAATATGCGATAATGGAAGTAATCTGCTCCTGCGGCAGAAAGACCATTATCAGGTGCGATTACAGCAATGTTCCACAGCCCCCAAGCACCTGAAGACCCGTCGCAAGGCCATCTTAACAGGAGAAAATATATGAAAGCAAAAATCTTTATCATCGCCTCAATGACAATAATTGCCCTGCTGCCATTTGCCGGCTGCGAAGAACCCGTATCCACAAGCGGACCGCAGGCGCCGCCCGGCTATATCGCCGAGGCCTCATCAGTGCAAACACATAATCCCACGGCCGTAGAGTCCGCGATAGCACTGTCCGACAAGTACGCAAAGCTTTCCGAAGAATCCTCGGCCCTGAGGCAGCGAAACCAAACGCTCGAAACCGAAAACAAACAGATGACCGATGACCTGCAAAACTGCCGCAGCAAGCTGGAGCAGACACAAAAGGAATTGGCCGAGGTCAACGACCTTTTAGTGCAAATGCGGCTGGAACTGAATAACTGGAAAAGCGACGTGCTGGGATTTCGCGACGAAATGCGCGACGCACAAAAAGCACAATTAGAGGCTCTGACGAAAATTCTCAAGCTTCTGGGCGGAGAGATAAAAACAGAGACACCTCAGCCGCCCGCGGAAGAAAAGCCCGCCAACATACAAACCTGGCCGTCAGAGGAATAAAAATGATTATAAATATACAGGTTTACAAGTCACAATTACTTAAGCTCCTGTGCTCTTGTGCTCTTATGCTCTTGTGCTCTTGTGCACACCGAACGCCGGTGTTTTACGGACAATATTATTCTCCGCAGACATTGAAGCTTCCTTCGGCCTTCGGGTCCGTTTGCCTGGTTGAGCTGCACAACAATACAGCCCACCCTCAAATCTCCTCCGATGTGACTGAAGCACTTTATCAAACGCTTCAGAAGAAAAATATTTCGGGCCTGTCTCTGCTTCGGCAAAATGACACCAACTGGAAAAATCTGCAGATTAACACGGACTCGAACTATACACTCGAACAATTGCTTGAAACGCGCAAGATGCTCCGGGTCGATGCGATCCTGACAGGGACCGTTACCAGCTACACGCCCTATCCACATATGGCAATGGGCCTTCATCTGAAGCTGATTGACCTGAGAAACGGACAGGTCGTCTGGGCGATTGAGCGGGTCTGGGACACGGCCGACAAGACCACGGAACAACGCATAAAGAGGTATTTCGAAAAACAGCTTCGCTCCGACTTCTCGCCTCTCGACGAACAATTAGCGTCGATGAGCTCCATTAATTTCGTGAGGTTCGTAACCTATGACGCAACCGAGACGCTAAAACCGGCGGAAAACTGATGCAGGTATGACTAAAAACCTTATAATCGTCCGAAAAAGACCGACAGTTTAGGAAAAAAATGCAAATTTACCGGTTAAGCCCTTAAGTTATACGCGGAATATACGAAAAGAATTCAGAACAAGTAACAGATTTGTTGTCCGACAGGGATGAAATGATAGACAAGATAAACATAAATCAGATTCCGGAGCATTTGGACGGCCCGGCGTCCGGTCGGCAGAACCGTCCCAAACCGGCCGTTAATGACCAGGCAGATGCCACTCTGCAAATCGACTTTGGCCGGCTGATTGAGCAGGCCGTCAATACACCACCCGGTGATGATGATAAAGTCCAAAAGGCCCGTGAGCTTCTGGAATCAGGCCGACTCGATAATCCTGCCAATATCAGACAGGCCGCGGAAAACATTATCAAGTTCGGCTTATAGCAGTAAAAACCGTTGTATCTTATGTCAATCAGGGAAGATTGACCCGAGCAAGCTTAACGGATGAGCAAATCGGCGAGGAAACTTGTATTAGGGCTTCCCCAAACCCAGTTACATTACCTCGCCGTTTTTTATTGCATCAAACAGCGAGTATAGAGTTATGCAGATTATCGCACGATGTCCGTTATGCGGTTTTTCCTGGCTGCTCGATGAGGCAATCGACAAAAGGATAAGGTGCAAAAACTGCAGGAAGCTGTTTAAGATACCGAAGCTGGAGGAGCTTCCCAGGGCGGCAAAAATAATAAGCAGCGCCAATGGCCCCTGCTACGTAGATGAACAAGGCAAGACCTACGGTTGATGATTACCAGGAAAGGACCTGGCAGGCGGGCCTTAATACTTCAATTTCGATTCAACGAGGTACCGCCGTTACCACTTACTTTTAATTTTCCGGCCGGGTTCATCGGTTTTGGCAGCCGCGGGATTTGTATTAGGGTCAATACCCAGCGCCTTTTCGATTCTGGTCAGCCGGCCTGAAATTTCAGTAAGTCGTGAATCGAGGGAATCCAGTTTTATCGTAACTGAACGGCAATCATTACCTACCTGCTCTGTCATATACATATAACGCTCCGTAAGCCGCTCATAAGCGTCGATAGCACGGGCCGCGTCCGTCCTGTACTCGGGAGTCGTTATCCACTGGTCAACCTCATAGTTCTTATTCCTGTCGGGAAACGATATCCCAAGCCGGGCAGCAACTAAACAGATGACAACAGCCGTAGCGATAATCAGAAGAATTCTACCTTGTTTCATAATCCTTTTCCTTGGCGATTATTACTAATTCATACACACGGCGGCCGGCATTTTTGCCCTTTTAGCCGGCTTTGGCTCTTTGGGCAGCGTGAAAAAGAACGTGCTGCCTGCGTCGGGCCTGGACTGGACCCATATCCTGCCGCCGTAATTTTCAATAATCTTCTTCGTTATTGTCAGCCCGACACCGGTACCTTCTTCACCGTTTTGAGGTATAAGCGTCTGGAACATCTTGAAAATCCGGCCGAAGTGCTTTTCCTCAATTCCCGGTCCGTTGTCGGTAACGGCAAATTTCCAGTAACTGTGCTCATCAGACCAGCTTATTGTTATCCTGCCTGAGGAGCGGTCCACAAAGTTCACGGCATTGCTGAGCAGGTTATAGAACACCCGCCTTATCCCATTTACGCCGCAAGTAACTACAGGCAATGGTTTTTCAATGATAACCTTAATACCCTCTGGTACACCAATTTCAGTGATTACGTCTCTGACAACCTCATTCAGGTCAGCGTGTATGTTTTTTTCTCTTCGTGTGGTCTGTGAATACTCCAGCACTCCGTCAATGAGGTTATACATCCTTTTGACGCGTGTAATCAGCATTCTAATCTGCTCTTTACCCTCATCACCTATCTTATCGCTGTAATCAGTAGAAAGCCACTCTGCCAGTGAGCTTATCCCCCTTAGCGGGTCCTTTAGGTCGTGAGCAGCGACGTAGGCAAAATCCTTAATCTCCTCATTAACCTGTTCAAGCTCACCGAGCAACTGCAACTGCACCTGTTCAGCAATCTTTAGCTCGGTAATATCCTGCAACAGCCCGTCGTATGCCATAATCTTCCCCTGCTGGTCATAAACAGGTACTAAGGTTCTTCTTACCCATCGAATGTTCCCATCTTTTCGTATAATACGTTGCTCGATAGGCCCGCAATCCAGCCCTGATATGCATCTGGAAACCTGCTCTCTTACAATCTCCAAATCGTCTGAGTGGACAATATCGAGCCACAGTTTGGGATTTTGATTGAGCTCTTCGGGTGAATAACCGGTAACCGCGATACTGGTCTGGCTGTGAACGGTCTGGCAGGGCCGGCCAGACTCAAAACGAACGGTATAGATGTAATCCGTAATCGCCTCGGTGATTCGCCGGTATCTCTCTTTGCCGGCAGCCAGTGCTTCCTGGGCGTTCTTCATTGCGACCAGGTCTTTTTTCTCGGTTATATCGTTGATTACCCCCTGGGAGCCGTCAACCTGGTTGTGAATGTTCCTTGTCAAGCTGGAATATACCGTAACATCAACCCGCCTGCCGCTGCTGGTCTTGAGTGTTAAATCATTTATGTGAACGCTGCCTTTTTTAATCTCTTTAATGAACTTTCCTCTATGCTGCGGATTGAACCAGAACCGCTCAGGCAAAAACGGCCTGCCAGTCACCTCTGAGCCGTCCGTAATTTCGAGCAGCCGCATAAACGCAGGATTGACGTATGTAATTTTGCCGTCCAAATCGAGCGTATAAACACAGGTATCCGATTCTTCCAGCGACTTAATGTTCCTTTCCTCCTCCTGTTTCCACCTGTCTTCCACGGCCCTGAAGATGTCCGTCTGGGTTACGACGCCGCACAGCCATTTGTTGTCTTCGACAACGAGCCGGCGTATGCTTGTCTTTTCCATCATCCGGCTTGTGCTGAATACCGAAAAGTGAGGAGGCACGCACACCGCCGGATGCGACATCACTTCTTCCATTCTGACGCAGGCCGGGTCCCGGCCGACAGCGATGACCCTTTTAATAAGGTCTCTTTCGGTCAGCACACCGGCAACCCGGTCGGCCTGCATAACGACAATGCCTGAGATGCTGCGTTCGGCCATTACAGAAGCTGCCTCGGCCACAGTCGCATCGAGCTGAACGGTCGCCACGTCTTTGGTCATTATTTCCGCGACGTCCCTCCACATTCCGTAAGACGTAAGCACGCAAATCAGGTCCGTCTGTGTAACAATGCCGACCAGCGAGCCGGCTTCGATTACGGGCAGCCGCTTGACCCGCTTGTCCTTGACAACGCTTCCGGCTTCGAGCACCGTCATCTCAGGGGTTATACTTATTACCGGGCTTGACATCACATCGCGGACTTTTATGTCGAGGGCGCTTTTCCCTTCGGCAACGACCCTTTCGAGAAAGTCCTTTTCCGTAATAATGCCCGCGACGACGGAATTATCCACGACGACCAGCGATGAGACGCCGTCATCTGCCATCAGGTTGGCCGCAAACGCCATACTCTGCTCGGGCCCGATGGTGACCACATCGGCGCTCATTACGTCTTTTACCTGAAGCCATATCCGGCAGGAGGTCACATGACAACTCGATGATACGTCCTGCATCCTGTTTTTTATAAGCTCCCTGATTTTTGCTTCGTCTGCCATAACATATATCTCCTGCCTTACGTGTGAATTATGCTGATAATGGCGATAACCCTATACCTGCAGCAAGTCCTATATCCTGCTATTTTGTTCGTCAAACACGGGGTTGAGGTGTATTGCGGAAACTACCTGATTTACCGAATCCTTAACCGCGGTCTATTTGCAGCCGGAATTTCTAAACGATACCCACAGCAATCGCCCGCCTTACAAGCTGCGCCGAGTTATGGGCGGCCATTTTTTTCATAAGCCGATTGCGGTGGTATTCGACGGTCCTTTCGCTGCGGGAAAGCTGCCGGGCTATCTGCTTGTTGGTTCGGCCTGCGACTATCAGCCGAAGTATCTCACCCTCCCTTTTGGTCAGCCCGGAACCAGCGTTACTACTACTGATAAAGAGGGTATTTTCGAGAAGCTCATCACCAACGCAACAGTTAGTACGTTGCTCGCTTTGTGTTTCCAGAAATGTCGTTTGCCAGCCCATATATTATCCTAAAAACTTATTATCGAGACCAGCAGGGGTTTCTTAAGCGGGGCCGCTAAAGGCATATGATCAGCGGCTTTGAAATGGAGCCAGTGGGATTCGAACCCGCGACCTCTTGCATGCCATGCAAGCGCTCTCCCAGCTGAGCTATGGCCCCAGACGCGAACCATATTACCAGACAATACCCCCTATGACAAACAAAAAACACCGCCAATCGAGCGTTTTAATCATCGATGCCGGCGGTTATAATCGGACACAAACTAATTGCATTGACGAAGCGTAAAAACCACATACCGAAATCGGGACTTAAAACCTTGGTCAAGCGAAAAAAAATATTGATAACGGGACAGGTGCAGGGGGTCGGGTTTCGACCAGCAGTTTACCGGTTAGCAACGCAACTGGACCTCACGGGCTTTGTTTACAACGATACTAAGGGCGTTACTATCGAGCTGCAGGGAAAAGAGCCGAAGATAATCGAATTTCTCACACGCCTCAAAGGAAAGGATGCCCCGCCTTTGGCCAGGATTAGTTCCTGTGCCACAATCGAGCTGGAGCCGGTAACACACGAGCAGCAGTTCATCATCAAGCCAAGCGATGCAGAGGGAACTCCGGTATCACGGGTTACAGCGGACATTGCAACCTGTAAAGATTGTCTGCGGGAGCTGTTCGACGAGAAGAATTTCCGGTACAGGTATCCTTTCATAAACTGCACCAATTGCGGGCCGCGATATTCGATAGTCAGAACTATACCCTACGACAGGCCCAATACAACAATGAGTGAATTCAAAATGTGCGACAAATGCACCGGCCAATACAAAGACATAACAGACAGGCGCTTTCACGCACAGCCGGTCGCCTGCCCTCAGTGCGGACCGAAAATATGGCTGACCGACAACAAGGGCAATACTATCACAACCGAAACAGATAAGCTAATCAGCCGAACCGCGAATCTGCTTCGCGAAGGCAAAGCCCTCGCGATAAAAGGAATAGGCGGATTTCACTTAGCGGTTGACGCGTTTAATAACGAAGCGGTCAGACGATTACGACAGCGAAAGCAAAGAGAGCACAAACCATTCGCGATGATGGCTGATTCCATCGAAACGATAAAACAGCACGCCACTGTGGGCAGACAGGCCGAAGAGATATTGAAAAGCCCTGAAAGCCCGATTGTTCTTTTGTCTAAAAAACCTGATTCGACGATTGCGTCATCAGTCGCTGAAGGTGTGAGCGCCTTTGGTTTTATGCTCCCATACGCCCCGCTTCACCATTTGCTTTTCGCTGAAGGCCTTAAAGCCCTGGTGATGACCAGCGCCAATATCAGCGATGAGCCGCTTATATGCAAGAACAGCAAGGCAATTGAACAATTGGGAAACGTCGCCGACGCATTCATTATGCACGACAGGGAAATCTTCCGGCAGGTGGACGACTCTATTGTGCATCTTATCGATGAGCAACCGATTTTGCTTCGACGTTCGAGGGGTTATGTGCCGACGCCTGTAATGATGAAACAGACAAGTCCGCTGGACATTTTCGCAGCCGGTTCAGACCTGAAAAACACCTTCTGCTTTGTCAAAGGAAATCAGCTTATATGCAGCGAGCACATCGGCGACCTTGAAAACGCCGAGGTTTACCATCATTACATAAAATCAATCGAGCACCTGCGAGGACTGTTCGAAATCCAGCCAAAAGCAGTCGTCTGCGACCTTCATCCGGCATACCTGTCATCACAATATGCCCGTTCACTAAAGGGCGTCAAAATCTTCGAAGTCCAGCATCATTGGGCCCATATCGCGTCGGTTATCGCCGAACACGGCATACAAGGGCCGGTGATTGGTCTTGCCTGCGACGGCACCGGCTACGGAGCCGATGGGGCAATCTGGGGTTGTGAATGTCTAATCGCCACCTTAGACGATTTTGAAAGATTTGGACATCTTGCGTATTACCCGTTAGCCGGTGCAGATGCCGCAAGCAAGGAGCCGATTCGGCCGCTGCTTGGGCTTTTAATACAGGCATACGGCAAAGAATTCGATTTGAAGAAACTGCAATGGCTGCTTGATAAAATCGAGCCGGACCATACGAAGCAGCAGATTATTTGCGACCAAATCCGCAAAAAAATAAACACCGTCCAGACATCAAGCTTAGGGAGGATTTTCGATGCAGCAGCGGCAATGGTCGGTCTTGGCAGCTACAACCATTTCGAGGCGCAACTGCCTATGGCCATTGAGTCAATCGCCGAGGCGGACTGCGGCCAGCAGTATGACTTCGAATTTGTGGGCCGGTCGGTCATTGGCCTGAATCCAATGATTAAACAGATTATAGCGAATATACGGGAGAACAAAGCCCCATCGGTCATATCGGCCACGTTTCACAATACTATTGCCGCCGCCCTGCTGGCTATGGCCAAACAGGCCAGGGAAAGCACCGGGCATAATACAGTCGCACTGAGCGGCGGGGTCTTCTGCAACAGATTCTTAACCCAACGGCTAATAGGCCTGTTGAACAAAGACAATTTTACAGTATTATATAATTGCGGGTTTCCTGCCAATGACGGCTGTATGTCCGTCGGGCAGGCAGCTATAGCCATTTACAAAATATTGAAAGACAGCAGGCCTTAAAATGTGTCTGGCAATACCGGCAAGAATAATCCAGTTGGAAGGCGACAAGGCGACGGTTGACGCAATGGGCAATCAGTTCAAGGCAAGAACAACGCTTTTGCCCGGTGTCAAGTTAGGCGACTTAGTGCTGATTCACGCGGGGTTTGCCATTTCGACTATAGACGAAGAAGAGGCGAAAAAAACCTGGCAGCTCATCGCAGATATCGATGAGTTCAGGGACACTTCAAATAAGCTTTCAGGATGAGAAATAAAATAATATGCTGGAGAGAATCCACAAAGCACAATTGACTATGGATGCCGCCTGTGAGGCGCTCGGCAGGCAAATCAATATAATGGAGGTCTGCGGCACGCACACGGTGGCTATATTCAGAAACGGTATACACATAACAATGCCCAAAGGTATGAAGCTTCTATCAGGCCCCGGCTGCCCGGTATGTGTGACGACCCAGGATTACATCGACAACCTGCTGGACCTGGCCGACAGGCCGGAATGCCTTATAGTCACATACGGAGATATGGTTCGCGTCCCGGGAAAACACGGGTCGCTCGAAATAAGACAATCGTCAGGCAAAGTCAGGGTGGTCCTCAGCGCCGAAGACGCACTGCAATTAGCAAAAGACAATCCCGACAAGGTCGTTGTGTTTGCGGCGGTGGGTTTTGAGACAACAGCGCCCGCGACGGCGGTCGTGGTAAAACAGGCAGCAGAAGAAAACATCGACAATTTCTGCATCCTGAGCAATCACAAGCTGGTTGTGCCGGCGATGAAGGCGCTATTGAACGACAGTCGCAACAGGATAGACGCTTTCCTTTGCCCCGGCCACGTAAGCGTGATAATCGGATACGGCGCGTTTCAGGAAATTGCTGGAAAATACAAAAAACCCTGCGTGGTGGCGGGATTCGAACCGATGCAGATTATCGAAGGACTGGCAGACATATCCAGGCAGCTAATCGAGTGCAGGGCACAAGCAAAAACGATTTACACTGCGGTCGTAACCGAAAAAGGAAATTTAGCGGCACAAAAAGTCATCGCAGAGTGTTTCGAGCCGAAAGCCGGGGAGTGGCGAGGACTGGGAACAATTGAAAAAAGCACGCTGAAACTCAAAGACAGGTTCAGCAAATTCGACGCGGTTAAGCGTTTCAATATCGACGAGACGCCGACATCGGAATCAACGGACTGTCGATGCGGGGACGTGCTGTGCGGCCTGATAGACCCTCCGCAATGTCCGCTGTTCGGCAAAACCTGCACGCCGCGAACGCCCGTCGGGCCCTGTATGGTCAGTTCCGAAGGCGCCTGTGCCGCCTGGTACAAATACGGCCGGAGAGAAAAACAAAGCTAATGAACCAGCCCGCACACGATAAAATCCTGCTGGCACACGGCGGAGGAGGGCAGCTAAGTGACCAGCTCATCCGCAAACTTATCCTGCCGAGATTCCCTAACAAGGCCCTCGCCGATTTACCCGATTCCGCAAAACTCAACCTCGATTCCAAATTGGTGTGTTTCACAACCGACAGCTACGTCGTCAAGCCGCTGTTTTTTAACGGTGGAGACATCGGCAAATTAGCTATATGCGGAACGATAAACGACCTGGCCGTGTCAGGCGCCAAACCCGCAGTTATTGCGCTATCGTTGATTATCGAGGAAGGTCTCGCTTTCGAGGTCCTGGAGAAAATTTTAGACAGCATCGCATCCACCGCAGCAGAGAACAACGTTGCAATAGTAACCGGTGATACAAAAACAGTTGAGCACGGCGCAGCGGATGAAATTTTTATCAATACAGCCGGCATAGGAATCCGCTTAGACGAGGTTGATCTGGGTTTTGACAAAATAGCCGTCGGCGACAAAATTATTATAAACGGCACGATAGGCGACCATGGAATGACTATTATGTCGCACCGGGAAGATATCGGCTTTAAGTCAAAGCTTAAAAGCGATTGCGCGGCTGTTGCCGATTTGACCTGTAAACTCCTGACTGAAACGAAGGGTGTAAAATTCATGCGTGACCCGACAAGGGGAGGGCTTGCGGCAACGCTGAACGAAATCACAAAACAAACTGCATTGAGCATCCGCCTGAACGAGGCCGACATCCCCGTAAATCCGACCGTACAGGCCGCCGCGGATATGCTCGGCTTCGACGTGCTCAATATCGCAAACGAGGGCAAATTTGTTGCGGCCGTCTCGCCGGATATAGCGAAAGAATGTGTCGGTATCTGCAATAAACACCTGCTGGGAAAACAGGCGGCCATAATCGGCGAGGTCATTAAACCCCAGGACGTTCCCATCGTTGAAATAGTTACAAAAATCGGCGGACAAAGAATCATCCAGATGCCATACGGCAGAGAGCTTCCGAGGATTTGCTGATGCACGAAATGACTATTGCGCAATCACTGCTCGAAGCGATATCCGCCGAGGTGAGAAAGCAAAACGCTAAACCGGTCTCGGCAAAAATAAGCTGCGGGGCGTTCGGCGGCGTAAATAACGAAGTGCTGTGTTTCGCCTTCGAGGCGATAAGCAAAGATACCGCCTGCGAAGGACTTAAACTGTATATCGAGCAAAAGCCGATACAGGCAAAATGTAAAAATTGCAGCGGCGTCTTCGCACTGGATTTGCACAAGCCGAATTGCCCGAACTGCCGAGGCGAAGATATTGAACTGCTGCCTGATGCGCCGTTACTGCTTGAAGAAATAGAATTCGAAGAAGGATAATATGAGAAAAGTCACAGTTGCAAAAAAAATCCTGATTGCAAACGAGGAGTTCGCCAACCAGAACCGCCGGTTTCTTTCGCAGCGAAAAATTCCCTGTCTTAACGTCATTTCATCCCCCGGCTCGGGTAAAACGACCATATTGGCAAAAACTATAACGACCCTGAAAGGCAAAGTAAAAATCGGCGTCATCGAAGGCGACATACAGACCGATATTGACCTGCAGCGAATACAGGCGACCGGCGCGCCCGCCGTGCAAATCAACACCGAAGGCGCCTGCCATTTGTCCGCGGCACAGATTAGCGCCGCCCTGCACAAGCTTCCTGTTGACGACCTTGATTTGATTATCATTGAAAACGTCGGCAATCTTGTCTGCCCTTCGGCTCTCGACCTTGGAGAGACCGCCAAGATAGCCGTGCTTTCAGTGCCGGAAGGTGATGACAAACCCGCCAAATACCCGGCGATTTTCAGCAGGGCCTCCGTTGTGCTGATTAATAAAATCGATTTGCTCGGCGTGACGAACTTCGACATTGAAAAAGTCAATGCCGATATTCTCAAACTGAACAAGGGTGTAAAGATTTACCCCCTTAGCGCCAAAACCGGCGAAGGAATGCAGCCGTGGTGCAACTGGCTCGAAGGTATTGCCGCGAAGAGAAAACAATAAAAAATATCAGCCCGACGATACTCCGTACAGACCATGCTCGCGTATATATTGAAGGACCTCCGGACAAACCATATTGTTGACGTCCTGCCCAGCCGAAAGGCGCTTGCGAATTTCGGTAGAACTGATATCAATAAGGGGGGTTTTAATAACGTTTCTCTGTAACTTCTCGACCCTTTGCCGGCCCCAAATCGGCTCGAATCCCGAAAAATCGGGCGGCTTGAAACCTGCCCTGTACATAACCGCAAGGTTACATTCGTCAATAAGCTCCGGCATTCCGTACCAGTGTGCCAAATCTCCAACACTGTCGGCCCCTGCCAGCCAGTAAATCACCGCATCGCCGCCCAGATTATTCTGAAAATATCTGACGGTCTCAAGCGTGTAGTTTGGCCCCGTCTTTTTTAATTCATAATCACTTAGCTCAAAGCCGGCTTTGCCGGAAATAGCAGCCGCTGTCATCGCCAGCCGGTCTTCGTCACTTGCTTCGGGAAAAAATGCTTTCAGCGGTGAACGTTTGGCAGGTATAAACATTATACTTTCGGCGCCGATACTCTCTCCGGCAGCCGACGTAACAGCGGTGTGCCCGAGGTGTATCGGGTCGAACGTTCCTCCGAACAAAGCTGTTATTCTCTTGGCCATAACAAATCTAACAGCAAAATTGTGAATTATCTTAAAAATTTTTTTTAATAAAATCTGCTTCTAAAACCGGCCGTGGCGTTACGACACCACACACGACCGTAACAAACAGGTTTATTCATGCAACGAAATAAAACCCGGTGCAAAAAACAATAAATCTGTTGACAAAAATCAAAATCGTTATCTGCGCCAATAACTCTAACAACCGCGTATAATGCAATTAAACCACACTTTCGTAAAACCGGCATAATACATTCATACGGTTATTGACATGTCGGTGACATTCTTAATCAAGCTGAAGATTTAACTTCATCAAAGCAATCTTAACCGGTCTTGTCAACGATATGATAAACGATACAACCATCTCTGTAAAACAACGCAATTAAAATTTTTATGAAGTATTCTTAAATATTTTGACGATAAAAACTATAACTACGAGTATTGGTTACAGTTTCTTTGACAATTCGGTATGTAGTTTCTGCGACGTTATCGCAATTAACTAAACAAGTTTGTTGTGCCATATGGAGGTAACAAACAATGGCAAAGAAAAGAAAAGCTGCAAAGAAGAAAAAAACAACAAAGAAGAAAGCTGCAAAGAAGAAAAAAAGAAAATAGCATAACACTGCGAACGAAAACTTCGAGATAACAAGTTATGCTGAGAATGGAAGGTTCCCATTAGCTGCCGCGGAACCTTCCATTTTTTTGCGCCTTAATCTATCCGCCCCCTGAACTTGCATTAATTACACCATACTTTATACTATCTGCCGCTATGGACCATTTTAATTATAAACAGGGTAAGCTCTTAGCAGAAGACGTGCTGGTTGAAACCATAGCCGGCCAGGTCGGCACGCCCGTGTATGTTTACAGCAGGGCCACCTTCCTCGAACACCTGCAGAAAGTTCGACAGGCCTACAGCGATATCGACGCAACGGTCTGTTTCTCAATCAAGGCCTGCGGCAATATTAACATTCTCAGAATTATGGCCGAGGCCAGCTACGGCTTCGATATCGTAAGCGGCGGAGAGCTTTACCGGGCTATGCAGGCGGGCGCAGACCCTGCCAAAATCGTCTATGCCGGCGTCGGCAAAACGGACAAGGAAATCATCGAGGCCCTCGACGCTGAAATCGGCTATTTCAACATCGAATCCGAGGCCGAGCTGGAAAATCTCATCCTGCTCTCAAAACAGAGGGGAAAATCCCCGAAAGCGGCCCTGCGCGTCAATCCCGACGTTGACCCGAAAACCCATACTTACACCACCACGGGAGTCAAAGAAACAAAGTTCGGGGTCGATATCGAACAAGCCGAAAGGGTATTCGAACAGTTCGGCAAAAACACAACTGTAAAATTATGCGCACTTCACATTCACCTCGGCTCGGCGGGCCATACCGTCCAGCCGTATGTCGAGGCACTGAATAAATCGCTTGCGCTGGTGGACAAGCTTCGCAGCAGGGGCTTTACAATCGAGGCGCTGGATATCGGCGGCGGATACGGGGCTGATTACGTAACCGCTCAATCGCCCACCGCCGGGGACTACGCCGCTGCGATTGTCCCGATGCTCAAAAATAAAGAGCTCAAACTCATCCTCGAACCCGGCGCCAGTATCGCCGCCAACGCCGGCATATTGCTGACAAGAGTCCTGTATTGCAAAAAAGGCGGTAGTAAAAAATTCGTTATCGTTGACGCAGGAATGAACGATTTGATTCGGCCGCCGCTTTACAATGCGTTCCATTTCATCTGGCCTGCCAACGTCGACAAAAAGTATGTGCCCGAAAGACGAGATAAAGCACTTAACATCAACGGCACAGAAACCGTTGACGTTGTCGGCCCTATTTGTGAAAGCGCTGACTTTTTTGCAAAAGACAGGGCACTGCCGCCCGTCAAACGCGGAGACCTGCTTGCTATTTTCACCGCCGGCGCTTATGGTTTCACTATGGCCGGCAACTATAACGCCCGCGGCCGGGCCGCAGAAGTCCTTGTCAATGCCGACAAATTTTCCGTCATCCGAAAACGCGAATCATACGAGGACTTAATAGCACCGGAGAAATGAGAGGAACCGATTATGGCAGCGGATAAAGAACAGGTGTTCGCACAGGTCCGGGAGGTGCTGGTTGATGCGCTGGGAGTCGACGAAGAGGAGGTAACAGGCGATGCGACACTGATGGGAAATTTGGGGGCCGAAAGCATCGACTTTCTGGATATCGTGTTCCGGCTGGAAAAGGCATTCGGAATAAAGATTCCGCGGGAAGAGCTTTTCCCAGCCGAGACACTGCTGAACAATCAGGAATTGGTAACTAACGGCAAGCTCACCCCGAAGGGGCTGGCGGAATTGAAAGAGAAAATGCCTCACACGGACATATCGGCTTTTCAAAACGACCCGGACATCAATAAATTAGCGGACCTCTTCACCGTTAATTCGATTGTCCGATACATCGAAGGCAAGCTGAACAACGCCTGACACGGACGTTTTGAACGTTATTCGATATATTGCAATTCCGGCTCTTCCGTTTCTTCCGTCGTTGCCTGTGACGGCTGCTGTGCAGCCTGCTCCTCGATTTTTGCCTTCAGCTCACGGATTATTGCCTTTAGCTGCTCAACCTGCTGCTCAAGACCATCCGACTTCTTTGTCTGTTCGGCCAGCGCCGTCTTTAGTTCGTCGATTTCCTGCTGGGCGTCCTGTGCCTCAGTCGTTACGGTGTCTTTGTCTTCGAGTGACTGGTCTAATTGTTCTTTAAGTTTGTCTCTCGACATATTTGTGGTTTGCAGTTGTTCTCTCAGGTCACTGGCCTCACCTTTGAGCTTGACAATTTCGGCCCTTAGCTTGACAAGCTCTATTTTCGCCTGTGCCGCCTCGGCAAGCGCCTTTTGCTTCTCGTCGTCCCTACAGCCGGCCAGAACCAGCACAATCAAAAACAATACTAATGCTTTGCCGCTTAACCTGCTTTTTGAGAACGTGGTCGTCATACCTGTAAATATCGGCAATCCCTCCTGCGATTGATAACTATCTCGACCAGTCAATACCGCGAATGCCGTGGATTGTTACATTTGGATTTGGATTGCCATCACGGGCTGTGTGTATCTCCTCGGCCTTAAGAAATTGAACGTGGCCATCAACAAACAGAAAGTTTCGCTGGCCCACTAAGCACCACCAGCCGTTGTCTCCGCCTTCTATTCGCCGGTGATTACTTAACCATTCACCAGAAATTATTTTCTCAGATAATCGTTTAACAGATAAATTACGTTGTGGAATAGGGGGAATAGGTGGTGGTGTGCTGTTACCATCCCATTGCTCAGCATGGTTTGCCGAGTAGAATAAACTGTCGATTTGTTCCGGACTGTGATAGAATGTCATTGAGTAGCTGTAGCTGGTTGATTCCCATTTCTCAGAGTCGGTCTTGTCCGAGGGACAAAGAAGAACCGACGGATTGTTGACATCTATTTTCCCGCCTAAGTGCGGCTCGATAAACTTACGCCAGCCGCGACCCATCCATAACCAGATATATGGCTTCGAAGAATCCAACGGATCCTGGGCGGCGGGGTATGTGTCATCGCTTATACTCAGATACGAGTGCATAGCAAGGTCGATTTGCTTTAAATTGCCCGCACAGACGGTTCGTCTTGCCATTGCCCTTGCCTTTCCCAGGCCAGGCATAAGGATGGCCAGCAAAGCGGCTATTATCGATATGACGACAAGCAGCTCGATTAAACTAAAGCCGTATGAAACCGGCTCGGTGTTGTGCCTGTCGGCGCAGGATGTTTCGGCTATGGGCTGCAAATTTATCTGCCCGCTATTCAACCGTAACGCTTTTGGCAAGATTTCGGGGCTTATCGACGTCGTGGCCGCGCAGGACCGCCGCGTGGTAAGCAAGCAACTGCAACGGAATAACGGTAAGCATCGGCTGCAGCAGCTCGGGTGCGTCCGGTATGGGTATCACGTAATCGGCATACTCCTTGATTTGGTCGTTGCCCTCGGTGGCGACGATTATGGTCTTGCCGCCGCGTGCACGGACCTCGCAGATATTGCCGATGATTTTCTCGTATTGCGGGCCTGCGGTGGCAATGAATACAGCCGGCATCCCGTCAACAATCAGGGCTATCGGCCCGTGCTTCATCTCCGCCGCGGGAAGACCCTCTGCGTGTATGTAACTTATCTCCTTGAGCTTCAGAGCGCCTTCGAGAGCCACCGGGTAATTTACCCCCCTGCCGAGAAACAGCCAGTTTTCCCTTCCGATATTGGCCTCGGCTATCTTTTTAATGTGGTCCGACAGCCCAAGTATCCGGGTGATTTTTTCCGGTATCTCTGACAGCTCCCTGACGTATCGCTCCGCCTCGTCGCTGCTGATGAGGCGTCTCCTGCTCAATTCTATCGCAAGCATCGTCAGCACGGCCACCTGCGCCGTGAAGGCCTTTGTGCTGGCAACGCCGATTTCCGGGCCTACGTGCAGATACACCCCGGCATCGGTAGCCCTTGCTATCGATGAACCGACAACGTTGACTATGCCGAGCACTGTTGCACCACGCTCTTTTGCCTGCTCGACCGCTGCTAATGTGTCAGCCGTCTCGCCCGACTGGCTTATTGCGACAACAACCGTCCCGTCCTCAATAATCGGATTGCGATAGCGAAATTCGCTGGCGTACTCTATCTCCGTCGGGATTCTCGCCAGTTGTTCAAATAAAAATTCGCCGACAACTCCCGCGTGGAAGGCCGTCCCGCAGGCGGTAAAAATCAGCCGTTTGGTCCGCGTCAGCTCTCGCAGATGACTCTCAATTCCACCCAGCCGGATTTTGGCGTTGTGTGCATCGACCCGCCCGCCCATACAGGTCGTCAGCGACTTGGGCTGCTCGAAAATCTCCTTGAGCATATGATGACTGAACCCGTCAAGCTCTATCTGCTCCAGAGAAAATTCTATTTCCTGAAGCTCTTTTGTCACCGCAACATTATCGATGGTCTTGGTATGAAACCCGCCTGACGTTACGATTACCATTTCGTTGTCCGCCATATATACCGCCCTGGCGGTATGCTCGACGATTGCCGCGGCGTCGGAGGCGAGAATATATTCACCGTCGCCCACGCCCAAAATCAGCGGGCTTCCCTTTTTGGCGCCGATGAACATATTGGGACAGTCCGAACAAAGTATCCCCAGCCCGTATGTGCCGTGCACCTCTCGCAACGCCCGCTGCACCGCCCATTCGAATTTGCCCTGGCCGGCCGGCTTTTTCGTCTGCTCGTTCGCGTCGCATTTCGAGTAGAAATACCCGATAAGGTTCGCTATCACCTCGGTATCGGTATCGCTGACGAACGGGACCTTCTCACTTCGCAGCCAGGTTCTCAATGTAGCGTAGTTTTCGATGATGCCGTTGTGAACAACCGCGATTTTGCCGGTATAGTCCGAGTGTGGGTGGGCATTTATCTGGTTCGGCTCGCCGTGGGTCGCCCACCGCGTGTGGCCAAGGCCAAGCGTCTGGCGGCTGTCCGGCTCATCTAAAATTTCCTCAAGGGCAGCTATCCTGCCGCTGGTCTTTTTGATTTTGATGGCCCCGTCGCTCATCAGCGCAATACCCGCAGAATCATAGCCGCGGTATTCGAGACGCTTCAACCCCTCGATAAGTATCGGCTGGGCCGATTTTTTGCCCAGATATGCCACTATGCCGCACATTCCTTTTTCCTCGATTGTAACAATAAAATCAGTTTCTGACGCCGGCTTCAGGGCTTGGGTCTGTTTATTGTAGAACGCTTTAGCTCTTTAGGCAATTGAATTCTGTTCAGCTTTAGTGTAAGATTCATCGTCCAAATAACCGTATCTGATTACTTTTCCGTTTTATGCTGATTGTAATCGACTATAACGTGGGAAATGTAAAGAGCGTTTGTAACGCCTTTCAATACCTCGGCTGCGAGGTCGAGTTAAGTTCTGACCGCAGGAAAATCGAGTCGGCAAGCGCTCTCGTTCTGCCGGGCGTCGCCGCATTCGGCTTTGCGGTCAATGCCCTTGGTGAGCTGGATACGGTCATTAAAGACCTCGCCCTTGCCGGAAAGCCGCTGCTCGGTATCTGCGTCGGCTACCAGATGCTCTTCGACCGGAGTTGCGAATTCGGCACGCATAAAGGGCTCGGCCTTATATCAGGAAATGTTGTGCCTATCCCGCCAGGCCGGGTAATTCCGCACATGGGCTGGAATAAAGTGGCATTGCCTGATGATATGGCATTGTTTGCAGGTCTTGGGCCTGAAAAGCACTTTTATTTTGCGCACTCTTTCTATGCCGACGTGACCGATACCGCCGCCGAAGTCGCCTATACCGATTATGGTTTCAACCTGCCCGCCTCCGTCCAGAAGGGCAACATCTACGGCACGCAGTTCCACCCCGAAAAAAGCGGCAAACATGGCCTTGCGGCCCTCCGCAATTTCGCCCGAATCGCCGAAGGGAAGGATTGATTAATGCTTACACGACGAATAATCCCCTGCCTCGACGTCAAAGACGGACGCGTCGTCAAGGGCATCCATTTTGTTAATTTACGCGACGCAGGCGACCCCGTCGAGCTCGGCACCCGGTACAGCGACGAGGGAGCAGATGAGCTTGTATTTCTCGATATTACTGCGACGATTCGCAGGCGAAAAACAATAGTCGAGCTTGTCAGAAAAGTCGCCGAAAAGGTCTTTATTCCCTTTACCGTCGGCGGCGGCATCGGCTCAGTTGAGCAAATGGATGAGCTTTTGAGAAGCGGCGCTGAGAAATGCTCGCTCAATACCGCCGCAGTGGCAAAACCCGATATACTCACCCAGGCCGCACAAAAATTCGGCAACCAGTGCGTCGTCCTCGCCATTGACGCCCGCCGGTCAAAAACCAAAGCAGGCCGCTGGCAGGTCACGGTAAAGGCCGGCACTGAGCCGACCGATATCGACGCCGTCGAATGGGCCGTCGAGGGCGAAAAGCAGGGAGCCGGAGAGATTCTGCTTACAAGTATGGACGCCGACGGAACACAGGCCGGCTACGACATTGAGCTGACCCGTGCGGTCGCCGATGCCGTCAATATCCCTGTAATTGCCTCAGGCGGGGCAGGCACTCTCGACCACCTTTACGATGCCATTGTCGCCGGCCACGCCGAGGCAGTCCTGATGGCCTCTATCACCCACTTCGAAAATTACACCATTAATCAGATGAAGGAATACCTCCGCGACCGAGGTATAGCCGTCAATCTATAAAATTCTGTACGACGGGCTGTGTCCGTCAAATCTTCTTTGCCCTTCAGAATCTTAATGTTATAATCGCAAAGCTATTTTTTAGATGTGATGACATGTTTTTATAAAGGGATATCGTGAGATTTCAGGTTTTCAACAACGGTAGGCCGGTTAATGATTTCGCACTGCACGGCGCATATCTTTTCGGCTCCGACGGTATGGCCGTACGCAAGGCGCAAATCACCTTCGTTGACGGCCTGCTCGAGTGTCACAAGCCGAACCAGGAAACCTCCGGCCTGGCCCTGTTGTGGCCGGTGGAGGACTTCGGCAGCATACTTCTTCCAACAACCTGCCTGCCTGAAAGACCCGAACCGTATAATCTCAACCTCGAGCTGGCCCGGGGCCGGCTGATGCAAATCATTAATAAGCGCGAGGACTGGTCCATTTTCGAGGATAACGAGGAAACAGCGGTCCTTTACGGCCAGGCACAGGATTTATTCATCAAGGCCATTCAGAACGCCTCCGACGGCCCCGCCGCCTCACAGCTTGCCGACCAGGCGCTTCAAAAATCGCTTTCCTTTTCGGAAGGTCTTGCCGGCAAGCATGCAAAGGTCCTTTTCGCCTCGCGCGGAAAAAGTCGAAACTTCGGCCGCGGCTGTCTCGGCTGCTGGGTTGACCCCAAACAGGTCGCAAACCCGGTATATGTTGAACGGCTGGCCGGCCTGTTCGGGCTGGTTATGGTGCCTTTCAACTGGGCACAGATTGAGGCCAAACCGGGCGCTTACGACTTTTCAAAACTCGACGCCTGCATCAGCAAGCTGAGCAAAAAAAAGCTGGCCATCGGTGCAGGGCCTTTGCTCTGCTTCACCAAAGAATACTTGCCGAAATGGCTGCTTGACAGGGAGGTCACCTTCGAAAAAATTCGGGAATCCGCTTACCGGTTTATCGCAGCCGCCGCCTCACGCTATGCGGGTATGGTCAGAAGCTGGTGCGTTATAAGCGCAATGAACGCCTTCAACTATTTCGGATTCGGCTTCGAGCAGGTCCTCGAAATAACGCGCACGGCCAATATGGCGGTCAAGGCGGCCTCCGAGCGGGCGATGAGGATTATAGAGGTAATCAATCCCTGGGGCGAATATTACGCAGCGGCGCCCGATACCATTCCGCCGGTTGTATATATGGATATGGTTATCCAAAGCGGCATAAGTTTCGACACCTTCGGGCTTGCGATGCAGTTCGGCAAAGACGAGCCGGGTATGCACCTTCGTGATATGATGCAGATTTCAGCCGTCCTCGATTCGTTTGCCCCGATATCAAGGCCTATGTATATCACGCGAATTGAAATCCCTGGGCGGGATACCAATAGAGACGGAGGTATCTGGCACGGCCCCTGGGACAAGGCCAGACAGGCGGAGTGGCTCGACCAGTTTTACAGAATAGCGCTGGGAAGGACCTTTATTGACGGCGTAATTTATTCGTGCCTCGCCGACACCAAAAACAGTCCCATACCCGACAGCGGACTTTTGACCCCGGCCCTCGAACCAAAGGACTCATACACAGCATTGAAGAGATTCCGCGACCGTATCTTCGGCCGATGAAAGGGCCGTCGAAATGAACAGAATCCAACAGCTCGCGTTTGTTATTGCAGCCGCACTAGCTGTCGCTTTATGCCTGTATTTTACACTGCCCGGTGTCGCCGCAGGCGGCCCGGCCGAGACGTTCGAGCTGCAACAAAAAATAAATCCCAATCTCGCGCCGCCGGAAAGTTTGGCAAGATTGCCCGGCGTAGGCCTCACAAGAGCGCAAGCAATAGTTACTTACCGTGAAGATTTCCAGCGTATAGGCAAAGGCAACCTGGCCTTTCAAAGTTGCGACGACTTACAGAACGTGAAAGGTATTGGCCCCGTAACAGCACGTAATATTTGTGAACACCTCAAATTGAACGGTGAATAATCAATGCCGCCCATCGACAGCAATATGACTGACTCGCTCGATTTCTCGAAACTGACGCCCTATCAGCCGCGAAAATTTGTTCCCCGGACTGCTGACCTCAACGATGCCGCACAGGTCGTCTCTCTGTACGAAAAACTTCTCGAAAGAAATATATCGTCCGCCGACCAGCTCGAACAATTTCTTATCGACCGCTCAGAACTCTCTGCTGCCGTCTTTCAGCAGCAGTCGATTCTCTATATTTTGATGACCTGCCAGACCCTCGATGAGTCGCGGGCTGAAAACTACAAGCGGTTCATAGAAACCGTCGTCCCTGCAATTAAACCAGTTGAGGACAAGCTCGACCGCAAGTTCCTGGCTTCGGCTGAAAAGTATCGACTGGACAGCCGGCGCTATGAAGTCCTGACGCGAAATACCCGCGCCGACGTCGAGTTGTTTCGGCAGGAAAATGTCGAGCTGCAGAAGCAGGACGAGCTTCTCGGCCAGGAGTATCAGACGATTTGCGGCGCTATGACTGTCGAATTTCAGGGCCGAACCCGGACAATGCCTGAGATGGGCAAGTTTGTTCTTGACCCGGACCGGCAGTTGCGCCGCGACGCCTGGCTCGCTTCGGCCGCCCGTCGTCTCAAAGACGTAGATAAACTCGACGATATTCTCGACAAAATGCTCTCACTGAGACATAAAATTGCGACAAACGCCGGCCTTAACAACTACATCGAGTACAAATTCAGGGAATATCATCGCTTCGATTACACAATAGAAGATTGCGTTCGATACCACGAAGCAGTCGAGTCGGTCGCGGTTCCGGCGTTGAAGACGATAGGGGAAACCAGGCGTGAGCTGTTACAGTGCGATACACTGCAGCCGTGGGATTTCGATATGCGTAATCCTGTTGACCCCAGGGCCAGACCGCCCTTAAAACCTTTCGAGACGGTTGACCAGTTAAAGGCCGGCTGCGCTAAGATATTCGAAAAAATCAGCCCGGTTTTCGCCGAGCAATTCACCATTATGGATTCGGCCGGCCTGCTTGACCTTCAAAGCCGCAAAGGCAAGGCCCCCGGCGCGTATCAGCAGTCGCTTGCCGAAGCGCGCAAGCCGTTTGTCTTCAGTAATGCCGTCGGTACCCATCGTGACGTCGAAACACTCCTGCACGAGGCGGGCCACTCTTTTCACTCGCTGGCGTGTGTCGATGAGCCGCTGTTCGCATACAGACACGCCCCGATAGAATTCTGTGAAGTTGCCTCGATGGGGATGGAGCTCTTAGGCAGTCGGTTTCTCTCGGTGTTTTACGATGATGGCGGCCTGCGCCGTGCACGCGCCGAACAAATCGAAGGAATTATCTATGTCCTGGTCTGGATTGCAACCATTGATGCCTTTCAGCAGTGGCTCTACGAGCACCCCGGCCACAGCCGAAGCGAAAGAAACAATGCCTGGCTGCAAATTCATAATCGATTCGACGGAGGAATCTTCGACTGGTCGGGCCTCGACGCCGAACACGTCAGCGCCTGGCAAAAACAACTGCATATATATACCTGCCCGCTTTACTATATCGAATACGCCATAGCACAGATGGGCGCTCTGCAGTTGTGGGCCAACGCGCAGCGCGACCGCGAGGCGGCAATAAAGGCCTTTCGCAGCGGCCTGTCCCTCGGCGGCTCACGCCCGCTGCCCGAATTGTTCGAGACCGCCGGATTGCGTTTAGATTTCTCAGCCGAGATGATTGCAAAGCTCATTGATATGCTGTTAAAAGAGTTGGTAAAATTGCGTGACTAATTGTATAGTTGGACTCCCGGACAGGTAAACGTCGATAAGAAAGAAGCAAAATGGACGAATGGGTAATTGATAAACCGCTGGGACAGTGTTGTGCCACCGGCAAAGTTATTGCGCCGGAAGAGGAATACTACGCGACCTTGGTGCAGACCGAGCAGGATTTTGCCAGGAGGGATTTTTGCGCCGAGTACTGGAACGAGCACAAGCCGGAGGTCTTCTGCTACTGGAAGACGAAACTCCCCCGCCCGGACCAGAAAAAGAACCTTTTCGTCGATGACGATATGCTGATGGCGTTCTTTGAGCGGCTGGGCGCGGAAACCGAACAGGAAAAAATCAATTTTCGCTTCGTCCTAGCGCTGGTTCTGATGCGCAGGCGCCGGCTCAAATACGACTCGTCCGCTACAAAGGACGGAAAGGATGTCTGGCGGCTGCGTTTAACAGGCACGCAGGATTTTGTCGAAGTGGTCAATCCGAATCTCGGCGAAGAGCAGGTCGCTCAATTGACCTCGCAGATAGGCCAGATTCTGCAGGTGGAGCTGTAATTGTCAAATCGGCTTTTATTGCTTATGTTGATATCGATTTTAGCCGGCTGCGAAGCCCCGATGAAGCAGCCGATACGCCACTGCGAGGGCAAAAAAACCGCCGCCGAGGCAATCTCAGCTTTAAATTCACACAGCGAAAAAGCAGTGCCAGTGCGTGCATCAGGCCGATGCCTGCTGCGATACTATCTCGAAGGCAAACAGCACAAGGAAAACTTCCCCGTGAAATTGTGGGTTAATCCGCCGGATGAAATTTATCTTCAGGGCGATGTCGCGTTTGATGCAACCGGCCTCGTTCTCGGCTCGAACGCCGAGGAGTTCTGGCTCTGGCTGAAACCAAAAGAAATCAGCACCTACTGGTGGGGAAACTGGTCGCAGGCCGGCGCCTGGGGTCGGCTCGCTCTAAATTCCAGAGTATTGCTCGAAGCATTCGGCACCGTTGACTTTCACAACGGCAACCGGTCGCTGACTCGAATCGGCAATTACGACGTTCTCGTCCTGCACGGCGAACAGGACACGGTGCTCAAGATGGTATATATTGAGCCGTGCGATTACGTCGTTTCTAAAATCGAATACCTCGATTCGCAGAGATGCCTTTGCCGAGCGGAGTTTAACGACTACGAAACTATTGATGAAGGATACCTTGCCCCGACCTCGATAAAAATTATCGACACCGCCGACGACGAAGGTGAAAATTCGGCCTCGATTTCGCTTTCCTCTGTAAAACCGGTTCAGTTCAACGAACAGCAGCGGCAGCGTCTTTTTGTCCGGCCGAGGCCTCGCGGCTTCGAGCACGTTTACGAAATAATCGACGGTACCGCAGTTGAACAGAAAACCGAATAAACCGTAAATTCAGGAGATGGCATTTTGGAAAGGGAAAATCTTCGTGACTAAAACGGCCTTAAAGAAAAAGCTGCGTCAGGGCCTGTTTTTCCTCGACGGCGCGATGGGAACGCAGTTGATTGCTTACGGCATCGAGCCGGGCAAATGCAGCGAGCTGCTTAATGTCGAATCGCCGGGCCTGATTATGAGGATTCACCAGGCCTACATAAACGCCGGCTCTGACGCTGTAATTACAAATACTTTCGGCGGCAACAGTTTCGCCCTGGCCCGCCATGGTCTGGCAAACCGGATGACGGAATTAAACTCTTCGGCCGCCCATCTCGCCCGTAAAGCGGCCGGCAGGAGCAAATACGTCTTCGGCGACATAGGTCCAAGCGGGGATTTCCTCGAACCGCTCGGACACCTCAAATCCCACCAGTTAAAAGCCGCCTTTACCGACCAGGTACAAGCGCTTCTGTCAGGCGGCGTCGATGGCGTTATCATCGAAACAATGTCCGCTGTCGAGGAGGCCGTCATCGCAGTTAAGGCGGCCAAATCAGCCGGCTCCGATTTGCCGGTCCTGGCCTCGATGTCGTTTGACAAAAAGGGCAATGATTTCAGGACAATGATGGGCGTTACCGTAGAGACAGCCGTCACATTGCTCATTTCAGCCGGCGCCGACGCCGTGGGTTTTAACTGCGGCTCTGCAACGCTCGACGACTATGTCGAATTGTCAAAAAAATTCGTGGATGCCGCGAAATCTGCTGATAAAGACGTGCTTGTATTAGCCGAACCGAATGCGGGCAAGCCCGAGCTTGCCGAAGGCAAAACCGTCCATAAAGTAACGCCGAACGAGTTCGCCGCCGCCGCACAAAAAATCTACGATGCAGGCGTAACAATCATCGGCGGCTGCTGCGGCACCTCCCCTGACCACATCAAAGCCCTCGCAAAAAAATTGAGGGATTAATCCTTCGCTATCAATTCTGTGATTTGGGCTATCGTTCCTGCCGTGGCGCCCTGATTATTTTTAATGATTTCCCGGCCGGTGCGGGCAATCCGGTCGGCGTAATCACGGTCGGTCAGGCATTTCATCATCACATCAAATAACTCATCTTTGTTCCTGACTAAAATAGCACCATTACCTTTCAGCAGGTCATCCACGGTCTGTTTGAAATTAAAGGCGTGCGGGCCGAAAATCGTGCACTTGCCAAGCGCTGCCGCCTCCATCATATCCGACCCCCCCATCGGCACTAATGACCTGCCGACAAAAATCACCGTCGCCAATGAATAAAACTTCCGCAAATCCCCCATCGTATCGCCTAAAATGACATTTTCTCTTTTTGATTTTGAAGCATCGCTTTTAATTTCGCTGTATCTGACAAATTCAAAACCCTTGTCCCTTATCAAGTCAGCGACCAGGTCGAACCGTTCCGGCTTGCGGGGAACGATGGCAAGGCGTAAATCTGAAAATTGCTGCTGCCCCGTCAATTTGCGATAAACGTCCAAGATAATCTGCTCTTCATCATTTCCCGTTGCACCCGCCACCCATAGCCATTTGTTTTTTAAACCGAGTTGTTCTGCCAGCTCGTCTGCCCCATCGACCTTGTCGGTCACCTGGGCAGTATCGTATTTTAATGAGCCGGTAACGACGACCTTTTCCGCCGGCGCACCAAGCTGTCGGAACCTTTCGGCGTATTCGTCTGATTGCGCAAGCACCAGCGTAACGTCCTCGAAAATTTTCCTCATCACCGGCCTTATCAACTTGTATTTGCCGAAGCTGCGTTCGCTTATCCTGCCGTTGACTACAACCACGGGTATATTCGACCGGCGGGCATTTCGCACAAGATTAGGCCAGACCTCGAGCTCTATCAGCAGAATAAGCGAGGGCCGTATATTCTCGAACGCTCTGCCCATCGTCAGCGAAAAGTCCATCGGGAAATAAAACACGCTTAATTTGCTGCCGAAAAGCGCATTTGCCCGTGCAAAGCCGGTATCGGTCGTTGTGCTGATTACGATTTCGTAACCGGGAAACTTCTTTTCAAGCTCACGGACAATCGTTGTCGTGGCGTTGACTTCTCCGACGCTGACCGCGTGGATCCAGATACATTTCCTGTCGGGGTATCTTCGGCTGATGTGTCCGAAGCGATTCGGCCACCCGGCACGATAGCGTCCGTGCCGAAGCATCCTGTATAACACCATCGGACTTATCGCCGCCGCAGCAAGCAAATATGCCAGGTCAATAAGGGCTTTCATAATATCGGGACAATGATATTCGTTTAGACGTGGTCTGTCAAAGCGCACGCACGCGATTAACCGTGCATTAAGGGGTGTTCGTTTGCAGCCAGTTCTGTGCCAGGATTGCGAAGTCGCGGAAATTGATTATCGCATCGCCGACCATATCGGCCTTTCCGTTCCAGTTGGCCGACAGGGAATTGGCCAGCCACGCATCCGCAAAGGCGGCTAAATCAAGGATATCAACAATACCATCCCCGCCCGCCGGCGCTATATCGCCCAAAAGTCCGGCCGGCAGAAATGCAAACTTTATATAGGGCTGGTCCTGGCCATAAAGCCCGCCTCCATGTATGTAAAAATCCGTATCAACCAGCAGGTTCATACCGATTATGCCGTCCAGGATGCCGCCTTCCGGCGAGGTCACGTCAAGAACAACCACCGGAACATTGGTGAAACTCAGCCACGACGGGATAGCGCTTATTTCGAGCTGGTCAACGTAGTAACCGTCTGCGATTGTGCTGGTGCCGGTAACGTCGAATATCTCGACGTAGAAATCAGGGTCGTTTTGCAGCAGCTCAAGCTCCGCGGCCAGCGATTCGCTTATGACCGTTAGCTGGGCACCAGTATCCAGCATAAAATGTTTTTGCGTTGATGTCCGGCTGCCGTGGGCCAGGTCGGTCCGGGTAACAAAGAACAAACTTTGTGGAACGTCGAGTAACGACCCGAAAACTACCGACGGCGTTGTCGGCTCGCCGTCCCCTTCAGGACAGTCGCCATCGAAAATTTCAATGCAGGGGAAATATTGAACGGCATACGCGCTGGTCGGACGCAATTCGAGATTTATCTTGTTGGGGTAAACCGGGATTCTGCCGTCGGTGTGCTGATAAAGCCGGACACTGGGTGCGAAAATCGTATCGCCGTCGATATTCAAGCTGATTGTACTGCTGTTTTCGATGATGGTGGTGTAGAAAAAGGCCAGCGGCGAGCCGACAACGGTCGGCAGGTTAGGGCTTTCGACAATGTCCCCGACGATTATGGCAACATTACTCTGGCCGACCATATTGGTGTCGTCCGCGACAAGCGTATCCGGGTTGATTGCCGAAAGACCGTCGGTAAATATGCCTAACGGCTGACTGACCAATGCATCGATATTGTTAGTGGCGCCGATGAGAGTAATCGGAAAGGAAGTGACAAGCTCGGCGTCATAAATGCCCGTGGTTATGGCGTCATAAACGTTAATGACGTGCGCGCTGGCCCCTGTGTCGAAAATGCCGATGGCATAATCCGACCCGGGACTGCCTGTAAGGTAATTGCCGACGACGGAATACTGTGTGTAAGCATCAACGTCGTACAAATCGTATGAACGTTCATCCGTAATCGCAACTGTAACGTATGGAATAAAGCCGTCGATGGGCGGCGAGTTAATCACGTTCTCGAACACTGCTGCCCCGGCGGCTTTGGTCATCGCAGACGTCGTTGATTCAGCTTTCGGCTTGACTGTCCTCTGACGAAGCTCTACCGGCCTTCGCCGGACCCGATTTTCGAGAGTTGGAAGGTTCTCGTCCTTAGGATAATATATCGCCTTGATTTGACGGTCGCCGGATACCCGCCAGTTGACCTCTTTGCGTTTCCAGCCCCCCTGCCCCCCAAACACGGCAGAAGCACACCACAGTACCGTAAAAACCAGGCACATCACCGGGTGTGAACGATTCTCAGCACCTCTGCCTTTCATCTTCTGCCCTGTTCCAATAACCGTATTATACTATATTTTAGGCAAATCTGTGCGTAAGAAATTGCGCTTATGTGCCGAAAACCGTTTCATACTCAAAATCCTTGACTTATGGGTTAATTTGCCGTAGTGATTATCGAATAAAATCCGGTCCCCGTAGCGCAACTGGATAGCGCGTTGGCCTCCGGAGCCAAAGGTTGTGAGTTCGAATCTCACCGGGGATATTTACCCGAATCGCTGTTTTACGGAATACGGATATGACAACTGACAGACAGATAGCTTTGAAGGACGCACAGGCCAAACGCGTCTGGGAGATATTTAGTCAGATTAACCGCATACCGCGATGCTCGAAAAATGAGGGGCAGATTATCGAATGGCTCAAGGACTTCGTCAAAAGCCGCAATCTGTCCTGCCGAAACGACGCCGTCGGCAACACCGTTATCGAACTGCCCGCAACGGAGGATTATAAAAATTCGCCAACCATCGTGCTGCAAAGCCACGTCGATATGGTCTGCGAGAAAACACCCGAATCGAAACACGACTTTTCAAAAGACCCCATCGAAATCATCGAACGCGATGGCTGGGTAACGGCCGACGGCACGACATTGGGGGCAGACAACGGATTGGGCGTGGCGCTGGCACTGGCCCTGGCTGATGAGAAATTACCACACCCACGTCTCGAATTATTGTTTACCGTCGATGAAGAAACGGGGCTTACCGGCGCAAACGGCCTGGAGCAGGGTTTTATCACCGGCAAATATCTCATAAATCTCGACGGCGAGGATGAATCGCTCATCATCGGCTGCGCCGGCGGTGAGATGACCGAAATCACCATGAAACTCGACTGCAAAAATACCCCCGAAGGTCTCGAATGTTTCGTTCTGAAAATCTCCGGTCTCCACGGCGGCCATTCGGGCGTTGATATCGATAAAAATTTCGCAAATGCAATTAAACTGTTAGCAAAGACACTTCAGGCCTTACAGGACAAATTTGATTTGCGTATGTGCAGTATCGATGGAGGCAAGGCAGCCAATGCCATCCCCCGCGACGCACAGGCAGTTGTTTGTCTCGAAACTTCTGCAATCGACGCCGTTAAAAAAACGCTCCTCGAAACGGAATCATCCTTCAAAAAACAGTTTTCAAAAACAGACCCGGAACTCAAAATCGATTTAATAAACGCCGATGCAGAGAAAAAAATCATAAATCATAAATCGAAAATCATAAATCTCCTGTCTGCCTTGCCGACCGGCGCTTATCGAATGTCGGAAGAGTTCGAGGGAACGGTTGAGACATCAAATAACCTCGCGAGGGTCGAAACAGTTAGCGAAAGCAATCTGCTGCGAATTAACACGATGCAGCGAAGCTTCAAGATTTCCGAAATGGATGAGCTTACGGGTAAAATTACCGAAACAGCCGAAAAAGCGGGTGCAGAAGTTAAAACTTCCGACAGATACCCCGGCTGGAAACCGGATACCGGTTCCGGTCTGCTTAAAAAATGTACAGATACTTACGTTAAGCTGCACGGCAGGACGCCGCCGACGAAGGTCGTTCACGCGGGCCTCGAGCCGGCCGTTATCAAGCAGAAATTCCCGGATATGGAGGCGGTTTCCGTCGGCCCGACAATCGAAAACCCCCATTCTCCCCGAGAACGTCTCAACATCGCCTCCGTTGACGCCGCCTGGAATTTTCTGCTCAAGTTGATACCGGCTTTGAAGTGAATGCTTTTCACCACGAAGAGCGTGAAGCGACACGGAGTATTTTTAAGTTGTTCTTCGCGGTTCCCGGTCCGCCACACAGACGGCGGATAAATGTCCTCTGTCCGCCTCTGGCGAGACCTCGCTTGCCGCTAAGCGGCAAGGCCCGGGCGGCTACTCTTTACCTGCCGCGGGTCTTTTGCGCTCGCCTAAAAGGACGATATCACGAAGTACCTCAACGTTTTGTGCGGCCGACCATCTTCTCTCGAAGTTCGGGTCCTGGACAATCTGGGCGATAGCAGACAGCGAATACAGATGAAAGTTTCGCTCGTCCTTACTTCCGGCAATAACAAAAATCGCCCGCACCTGCTTACGTGCATCGGAAAATGCGACGCCGTCTTTGCATCGCGCGATAAGAACGTCGAAGACGTGCTCGCCCTCGACTACTATGTGCGGTATAGCAAGATTATCGCTTAATACCGTGCTGCTTTCTTCTTCTCTTGCAACGAGCCGTTTGTAGATTTTCTCATCCTGAACACTGAGCCGGGCGGATAATTTCCCGGAGACAAGGTGAAACAGCTCCTCGGCGCTGACGGCCCTGTCTATATCCATAACGACACATTTTTCCACTATATGGTCGAACCTGTCTTTTACGATTTCGTCCCGCTGCCTGATGATTTCACGCAACTCGTCTTCGAGCGAGTAGCTGGTAAGCTCTTTGGCGGTGATTCGTTCGATTAAATGCAAAAGTGCGTATTCCCTGTTGGTTCGGATTCTGCCGTAAAACCAGTAAACGAAACCACCTGCGACGATGAGCAGCAAGCTGACAAACAGGGCCTCCCTGCCCATTTCATAAATAATAAAACCGAAACCGACTAAGCCGGCTATCTGAAACCAGGGATACAGCGGCGTGCGGAAAGTCGGGCGATAGTTCTGAATCCGGCTTTCCCGCAGGATAATCACGGACAGGCACGCAAGGATGTTGGTAAGAATAAGAACAAGCGAGGCGGCCTCGACGAGGATTTCAAGCTTCAAGAACAATGAGACCAGCACGAACACGCCGGTAATAAATAACGCATTATGAGGCGTTCGGAAGCGTGCGTTTATTCTGCCGAAGACCTCCGGGATAAGGCCGTCCTCACTGAGCGGAACAAGCGAGCGGGCCGCGGTCATAATGCCGGCGTTGGCCGTCGAGAGAAAGGCAAAAATCGCGGCAATACTTAGTGCGATTTTGCCGGGAGTGCCCATAAAGACCTCCGCAGCGTCCGAAATCGGCCGAAGCGACCGGCTAAGCTCGCTGCCTTCAAGCACGCCGGTGGTTATAAAAACCATAAATGTGTAGAAGATGCTCGTAACTAAAAGCGAAACAATCATCCCCAGGGGGATATTGCGCGCAGGGTTCTTTATTTCCTCCGCGACGCTTGCGATTTTCAATAGCCCAGTATAGGAAACAAAAACAAAACCGATAGTGAAGAATATCCCGCGCAGGCCGTGAGAAGCGAAAGGTACGAGATTATCGACCTTGACCTTGTTAATGCCCATGATGATGAATAGTGCCATAAGCAAAAGCAGCCCGATTACAAGGGCAATTTGCGTCCTGCCCGCCTCCTTAATACCCACCAGATTGATTGAAACGAATACCAGGCAGAAAACAGCGGCGATTATATCCCTGTTAACGGGAACCAGCAAACGGACAAATACGGCCATCCCAACCAGGGCAAATGCGCTTTTCATCGCCAGCGCAAACCAGCTTAACAGCCCCGCGACCGTCCCGACGCCGGGGCCCAGAGACCGTATTATCGTAAAGCAGTCGCCGCCTGCCTTGGGCATAGCGGTCGTCATCTCCGCCAAGCTGAGCATCCCCGGCAGCGACAAAAGACCCGCCATAAAATAACAGACAATCACCGCAGGCCCCGCCTTCGAATACGCAAGCCCGGGCAAAATAAATAACCCGGAGCTTATCATCGCACCCGACGCGATGCAGAAAACACCGGGAAGCCCCAGTTCCTGTTTAAGTTTCGCCATTATAGGCCTCGCCCAAAGTTACGTTAGCCGTATATTCCTTCGCCGCCGGCGATAATCTTAATTTGTCACTGGCAATCTGCCAAATAAAAAAAGAGCACAAGTTTTGCCCCTGTGCTCTTGTGTTTTCTTGTTCTTATTGCCTTATTTGTCTTTGGCTTCGAATTCGGCGTCGATTACATCGTCGCCGCCGCCTTTTCTGCGTACATCACCTTCCGGCGGAGGAGGAGGCGGCTGCTGGGTCGGGCCGGCGCCCGGCTGTGCCTGTGCGCCTCCCGCCTTTTTGGCGGCTTCCTCATACAACGTCTTGCCAAGCTCCTGGCTGGTGGTGCTTAGGTTTTCAATCGCTTTCTTTATCGCGTCGGCATTGTCGCCTTTGGCGGCTTCTTTAAGGTTATTGACGGCGCTTTCAATCTTGCCGCGTGTATCGCCCGATACTTTGTCACCGTGCTCTTTGAGTGTCTTTTCAGTCGCGTAAACTAACTGGTCGGCCTGGTTCTTCAAATCGATGACCTCCCGTTTTTTCTTGTCCTCCGCGGCGTGCGATTCGGCGTCCTTCTTCATCTGCTCGACCTCTTGGTCGCTTAAGCCGGAGCTCGATTTTATCTCAATCGACTGCTGCTTGCCCGTTGCAAGGTCCTTGGCCGAGACATTGAGAATGCCGTTAGCGTCGATATTGAACGCAACCTCAATCTGCGGAACACCTCGCGGCGCAGGCGGAATGCCCGCAAGCTGGAACCGCCCTAACGTGCGGTTATCGCCGGCGAACTCCCGCTCGCCCTGCAGTATGTGAATATCCACGGTGGTCTGATTGTCCGCCGCAGTCGAGAATACCTCCGTTTTGCTGGTCGGTATCGTGGTGTTGCGCTCAATCAGCTTTGTCATAACACCGCCTAATGTCTCGACGCCTAAAGAAAGCGGCGTCACGTCTAACAGCAATATATCTTTAACGCCCGTGTCGCCTGCCAGCACAGCTCCCTGAATCGCCGCGCCCATCGCCACGACCTCATCAGGATTCAAGCTCCTGTTGGGCTCTTTCTGGAAAATATCTTTTACTATCTGCTGGACCTTCGGAATCCTCGTCGAGCCGCCGACAAGCAGGACCTCCGCAATATCGCCGGGCGACATCTTCGCGTCCTGCATCGCCTTGGCGCAGGGGTTTTTGAGCCGGTCGAACACCGGCTCGCAAAGCGCCTCGAACTTGCTGCGTGTGATAGTCATCTGCAAGTGCTTCGGTCCCGAGGCGTCCGCCGTGATAAACGGCAGGTTCACCGTCGCCTCCACTTGTGTGCTCAATTCGCATTTGGCCTTTTCAGCCGCCTCTTTGAGTCGCTGATGCGCCATCGGGTCTTTGCGAAGGTCGATACCCTCTTTCTTCTTGAACTCATCGGCTATGTAATTTATCAAAACGGCGTCGAGGTCATCACCGCCCAGGTGCGTATCACCGTTGGTGCTTAAAACCTCAATGACGCCGCTTTTATCCTCAAAACCACCTATATCAAGTATGGAAATATCAAATGTGCCACCGCCAAAATCGAAAACAGCAACTTTTTCATTTTTCTGCTTATCTACGCCGTAAGCAAGTGCCGCCGCGGTCGGCTCATTGATAATCCGCTCCACCTTCAAACCGGCTATCGTGCCCGCGTCCTTGGTTGCCTGGCGCTGCGCGTCGTTGAAATACGCCGGAACAGTAATCACCGCCGTTTCGACTTTGTCGCCTAAATAATCCTCGGCCGTCTTCTTCAAATCCTGCAGAATCATCGCCGATACTTCCGGCGGCGTGTAGTCCTTGCCCCGCACGTTGACCTTGACTAATTCCTCGGCGCCTCCGACGATTTTATACGGCACGATTTTTTCCTCGGAGCCGACTTCGCTGTGCCGCCTGCCCATAAACCGCTTTATGGAAAACACCGTATGCTCAGGATTGGTCACCTGCTGGTGCTTGGCAATCTGGCCTACCAAACGCTCGCCCTTGTCGGTAAAACCGACCACCGAGGGCGTCAGACGTGAGCCGGATGAATTTATCAAAACCTTCGGTGAGCTGCCTTCCATTACCGCAACCACCGAATTCGTCGTTCCCAAATCGATTCCAATTATTTTGTTCGTAGCCATAATCAGTCCCCTTTAAATTTCTCTTTGCTCAATTAAAGTGCAAAACCCGTGCCAGCGAGCATCCTCCTGATAATACAATCATAACTTCATTAAATCCAGGCATTTGTGATTTTAGGGCTTGTGCACTTATGCTTTTTTATGCCATTTTGGCAGACAAAACTGCCTGTGGAATATCCGACCCGCGGCACGAGCTTTCTTTCCGTGCTGCTTTCGCTTTCCTCGAGGCCACCAATGTTCGACAGAGAGGTCTGGTGCGAATTTCAAAGGAAGTTATACATACAAAGGCGCTTCACCGTCTTGCCAAACACCGTTCTCTCGGATAAAGTGTTAGCTGCATTGTGCTGGTGAATCGTTGCTTTTTTGAAGGATACGATAAAATGCAATTTGACTTCGGTAAAAATTGGAAAGAATTTTCCGAAAAGGCCCTGTCGCAGGAAAAGGTTGAGCAGGCCCGAAGCGACTTTCGCGCTTTAATGGGAGACATCAACGTCAGAGATGCAACATTCCTTGACATCGGCTTCGGACAAGGATTGACCCTGCTCATAGCAGCCGAGATGGGGGCAAAATCTGTTGGTTGCGAAATCAATCCAATCTCCAGTCAAGTGCTCGATTTCAACCGCGAAAGATTCTTTCCCCTGGGCAACGCTGCAATTCCGGTCGTAATAGGTTCGGTCCTCGACCCAAAGGTAATAGGTGACCTGAAACAAATCGACTTCCTCAGTGGCAAATCTTACGATATAGTTCATTCATGGGGAGTGTTGCATCATACCGGAAAAATGTGGGATGCTATAAGAGTCAGTAGTGGCCTTGTGCGCCCCGGCGGACATCTGATTATCTCGATATATAACCGGCACTGGACAAACGGGATATGGCGGATGATAAAATGGTTCTATAACAAGTCTCCTAAAATAATTCAGAAACTACTCGTATACTCTTCTGTTCCGGTAATCTACGTAGCGAAGTTTCTGGTAACAGGAAAGAATCCTACCAAGAGCAAACGGGGAATGGACTTTTATTTTGACATAATTGATTGGCTTGGCGGATACCCATATGAATACGCCACCAAAAACGAGGTCATCGGCTTTGTCCAGAAGCGCGGATTCAAATGCCTGCGATGCGTTCCTGCCAATGTTCCAACTGGATGCAATGAATTTATCTTTCAAAAAGAACACTCCACATAAAACCGGGGTCCGACCTGGGATTTCCTCGTGAACGAACTGAGAAATATCCGGAATGCTCTTGCCCTTGTGGAATATTGTGGAATATTTCAGTCGCTACCCGTTAAGGGCCGAGCGGATGATTTTTGCGCGGAGGGCGTCGCGGTGGGTTGAATCCAGCTCCTTGCCGTAATTAAGCTGCAAATGGGCAGGCAGCGTAAGCATAAAAAGCCGATTTACCGTTGCGATGGAAATACGGCCCTTGCCCCCGGCGTCGCCGCCGTCGCTTCCCAAAGAGCAAAGCTGCTCAATTGCCGGCGTTGACGCCCCCTGGTGTTTGTGCATATTGAGGCCGAGGCGAATGTGACTGAGCAAAAACAACGCCTCCTGCGAGCTTATAAGATTCGCGTTTTTCAATAGCGCCATTGCCCGCGAGATTTTATCGTCCAGCACGCCTGCCTCTTTGGCCAGCAGCCGGTCGCGCGCAACGTGCTCATATTCGACAATCTCAGGTATAATCGCCTTTTCGAACCGGCTTACAATGTCTTTTTCAGAGACGCCCAGCGTTATCTGGTTCGAAAGCTGATAAAAATCGCCCGCCGCATCGGTCCCCTCACCGAAAAGGCCTCTTACCGCAAGTCCGAGTGATTTTGCCGCGTTAAGAAACTTCTCTATATGCCCCGTCATTTTCAGGGCCGGCAGATGCAGCATCACCGAAACCCTTACGCCTGTGCCCAGGTTGGTCGGGCAGGCCGTAAGATACCCGTATTTCGGGCTGAACGCGTATCCTATTCTTTCCTCAATCATATCGTCGATGCGGTCTATCTGCTCGAAACACTCCCGCAACTGACAGCCGGCCTTTAACACCTGCAGCCGAAGGTGGTCCTCCTCATTTATCATCGCGGTAAAAAACTCTCGCCTGGCAATAACCGCCCCGCGGGGGCCTTTGCCGAACGCGTGATGCTGGCTGATGAGATGACGCTCGACCAGAAACCGTCTTTCCAGCACGGGCGTTTTGTCAACGCCGATGTAAAAGACCTCGTCGCCGAGATTCAGCCCCATCAGGATATCTTTGAGCTTGCGCAGAATCTCGCTTTTTTCGGCTACGGTGCACGCTGCAAGAAACTTGTAACCCGCAAGATTGCGCGCCAGCCGCACACGCGACGAGACAACCACGTCGCCTAACGGCCCCTCGCCATTGAACCACTCATTGATATTGCCGCTTATTTCGGTCAGCTTCATTATTTATCCGCAGAACAAAAGGCCGAAAACCATTTGACTGTCATCTGTCCTCTGTCTTCTGATTTCCCGCTAATTTGTCGCGCAGCTTAGCGGCAAGCTCGTAGTCCTCTTTCCTCACCGCATCATCGAGCTGCTGCTGCAGCCGGGCAATTTGCATTTGCTTGTGCTTGTCCCTGGGCATCCTCGAAGGAATCTTGCCGCTGTGGACCGTCGACCCGTCGTGCGCCTTTTTGATTAACGGCAAAAGCTCCTTCTCGAAGACCTCGTAATCATACGGGCAGCCGAGGACCGCCTTGTCGCGGAATTTATTCAGCGTATAACCGCAGTGCGGGCACACCGTGTCGCTTTCTGCGCTTTTGCCGGCCGCATCCTCTTTTGGCCCCGCGTTTAAAAGATTGCTCAAAAGCTCATTGAGCGGGATATAGCTTTTCGCAGCTACGCCCTGCTCCCTGGCGCACTGCTCGCAAAGGTGCGTCTCGGTCCTGACGCCGTCGGATATCTCCGTCAGGTGTATCGTCGCTTCTCTGCTCTGGCAAACTTCACACTGCATAACTAATCTTCATTATATCAAAATCCCGCCGAAACAATCGGTAAATTCCAAAAACCCCCGCATTATTTCACAACCCCCGCCCCTTATCGTGAATATCTCGCCGAACACCCTATCTGCTCGCTGACACTCACGCTTTTAAGCCGCACATTGCTCGGCAGGTTCGGCTCAAGCTGCTCGAATACGTACGCTGCAACGTTTTCCGCCGTAGGCCCTCTTTCGCGGAAGTAATCGACGTCGTTTAGCAATGACCCGCCAAGCTGGGACGTAACATCGCCCAAGCGCGCCTTGATTACGGCAAAGTCCACGGCCATTCCCCTGCTGTCGAGCTTGTCCACGGCCACCTCCACCGACACCGCCCAGAAATGCTCGTGCTCCGGCTCACTCGTGCCGTCGGGCAGGGTTACGCCGTGACTTGCCTTGAATTGCGTCTCAATCGTTATCCCGAACAAGGTATCACTCCTTTCTATTTTGCTTAACTTCCCTGTTTAAGTTCGCCTGAACCGCTTCTTAAGCCGTTCGTTAACGTTGGCCGGAACAATGTTCGAAATATCGCCGCCTAATGATGCGACCTGCCGAATCAAAGTCGAGCTTACAAAGCCGTACTGCTCCGTAGTCATTATAAATACCGTTTCAATTCCTGCCAGTGAGCGGTTTGTCATCGCAAGCTCCAGCTCATAATGCACGTCCGTCAAGCTGCGCAGGCCCCGAAGAATAACGTCGGCTTTTTTGCGCTTCGCGTATTCCACCGTCAGGCCGTCGAACCCCTCGACCGATACGCCCGGCATCTTTTCGACTAATTCGGCTATCATTTCGACTCGCTCCTCGGGGCCGAAAAGCTGGTTTTTAAGGGGGCTTTTGCCCACAGCCACTATCAGCTCGTCAAACAGCTTCATACCCCGGCTGATTACGTCTAAGTGCCCGTTGGTTATAGGGTCGAACGACCCCGGAAATATCGCCCGCACAAACTTACCGCTCATATACCTTTCCCTCGAACCTGCCCGCCCGTTATTTGGCGGCTCAAAACCGGCATTATATCCAAAATCCCCTGCACGTCAAACCCTATCTCCGATATGATATCAGGTGGTTGCGAGCCGCCGGAAAATATGTTATTATGTCTGTATTATCAAGCCCGCACCCTGTCGGGGCTGTTCATCTGCAAACAGGAACCTTATGATGAAAAAATTCAACGGCTTCACACTCGTTGAATTACTTGTCGTTATAGCCGTAATAGCCCTGCTTATGGCCATATTGCTGCCAGCCCTCAATAAGGCACGAGAGCAGGGAAAACGTATCGTCTGTATGAACAACCTCAAACAGCTCACACTTGCCTGGATGGCTTATGCCGACAACAACAACGGCAAACTCGCAAACGGCGCGCCGGATTCGGTAACAGATTCAGCTTTTTCCTGCACTGAATGCTCTGCGGAATACTGTAAGGCCTGGCCGCCTTTGCCGGGCATGACGTGGCTTTATTCAGACCACCAGAATGAATTGCCCTGGATTGGAGACGCCTCCGACCCAGCCACTACCGAATGCGGATACAAATGCGCTATGGACACCGGCGCAATCTGGAAATATGTGCGAAACTATAAAAGTTATCGCTGTCCGAACGGCCGGAGAGACGTTTTAATGTCCTATGTAATAGTCGATGCAATGAACGGCTATGCCAGAAACGGCACAAAGAGTAGTAATGTGTGGCGAAAAAGTATGGGACAGATAAAAAAGACCTCTATGCAGATTGTAATGATAGACGAAGGCAAGGTAACAGATGATAGTTATGCGGTTAATTTTATGGATACCGCATGGGGGGCCGACGCTGAAAAATGGTTTGACCACCCTATGGTCCGGCACGGCGGGGGAACGACCTTCTCTTTCACAGACGGTCACGCAGAATACAAAAAGTGGCTGTCAAAAAAAACCGTCGATTTCGGCCTAAGGGCCGAAGCTGACCCACTTACCCCGATTCTCTCCTTCCCGACAAGTACGGACCCCGAAAACGCATATCAGGACCTCTACTGGATCCAGATTCGCACCTGGACACGGCTTGGCTACAGAACCACATACAAGCCAAAAGTTGATTGACAAGTATCGCTCATCTGTATGAGCGGTATTCTGAGCTCACGGTTGGGCGGGTCTAAGCATCTTCCTCGCACCGCTGCTGAGGTTTACGTGCCCCTCCAGACCCCTGATTATTTTCTTATTTTTCCGTTATAACCCTTGCAATAGGCCGATAAATATGCTATTCTAATTGCGCGGGCGTTCTATAGTCAGCCTGAAATGTGTTGTTTACGCGTAAATAAGGGGTGTTTAGATATGAATAAAAACAAGGGATTAGCCATTCGCAGCGGAGGCGTTTTCGGATTTACACTCGTCGAATTATTGGTCGTTATCGCCGTAATAGCCCTGCTTATGGCCATTCTGCTGCCCGCACTCAATAAGGCACGAGAGCAGGCAAAAAGAGTCGCCTGCCTGAGCAACCTGAAACAGCTCACACTGGCCTGGATGGCATACTCCGACAATAACAACGGCAAATTAGTCAACGGCGCGCCGACGGAACCGGGTGGTTCTTGCCTTACCTCTGGATGCTCGATTAATACCAAGGCCATAGCGGCATCAACAGGCGGACACGCTAATGAGATACCCTGGATTGGTCCTGCCTGGGCTTCTATGGACGGAAATCCCGATACACCATTGCCCGAAGAATGCCAAAGGTGCGCAATGGAAAGTGGGGCATTATGGAGATACCTCCGGGACGACAAAATCTACCACTGCCCCGGCGGCATACCGGGAGAATTAATTACTTATATCATCGTAGATTCAATGAATGGCTTGCCTCCGGATGGGGCCTCCTTGGCTTTCGGCAGCAGAGGTGCAAACGCTGACGTGTGGTGCAATCACGTAAGCAAAATTAAAAAAAGCGCAATGCGTATCGTCTTCGTTGATGAAGGCAGAATTACACCGGACAGTTATGCTGTAAATTTCAGTGGGAGTAATCAAGAAAAATGGTTTGACCCGCCTATGGTGCGCCACGGTAATGGAACAACTGCCTCCTTTGCCGATGGCCACACCGAATACAAAAAATGGGCGTCAAAATACACGCTCGATTTCGGCAAATATGCAGAAACCCATGGAGGACTCTATAACACCAGGCCATTGCCTGCGGGCCAGAAAGACGACGTTATTGGCTCTATTTCTAACGATGCGGCATTTCAGGACCTCTACTGGATGCAGATTCGTACCTGGGGCCGCCTCGGCTACACGCCCAGCAATGGCCGAAGGGTAGAAACCGATTAACAAGCAACGCTCATCTAAAAGAGCGTCATTTCAAGACGCCGTTTGCAGTGGGTGAAGAATTTGCCGCACCAGGATGAATGGTGTATTCACCTGCAAACGTCCGGCTGGTTTTTTATTGCATAAGGCCTGATTTTTCCTCATAATATTCTTTTCAAAATACGTGTATCGATATGCCACGCTAAACCCGGCGGCAACATCGGCTCACGATAAGGAGTTTCGCTTATGCAGCTTCACGGCATCGATATAGGAATCATAATCGCCTATATGGTCATCATCGTCATCGCAGGACTGGTCCTCTCACGCAGGGCAGGCCGGGACATCGATTCCTACTTCTTAGGCGCAAAAAGAATCCCCTGGTATTTCCTCGGCGTCGCAAACGCCTCCGGTATGTTCGATATCACCGGCACGATGTGGCTGGTGGCCCTTTTCTTCGTTTATGGCGTCAAAAGCATCTGGATTCCCTGGGTCTGGCCCACGTTCAACCAGGTCTTTCTGATGATATACCTTTCGGTCTGGCTGCGGCGCTCGGGCGTGATGACCGGCGCAGAGTGGATCCGAAAACGCTTCGGACACGACCTCGGCACCGAGCTTTCACATATCAGCGTTATCGTTTTCGCACTTTTTATCGTCATAAGCATGCTGGCTTATGCCTTTCAGGGCATCGGCAAATTCTCCCAGATTTTTCTGCCCTGGGACCTGTCCCCGGAAACATACGCCATTATCCTTATGGCCATAACCTCGATTTACGTAATGTTCGGCGGTATGTACAGCGTCGTCCTGACCGACATCATCCAGTTCGGCCTGATGACAACTGCCGCGATTTTCATCGCCGTTATAGCAATTCAGAAAGTCAGCCCCGAAGCCCTGGCCGCCGTTGTCCCCGCCGACTGGCATAATCTGTCCTTCGGCTGGAAGCTAAACCTCGACTGGTCGGGGCTGGTTGCCGGCGTAAACAAAAAAATAGTAAACGACGGCTTCAACCTGTTCACGATTTTCTTTATGATTACCCTGCTCAAAGGCGTGCTTGTCAGTATGGCAGGCCCCGCACCCAACTACGATATGCAGAAAATCCTCTCAGCACGCAGCCCCAAAGAGGCCTCGCTTATAAGCTGGTTCGTCTCGGTCGTTCTAAACTTCCCCAGATACCTGATGATTGCGGGAATCGGCGTCCTCGGCCTTGTCTTCTTCAGCGGACAGCTCAACGAAATGGCCCGGGCAGGCCAAAACGCCGACCTCGAACAGATTCTCCCTTATGTCATTAACAATTTCCTGCCCGTCGGACTGATTGGCATGGTCCTGGCGGGACTGATTGCCGCTTTTATGAGCACCTTCGACGCCACCATAAACTGCGGCGCGTCGTACCTGGTCAACGACGTTTACAAACGATATATAAACCGAAACGGCTCGGACAAAACATACGTCATCGCAAGCTACATTTGCTCGTTTTTAATCGTAATCGTCGGCATCATCTTCGGCTATTTGACCGGCTCGATTCAAACCGTAACGCAGTGGGTCGTAACGGGCCTCTACGGCGGTTATATAGCGCCCAACGTCCTGAAATGGCACTGGTGGCGATTCAACGGCTTCGGCTATTTCGCGGGTATGGTCTCGGGCCTGGCAATGGCAACGTGCTGTGCCGTAGTTTTTGCCGTCCTCGGACAGGACACGGTGCCGATGTTCACAGGCACCCTCGAAAAGAACCTCGCTGTCTTTCCCATTATTCTCGCCGTAAGCACCTTCTTCTCAATCGTCGTCAGCTTGATGACAAAACCAGAGGACGAGGGCATTCTAAAGGATTTCTACCGCAGCGTCAGGCCATGGGGCTTCTGGAAACCCATAGAGCAGAAAGTCCTCGCCGAAGACCCGAACTTCAGGCCAAACAGGGGCTTCGCAAGGGATATGCTCAACGTCGCCGTCGGAATCGTCTGGCAGACCACCTTCGTACTTATCGCAGTTTACCTCATCCTGAAAAGATTCACCCCACTTGCGATTTGCACCGGACTTCTCGTGGCAACATCGATTTTCCTCAAGTTCAACTGGTACGACAAGCTCGAAGAAAACTGACAAACAATGGAAACCTAAGCATATGAATAAAACAACCTTCGATAAGAATGTTAAAACCCTCTTTGCAAATCACAAGCGGCTTATTACACGAAAAAACGTCAGAGTCAAAGAAACCAACGGCATTTATTATCGCTACAAATATCCCGTTATCACCGCAGGGCATACGCCCGTCTTCTGGCGATACGACCTCGATTACAAAAGCAACCCCAATTTGTTGGAACGCCTCGGAATTAACTGCGCATTCAATCCCGGCGCCATTGAGCTTGACGGGAAAATCTGCCTCATAGTCCGCGCCGAAGGCGCCGACAGAAAATCATTCTTCGCAGTGGCCCAAAGCAAAACCGGCGTCGATAATTTCAAATTCCGGGATTACCCCGTCATCCTTCCCGAAACTGACGACCCTGATACAAATGTTTACGACATGCGCGTCGTCAAACACGAGGACGGCTGGATTTACGGCCTGTTCTGCTCCGAACGAAAAGACACAAACGCCCCCAGCGGCGACCTGTCCGCCGCAGTCGCCCAATGCGGCATCGCACGAACAAAAGACCTCGAAAAATGGCAGCGACTCGACGATTTGAAAACCGCCTCGCCACAGCAGCGAAACGTTGTACTGCACCCCGAATTCGTCAATGGCAAATACGCCCTATATACCCGCCCGCAGGAGGGCTTCATATCCGCCGGCTCAGGCGGCGGAATCGGCTGGGGACTTTGCGACGATATCGAGCACGCCGTCATCACCCAACCCGAAACCATCGTCGATGACAGGCAATATCACACAATCAAGGAGTTCAAAAACGGTCTCGGCCCCGCACCCATCAAAACCGAAAAGGGCTGGCTCCAGCTCGCCCACGGCGTCCGAGCCTGTGCCGCCGGATTGCGTTACATAATTTACGCGTTTTTAACCAAGCTCGACGAGCCGAACAAGCTCATCGCCGAACCAGGCGGTTACCTTATCGCGCCCCAAGGAGAGGAACGCATCGGCGATGTCTCCAATGTCGTCTTTACCAACGGCTGGGTCGCACGCAAAAACGGCCAACTGTTTATTTATTACGCCTCTTCCGACACACGCTGTCACGTCGCGGAAACCACCGTTGAACTAATGCTCGATTACGTCCTCAATACTCCCGCCGACCCAGGCCGCTCCTTCGCCTGCGTCCGGCAGCGAAACAAACTCATCTCCAAAAACCTCCCCATTATGAAATCGATGCACGTCTCACCTTAAAATATAAAATTTTATAATACATCTATGTGATATACTTATATTAAACGCTTGTATCATACAGTTGTTTCATACACCTGTATGATACAAGTGTTCGACAAAAGCGCGCAAGTCGAAAACCCTTAGTTTCCAACTTTTTAAAAATTTTTTTTACTCCTTTCCACACAAACACTTAAGTGTATTTCGCCATCTCATTTACCATCAGGAAATTCGGAAGTTTTCGTCAAAAGCGCGCAAGTTCGCGCCATAGGATAGAGGGACTATGTGGGTTTCTCGGGATGTTTAGCCGCCGGCACGGCGGCGTAACGTAGGGGCAACCCTTGTGGTTGCACACAGATAAGAAGGAGGGTAACAAAATGGCAAGGTTAGAAATAACAATTCCGAACTGGCTCGACAAATTCTGTTCCTGGCCTTTATTGCAGTATAGAAAGCACAAATTCGGCTTGCCGTTCCGAAAAATCAACCTCGGCGATTCCCTTTTTACAATTGTTGACCCTGATGTCTTCTACTTGCTTAACAAATTCAACTGGTGCGCCAGAAAAAGCCACGGAAACATTTACGCTGTCCGTTTCGTCAATGACACGAACAAAGATTCTAAAATCTCCTCGATGCACAGGGTTATTATGAACCCGCCCCCCGGCTTTCTTGTTGACCACAAAAACAATAATACTCTCGATAATACAAAGGCAAACCTCCGCCTCGCAACGCCCTTGCAAAACCAGTTCAACAAGAAAAAAACCTCAAAAAAAACCTCTTCAAAATTCATCGGTGTCTCTTTTGTTAAACATTACCGGAAATGGGACAGCAGAATCAGCCGCAACCACAAAAGAATTTTTCTCGGCTATTTCCTTTCCGAAATCGACGCCGCTAAGGCCTATGATGCTGCTGCGAAAAAATACCACGGCGAGTTCGCAAGGTTAAACTTCCCCGAAAAAGCTCCTTCGTCCTGAGCTTGTTCATGGCGAGCTTGTCGAACCAGTCGAAGGACCTGGTTGAATTTTGCCTGATGAGGTCGTTGCGAGAGCAGCGAAGCGCAGGGCCCGCTTCGGAAATCCGTAATAGCTTTTTGCTTTCCTGTCCCCGAGAAGTTGCTTATCTGGGTTTGCAACAGGGGATCCATTATTTGTTGTTTCGCTTATAGCACTCTTCCATAATCGCCCCGGTCGCCGTCGCGCCGAACCGCGTGCAGCCGACCTCCCGAACCTTCAGTGCCATATCCAGGTCGCGCACGCCCCCTGCCGCCTTGACCTGCACCTTCTGCGAAACGGCCTTTCGCATCAATCTCAAATCCTCAAGCGTCGCCCCGCCGCCTGCAAAGCCAGTCGACGTCTTCACCCAGTCCGCCCCTGCCTCTTCGCACAATCGGCAGGCAATCTCTTTCAGCTCGTCCGTCAGGTAAAAATTCTCAAGTATCACCTTCACAGGCACATTGCTCTTATGCGCAACATCTACGACGGCTTTTATGTCCTGCTTGACGTAATCGAAATCACCGCTCCTGAGTTTGCCGATATTTAAGACCATATCCAGCTCGAGAGCGCCGTCTTTAATCGCCTGCTCGGCCTCGAATACCTTCGTTTCTGTCCTGTTGTACCCGTGCGGAAAACCGATGACCGTCGTCGGCTTCACTCTTGTCCCTTTCAACTGCTCCACCACCAAAGGCAGCGCCGAAGGTGAGCAGCATACACTCGCAACGTCGTATTTTTTGGCAACCTCGCAGCCATTGATAATCTCATCATCCGTAAGCTGCGGCTTCAATAGCGAGTGGTCTATCATTTTTGCTACGTCTTGGCACGTCCAGTCCATTTTCCTATCCCTCAAATTAAAACGAAATTTGTTGCCGGTTCATTAATTATCACTACTGTCCCGTTAACATTTTAAGGAATAGATGTAAGTTACACAAAAATAA
>CAZHVR010000003.1:0-73290 GCA_964536225.1 uncultured Pirellulales bacterium
CCCGTCGGCGCAGAAGGCGGAGTCGTATCCCCGCCATCGCTCGGCTGGTCGTCGTCTTTCTTAGCATAAAGCAAATCCTTTACAAATCCGCCCATCTCGCCCTCGCCGACGCGGAGCGTCCAGTCCGTCCAGAACATCGGCGGGCCCCAGTCGTAACTGGCGACCCAGGCAGTATTGCTTATGCCATGCAGTTCCCGGAAGTCCGAGAGCGGCTGGCCGTACTCGGTGATCGTACCTACAAGGTCCCCGCCGTTGCTCGTGCTGAATCCCCACTCAGTCATTACTACCGGATATACTGCGGCACAGGTCGTTATCTGGCTCTGATACGACGATGACCAGGATGAATCATTCCAATGATTGGGATAGATGTGGGAAACCATAGCGATATTGTCTCCCGTGAGAGGATAACTGGCCGCCGGTCCAATAACTTGAGAGTAGAATGGCCCAGCTACAAGGATAATATTGTCGGGTGCATAGGTCCGCACAATGTCAATCCAGGTCTGCATATCAGCCCTGACGCTAAGCCAGTCATCTGTATCATTGCTGTTAAAAATCCAGTCACCATCAAGGTCGTTAATCGGCTCATTAAAAAGCTCGAAAAGAACGTGCTCGTCGTCGGCAAACCTCGGCGCCATATATTCCCAGAACTCGCTTGTTGAGGCGACGTGGTCGTACGTATTGGCGACATAGTGCCAATCGATAATACAATACATATCCTTGGTGGCACAGTAATCAACCACGGTCCTGAGAAGGTCATATAAATCGGTATTGCCGGGATTGAAAGGATGAGGCCAGTTGTCCACCGAGTCAGGCGGGGCAATCATAATCCGGATTATTTTGGGATACCAGCCGGGGGAACTTCCGCTGGAATCGCTTTTATTCGTTATCCGGTCAATCATATTGATAGCGCCGCCCTGCCAGTCCTGAAGGAAGCCCAAATCAATCAGGTCGATACCCCTCAAAATGACAACATTGCCGCTCGGGTCTTTAATTTGATTGCCGTCAACGTGCAAACGCGGAATTGCGGCAAAAAGTGGAATTGCTGAACAAAGAATTGCAAAGAATACGACAGTTTTGACAAATCTCCTATTCGACTTCATCACTTTAACCTCCTAAAATAAAGCCGGCTTCTTAAACACTAAAAATATGCATTATTTCCCCGTCTATCTGAGGGTGCGACGCAGATACAGCAGACATAATATCCTTCATTAACTACCGTTCTCTTGTTGATTTAGAATACCATAAAAGGGGGGTGATTTCAAGAACTAATATTTTCAAGGCAGACAGCGGGAATCGTAAGTCCTTGAAAATATTGAGATTACGGCAAGACCATTGTGCTATTCACCACCGAACAGCCACCAATCCTCGACAAACTGCATCAGGTCATCAAGCGTTACAGAGCCGCTGCGGGTCAGGTCAGCGCCGCTGCACCAGCCGTTGCCGGAAGAGCAGTCGAACCGATACCAATGATTCGTTAAGACAGTAAAGAACAGCGTCAAAAAAGATTAGGAATTCGGAACCGTAGGCAGGTCTGAGGTGATTGTTCAGAATTGCAGTTTTACACCGACGTACCACGTTCTGCCCGGACCGAACGGGAAAGAGTTCGGAACACCGAGATAGCCGAATGTAGGCACGTAAATTTCTTCGTCAAGAAGATTCTCAATCCTCAGTGTTAAGACAGATTGTCCCTTTACAAGCCCTGTACATTTTGAAAGGTCAAGGTCAACATTCAGATTGAGAAGGTTTATTGATTCTGGCTTTGGATTAACCACCAGTGCAGAATCGATGTGTGGCGGGTCGCCGAAAAGCATATAAAACAACGACGCCGTTCCCCATTCCCAGGCATACGCGGTGCCCAGCTTAAACATATTTCCCGGCACAACAGTGGGGCTTATACCCGCATCGGCCTCGTTTTCCTGGTGCAAATATGAGCCGAGGACGTGCCAGTTCGGTGTAAAGAAATACTTGCCCTCGAACTCAATACCCCAGAACCTCTGGATGCCCCCGTTCATATATGTCTGAGGAAAAACACTCGTGTCGTAAATAATGAGCTTCTCGATTTTGCTCTGGAAATATGTGGCTGCGGCGTATGTCTTATTGCCGTGATAAAACAACTGAGCGTCGTAGGTTGTAATTGTCTCCGGCTCAAGGTCACTGTTACCCACCAGAGCCGTAGGGTCATACAGGTCCGTTTCCAGTGTGACAGGGGCACGAAACGCCTCGCCCCGAAGCAATTTCACACCCCATTTGTCAGATGGAGTTACGATGAAACCAAAACGAGATATCCAGCCGTCCGAGCCGTAACTTGACTTGTTCCATTGGGTGCCGGCGATTAGCTTGAGAAAGTTGTCGAACTTATAGTCGCCCTGGGCATAAAAACCCTTTGGCTCGTGGCGATACGAGGGTATAGATTGAAACCTGTCGTCATCGGGATGATAGTTTGCTCGCTGCTCCTGCAGCCACCCGAGAACGAGATTCATATTGTCCGTGGGTTCCGCCAAAAGTGTAGCCTCTCCGAGTATGTCCGACGTATTGGTCCCGATAATCGGGCCGCCGCCGGAAAGGCAGTTTTCCTGCAAATTATAAGTGGCATTGAGCTCTAAAGTTACCCTGTCATGCATTGGGATTCGATAGCCGGCATTCAGGAACAGTTTTTTGTTGCGGATTGTGTGGTTCGGATTGCTCCAGGCAGGCAAAACCCCAAGAGCGAACGCATCATAATCCGACCAGAAGCCGTCGAAAGTGAAGTTGCCATAGTTCAGATGCGCCACTCCCGAATAGCTCTTGTACTTTCTGTCATCCTCGCCGTAAACATTCGACCAATCGGTCATATCGTATGGGTATCCCTGCTGGCCGGCTACGCGAAAGGCGGTAATGTAACCAAGTTCGCCGGACCTGCCACCGGCTGTCACGTCCGAATCATAGTAGCCGTAACTGCCTCCCATTGATGAGACCGCGAATTCGTTCTGGTCCGGGACACGCGGCTTCAGATTAATGACGCCTGTGAAAGCATTGGACCCGTATAGAACCGAACCGGGGCCGCGTATCAATTCGACGCTTTCCAGAGTTGACAGTGGAAACGTCTTGTACATATTAACATTGATGCCCTGTGCGCTTTCCCGGATGGGCCGGCCGTTGAACAGTATCAAGGTATGCGTCTCGGCGACCGTTGTCATATCGCCCCGGAAACCAGCTACATTGTCAGAATAAGGGAAAACATCTCGTGTGTAGATACTGGGCTGGCGCTGAAGGAGCTGTTGCAGATCTCTGTCTCCATAGACCTCAATCTCTTCTCTCGGAACAACGGTTATAATGCCCGGCGCCTCGCAAAGCGTTTCCGCCTTTTTCGAAGCCGACGTGACTTTAATGTCCACCAGCTCTTCAATAGACATATCAGAAATGGCCTCAGGTCCCGACGAAACATCGTCAGCCGCAAAGGCCCGCGCAGCTATGCAAAGCACGCACAGCCAGACAAAAGAACAACGTCTGAGTGTGAAACATTTCTTTACAGGTGTCATAAGAAAGCCAGCCGATTTTTTCACAATACCTGCCCCCCAAAGCAAGATTTATATATTCCGGCTATTACGCCAAAATCGGCTGTTTAACCGCCGCGGTTAACCTTCCTGTCTGGGATTATAACGCTATCACCTTGCAGGATGCTGGTTTAGGGGAGTAATCCGGCTCTGCGCAAATGTTATAGGGCGTAAATGCACGGTTTGATAATGCCCGCCGCAGGCGGACCGAATCGGCCTGTAAGGATATCAAATTCGTAGTTTGCAAAAGCGATACATAGGGTTATAATGCGATTGTATTCGAAAAGGTGTATATAGCGTGATAAAAAGGTAACGGGTTAGTTAAAGAATCGGGGTTAGTTGTGAAGATACGACGGGCAATTATAGTATTTGCGGTTTGTTTGATAACGGCGTGCCTGCTGTTACCGCTTAAGGCGGGAACGTTTCGCCTTAACGGTTCAGCAAGGTGGAAAGACACCAGTTCCTCTGAAGAAGAGCGATTTATTCTGCGTGTGGCTGAAATGAAAAAGCTCGTGGACGCCGGCGAGCCGGAAAAGGTCCTCAGGGCCATAGAACAGCTCAAAACGGACTTTCCTGATATTGCAGGGGCTGATTTCGATGCCTTCATCGATGCCGAGATGCTGCTGGCAAGGGGAAAACTGACAAAGGCCGTCAGACAATATGAAAAGTTCCTCGATGATTATCCGGCAAGTCCGCTGCGCGATGCGGCACTGCAAAGGGAATTCGGAATTGCCAGTGATTATCTGGCCGGGCGGAGGAAGCGGGTATTGCTCGTGCTGAATCTTCGACGCTATGACGAAGGCGTAAAAATAATGGAAAAAATCAGCGACCGGGCCGGCAGCACCGATATCGCCAAAAGGGCCTCAGTGGCGGTGGCCGGCAGTTTCGAGAAGCGGCGCAAATACGAAGAGGCGTATCTTAAGTGGTCGGAGATACTGAATCGCTGGCCTGCCGGACAGATTGCCAAGGACGCCCTGGCCGCAATGGCAAGGACCAAATACGCGACCTTCCGGGGGCCCGCGTATGACGCGACAGGCCTGATTAGCGCCAAAAGCTATTACGAGAATTTCAAGCTGCGCTATCCGGAAGAGGCACAAAAGCTGCAGGTAGATGACATTTTGTTGCGCATAAGCGAGCAACTGGCAGAAAAGCAGCTCGGTATAGCACAGTATTATGACAGAACAGGAAGTAAAGTACCGGCAAGCCTGTATTATCAGCTGGTGGTCGATGACTATCCCCAAAGCGAAGCTGCACAGACGGCAAGAGAAAAACTAAACCAGAAATAGAGAGCCGAGAGTTTAGAATGAACAAAAGAGCACAACTAATTGTGACTTGCGCACTTGCGATCTGTGCTCTTGCGCTCTTATTGCCCGGCTGCAGCGGATACAGCAATGTCTCGCTGTATCCGGAAGGAGTTGGGACCGTTTATGTGGAGATGTTCGATAACCAGAGTTTCAGGCGGGGTGTAGAATACGAGCTGACCGACGCGCTGGCCAAGCGAATCGAAGCGCAAACACCTTACAAGATAGTTACCAGCAGGGACCGGGCCGACACCCTCATAAGCGGTCAGATTGTGCAGGCAAATGAAACGGTATTATCAACAGAGCGGCAAATAGGAAGGGCCCTGGAGAAAAATGTCGAGCTGACCGCAGTAGTAAGCTGGAAGAACCTGAGGACCGGTGAGCTGTTGATTGATAATAAATCGGTAAGCGCATCGGCCAGTTTCTCGGAGTGGCAAAGCCAGGATTTTGCTTATGGCGCCACGCTGGCAGCAAACTCTCTGGCCGAAAATATCGTAGAACAGATGAAAAAGGGCTGGTAAACAGCCAATTTACAGGTATTTTTTTATAAATGGCAAAAATGACTAATAATCGAAATACGGGACGCGGCAGAAAAACACGGTACGAGCAGAAAAGACCTGTGGGCAAAGGTCCAACGCCGTACAAGCGCGGGCCTTTCAACCTGCTTTTGCTGGGCATAGTGATACTTGTAGGACTGATTTTGCTCAATCAGTGGCAGCAGCAAAGCGTAAAGACCCTGCGATACGACCAGTTCGTAACAGAACTCAAGGCCGGTCACATCGAAGAAGTGACTGTAGGCGATACGCAGATTCACGGCGAGTTTAACAAGGCAGGTATCGAAAGCGAAGGCAAAAATGCCGCAAAATCATTCGTGGTCGATTACAAACCGGACATTGTCCGCGACCAACTTGACAAAGATCTGCGGGAAAGCGGTGTCAAATACCAGTATGCAAAGGAGCGCGTCTGGCTGTGGAACCTTTTAAGTATGATATTTCCGCTGGCTATTATAGCGCTTTTCCTGTGGTTTATGTTTGCCCGTAACCTTCGCGGCGGTGCCGGTGGAATGCTGATGTCATTCGGCCGAAGCAAACACCGGCTGCACGACAAAGAACGGGTCAAAATCACCTTCGAGGACGTCGCGGGAATAGATGAGGCCAAGGAAGAAGTGGCCGAGATAATCGAATTCCTGAAAAATCCCAAAAAATTCCAGCGCCTCGGCGGCCGCATACCCCGCGGGGTGCTACTTATTGGGCCTCCGGGCTGCGGCAAGACGCTGCTGGCAAAGGCCATCGCAGGTGAGGCCGACGTCCCGTTTTTCAGCATTTCCGGCAGTGACTTCGTCGAGATGTTCGTCGGCGTCGGGGCGTCGCGCGTGCGCGATTTGTTCAAGCAGGCCAAAGACAACTCCCCCTGTATCATATTCCTCGACGAGATTGACGCGGTGGGTCGAAGACGAAGCGCGAGTTTCGCCGGCGGCGGACACGACGAACGCGAGCAGACACTAAACGCCATCTTAGTCGAGATGGACGGCTTCGATACCGACGACCAGGTAATTGTAATGGCGGCCACGAACCGCTCTGACATACTGGATAGCGCATTGACCCGGCCGGGCAGGTTCGACAGGCAGGTTGTAGTGCCTCTGCCCGACCTGAAGGGCCGGCTGGAAATCCTGAAAGTCCACGCCAAAAAGGTCAAGCTCGGCCCCGATGCCGACCTCGAACGCCTGGCCCGCGGAACACCGATGTTCAGCGGGGCGGACTTGGCGGCGATTATTAACGAGGCGGCCCTGGCCGCAACTATGGCCAATAAAGACGCTATCGGGAGGGCCGACCTTGAGGAGGCAAGAGACAAGGTGCGATGGGGCCGCGCCAAAAAAAGCAGGGTCAGCGACCAAACTGAAAGGAACATTACCGCTTTTCACGAGGCGGGGCACACGCTTGTTCAGTCATTGTTGAAAGACGCCGACCCGCTGCACAAAGTCAGCATTATTCCAAGAGGACCGATGGGCGGAGCTACTTTCGCGCTGCCCGAAAAGGACAGGACCATCTTTACCAAAAAATATTGCATGGCTTTGCTGCAGGTCTGCTTCGGAGGCAGAATCTCAGAAGAAATGTTCTGCGAGGATATCTCAAGCGGGGCACAGGCAGATATTATGCAGGCGACCAGAATTGCTAAACAAATGGTGCTGAACTGGGGTATGAGCGAGCGGCTGGGGCCGGTAAGCTATGAGTCGGACTTCGGCTCAAAGGATGCTTACTTCGTTATGCCGGGGGAAAAGGACTATTCTGAAAAGACAGCCGAAACTATCGACGCCGAGATCAAACGGATTACCGACGACGCCTACAACAAGGCAAAGCAGCTTATCGAAGCAAACAGCGACAAGCTCGAACGGATTGCCAAAGCACTTCTAAAATACGAGACGCTCGATGCAGACGACGTGAAAACCATCCTGGAGGGGGGCCGGCTCGATAAGCCGACGGTGACGGATTTGCTCGCCGCGGAGCAGAAAAAGGACAAAAAGCCGGAACCCGAAAAGCCGGCCAAAACACAATCGTGACCAAAAAGGCACCAGAAATCTTCCCTATTTTAAACAGAATATATATGAAGGGCAAAAGAAGCGGGGTTTTACTGGCGTTTGCGCTGATGGTTGCTTGCGCCTTCGGTGTCGAAGCCGCGGAGAAACAAAAAGTTGACGTCGTCAGTTTCTGGGCCGAGCAGCAATATGCCGCTGTGGCGCCGGGAGGCAAAAGCGCCGTAGCAATTCACTTCGAGCCGGAAAAGGGCTGGCATTTTTACGCCTCAGCCGATACGGCCCCCGGCGGGACGAACCTGAAATTCGAACCCAACGAACAGGGCTCACATTTCCTGACTTTTTCCAAACCGATATTTCCCAAAACGGACTGGCTCTATGACGAGGCACTCGACAAAAAAATTGAGGTCATAGGCGGCAATTTCACAGTTTTCCTGCCGTTCGAGGTCGCCGCCGATGCCGCTTCGCCGAAGACCGTGGCTGTTAATATCGGCATAGCAGGCGCGGTATGCTCCCAGACACAGTGTCGCGTGCCGGATTTCGGCAGCGTAAGAACAGAAGTAAAAATATCGAAGGACACAGCAGGTCAGCAGCCGGCCTTTACTGTGCCCAAGGCGCAGCCGCCGGCAAAAACTACGTCAGGTTCTGTGGGGCAATTCGCAAGCTATTCGGTTTGGGCGGCTTTAATTCTGGCATTTGTGGCCGGCCTGTCGCTGAACATTATGCCGTGTGTCTGGCCGGTATTGCCTATAATCGTGATGCGCCTTGTCGAGCAGGCAAAACAGGGCAGGGGCAAATCATTTACATTGGGACTTTCGTTTTGCCTGGGGATGATACTGTTTTTTGCCTGCCTTGCCGGCGCCAACATCGTGCTTCGGCTGGCCTACGGGACCACTCTGCAATGGGGCGACCCTTTCAGGAGTCCGGCAATATTGACTGCGCTTGTCTTGATTCTGGTTGTGCTGTCATTGTTTATGTTCGGCCTTTTCTCGATAAGCGTCCCTTCTTCACTTGCCGGCAAAGCCGGCCAGGGCAGGGGATTCAGCGGCGCGGTCGGTATGGGTTTTCTTGCGGCTGTTTTGAGCACGCCGTGCAGCTTCGGGATATTAGCAGGCGCCGTCGCCTGGGCGCAGGTCCAGCCCCTGCCGTTAGCGACGTCGGCAATACTGATAATCGGCGTGGGCATGGCCGCCCCTTACGCGATACTGACCACGATACCGTCGCTTTTGAAAAAGGCGCCGAAGCCCGGGCGATGGATGGAACTCTTTAAGCAGGCCATCGGCTTTGTGCTTCTCATTATCGCCGTCAAATTCCTGTCCTCGCTGCCGGGCAATTACAAAATGGACGTTTTGTATTTTGCGATTGTGCTGGCTTTTTGTGTGTGGATGTGGGGCGGCTGGGTCAGTTTCGCTACGCCGGCATTAAGGCGATGGGTCATCAGGGCCATTGCAGCCGCGCTGGCGGTTGTCGCCGGATTCGCCTTTTTGAAAGCACCCGCGCCCTCGCTGATTGCCTGGCAAAAATACGACGCGGGGACGATAAATAAGACGCTTTACGAAGGCAAACCCGTCCTCATAGATTTTACCGCCGACTGGTGTCTTAGCTGCCAGATCGTTGACAGGACCGTATATTCGCGCAAAGATATTGCTGAATTGATAAAGCAAAAAGGGGTCATGGCCGTTAAGGCCGACACCACTTTGCAGGACTATCCCGCCACGATTGCCCTTAAAAAAATATACGATGAGCCGGGTGTGCCGGTAAGCATATTACTCGTGCCGGGAAAAGAGCCGGTACGCTGGAACGGTATCGCCTTCGGCGGAGAATTAAAAAAGGCGCTGGAAAAACTGCCGGGACAATAGTGACGGCCTATGGCAAAAAAGAAGGTAAAAAAATTCAACCCGCCGGGCAAAAGGCGGGTAAAAGTCGATAAAAAAGAAGCGGCAGGCCGGGTCAAAAAGATACTGCCGGTCCTGAAAAAATTATATCCCGGCGCGACTGTGGCGCTGCGGTTCGGCAATCCTCTCGAATTGCTGATTGCGACGATACTCTCGGCCCAGTGCACCGACAAACGCGTCAATATGGTGACGCCGGGCCTGTTCGCGAAATACAGGTCCACAGAAGATTGGGCCAGGGCGAAGCTTGAAAATATCGAAAACGACATACGCAGCACCGGCTTTTATCATAATAAGGCCGTCAGCATTAAAGGCGCCAGTCAGGCGATAATTGAAAAATTCGGCGGCAGGGTGCCCGACACGATGGATGAACTGGTGACACTGCCCGGCGTCGGCAGAAAGACAGCCAACTGCGTTTTAGGCAACGCATACGGCCAGCCGGCGATAATGTGCGACACGCATGTTATTCGGCTCAGTCGGCGGCTTCGGCTGTCGGAAAATTCAGACCCTGTAAAGCTTGAGTTCGATTTGGCCGAAATAGTCCCTAAGAAGGACTGGACGATATTCAGCCATACGCTGATTCTTCACGGCCGAAACGTCTGTCAGGCGCGAAAACCGGACTGCGACAACTGTGCGATATCGAAGTTCTGTCCTTCGGCGTTTAAACCGGCCCTGTGGTGATGTCCGGGATATACTCGGCGAAGAATCCGCCACAGGCGGACAAGAAAGGTTTTGAAGGAATATTTCTATGATGTCCAACGTAACAAGTCAGCCGGTCGAAGACCTTTGGCGCATATTTCGGATAATGTCCGAATTCGTGGAAGGTTTTCAGGAGTTGTCCACAATCGGTCCTGCCGTCTCGATTTTCGGCTCCGCCAGAATAGACCGCGAGCATAAGTATTACAAGCTCGCCCAGAAAACCGCTTATGAAGTTGCAAAAGCGGGATTCGGGGTCATAACAGGCGGCGGCGGCGGAATAATGGAGGCGGCAAACAAAGGGGCCGTCGCGGCCGGCGGCAAAAGCGTCGGACTGAATATCGAGCTTCCCAAGGAGCAGATGCCGAATGAATATCAAAATATATCCCTGAGTTTCCGTTATTTCTTCTGCCGTAAAGTGATGTTTCTCAAGTACGCGCACGGCTTTATAGTTTTCCCCGGCGGCTACGGCACGATGGACGAATTTTTCGAGTCCGTAGTCCTGATTCAGACCCTTCGACAGGCATCATTCCCCGTCATTCTTATGTGCAGCGATTTCTGGCGGGGACTGATTGACTGGACGGCCGAGAAAATGCTCAAAGAAGACGAATTCATATCCGCCAAAGACCTGCACGTTTACTCACTTGTCGATGAGCCGGCCGAGGCAGTGAAGATTATAACCGACTTCAGGGAAGGCAAGGGCCAGGCCGGCCTGCAGCTTCCCGGCGGGATGAAAACATCGTAACTGCGTCATTATTGCTGTGGCGATATTTTTTCGCGAATCTCGGTAAAATGTTTCAGCAGATATTCTTTCTCCGGGCCGCCTAAGTGTTCCCAGGGTAAAATTTCATCGGTTGCGAATTGCCTTTGTGCGGCGGTATCGAGATTCATCCCGAATTTCAAGAAGGCGTCTTCCCAGATTTCCGGCTTAAATGATTCTCTCCACAAGTCGAACTTGGCCTCATTTCGCCAGGCATATTCAATAACGTCTGCTAATCGCTTGTCGCCTCGGCCGATGGCCGATTCGAGAATAGATTGTTCGATATCGTGAAATTTGAACTGCAAAAACTTCGCACCGAGCTTCTTTTTCTCATCGATTATCAGCCATTTCGCCTTTTCAAAATACTCCCTCGGTTTCTGCGCCAGCCAGCCGAAGGGCGTATGCGGCTTAGGCACAAGCCAGCTTACTGTTATATTGACCGAGGCGGTCCTGCCGTCAATTTCTCTGCGTAATTTCGCCAATGTATCCGCCAGGTGCACGATTTGTTTTACGTCGTCCTCAGTTTCGCCCGGCAGGCCGGTCATAAAATATAGTTTCAGTTTTTGCCAGCCCGCCTGGTACGCAGCCGATACGGCGGCAAACAAGTCCTCGTCCTTGATGGGTTTATTGATGATTTGACGCAAGTGTTCTGTTGCGGCCTCCACGGCAATTGTCATACCGCTTTTACGAACCGACGAGACCAGCTTCGCCAATTGTTGCAGGTTTTTATCGACACGCAAGCTGGGTAAAGACAGTCCCACGTATTTGTCCGCGAAATAATCGTGAAGCTGCTCAATGAGCTTTTCAAGGTCGGGATAATCGGCGGTTGACAAGCTCAGCAAACTCACGGTATCGAAGCCGGTGGCCTGGTAACAGGCCTTTGCAATCTCAACGATTTTTTCGATACTGCGATAGCGGACCGGCCTGCGACAGAAGCTTGCCTGGCAAAACCTGCACCGGCCGGGACATCCCCGCATTATCTCGATACTGACCCGCTCCTGGACCGCCTGCGTGAAAGGAACAATCGGTCTTAAAGGCACAGGCGCGCTATCGAGGTCATCGACGACGGCGTTTGTTAGCCGTGTTGGCAGCCCTTCTTCAACGGCGTCGAACGATGTGATTTTGTCGCCCGCGTACTCGAATTTGTAAAGCGAGGGCACATATGCCCAGTCGAACTTTTTCGCTGCGGCAAGCAGAATATCCTTTTTCGTCGAACCATTTCTTTTCATTTCGATAATCAGCTTCGCCAGTTCCGCGACGGCCTCTTCCGCCTCGCCTAAGACAAAAAGGTCAATGAATGCAGCCATCGGCTCGCAGCAGTTTGCCATCCCGCCGCCTGCGATGACAAGCGGATCGGTCTCGCTTCGGTTTTTGCTTCGAACGCCCAGCCCGGCCAAATCCAGCATATTCAGGACGTTGGTATAGCAAAGCTCATTAGTCAAACTGAAACCGATTACGTCAAAGCTATTGAGGGCTGCTTTGGATTCGAGGGAGAAAAGCGGGATGTTCTTTTTGCGGAGGATGTCTTCGGCATCCAGCCACGGCGCAAAGACCCGCTCAGCCGCCACTTTGTCCATCCTGTTAAGCACGTCGTAAACGATTGCAAGCCCCGTATGGCTCATACCGACCTCGTACGTATCAGGAAAGCACAAAGCAACGGTCAAATCGCAGTCGGCGAGGCCCTTTTTAATCTGGTTTATCTCGCCGCCGATGTATCGGCCGGGCCTGCGAACGTACGGCAGGAATTCCCGCTCGACCCTGTCAACCAGTATTGTCGGTTCTTTTCTGTTCACGTCCGCATTATAGCGTATAATTGCTGCGAATATGAAGGATAACAAACGGCAAATCCTATTCGGCATAGGTTTCGCGTTATGTCTGTTTATAGCGTTACTTCTGATTAACAGGCGGACTCGCCCCGTCCAAATTGACGGCGGCTACCGCGAGGTGATGGGGACATTTGCCCGGATAGTCGCCGTGGCCGACAATGCTCAACAGGCCAGAAACTGCATCAAAGCCGGATTCAAAGAATTAAAACGAATCGACGCACTGATGAGCGATTACAAGGCCGACTCGGAGCTTAGCAAAGTAAATCGCAAGGCCTTCCCCGGTCCCGTCAAGGTCAGCGACGAGCTTTTCGGTATTTTACAGAAAAGCGTGGAGTTCAGCCGACTGTCAAACGGCGCGTTCGATATTACCGTCGGGCCTTTAGTTGACCTATGGCATAAGGCGGGCGAGGCCAATTCGATGCCCGATGCGGATGCACTGGCGGACGCGAGGGCAAAGGTCGGATATGAAAAACTGATTTTAGACGCAAACGAGCAGACAGTGCGGTTCGCAGTCGATGGTATGCGGCTGGATTTGGGCGGCATTGCCAAAGGTTACTCCGTCGATACAGCCGTCGAAGTAATGAAACAAAAAGGTGCGGTTGCCGGCATGGTCGATTCGGGCGGCAATATATACTGCTTCGGTAAACCCGCAGATAAAAATGTATGGTTGATTGGTATCCAGGACCCCTGTTTAGAAAACGAAGAGCCGTTGATGGTTTTGAAATTGACGGATTACGCCGTAGCAACAAGTGGTGATTACAGGCGATTTGTTACGGTAGGCGGTAAAAAGGTTAGCCATATTATCGATACCAATACAGCAACGGGCGCTCACAAATTAGCAGGCGACACCATCATCGCTCCCACCGCACTGCAAGCCGACGCACTATCGACTATTGTAAACGTGCTGGGGGCTGAAAAAGGCCTTGCCCTTATCAAATCCCTTTCCGGCATCGAATGTATCCTGATAACCCAAGGCCCTGAATACAACGTTATCAAAAGCGACGGGGCAAAGGCGTATATAAGGTAACGTGGTTTGCAGCAACATTTTGAAAAATGGCTTGATGAGGGAAGCCAAAAGTTGTATAAACAATTGCCTTAAAAGGCGCCCTCGACGTATAACACATCAGAGGTTTGGCCTGAATAGAAAGCTAAAATCAGAAAGTTACGTAAGGGAATCTTTTTTCCCATAGGTTTAACTATCGATTTTTTGAGAGGTTAAAGCAATATGGCTAGTTCGACAAAGCTCACTACAGGACGCAAAATGGTAACGATAGACGGCAACGCAGCCGCGGCACACGTCGCGCACGCAACAAATGAAGTTATAGCAATATATCCGATAACTCCCAGCTCGCCGATGGGCGAGATAGCAGACGACAAGACGGCCAGAGGCCAGAAAAATATCTGGGGCACGATTCCGTCGGTTACGGAGATGCAGTCGGAAGGCGGGGCGGCAGGGGCAGTTCACGGCGCGCTTACGGCAGGCGCACTGACGACGACCTTTACGGCCTCACAGGGCCTTTTGCTGATGATACCGGATATGTATAAAATCGCCGCTGAGCTTTTGCCGGCGGTATTTCATATATCGGCCCGTTCGCTTGCGGCGCATGCTTTGTCGATATTCGGCGACCACGCGGACGTTATGGCCTGCCGGCAGACCGGCTGGGCGATGCTCAGCTCGAACAGTATTCAGGAGGTTATGGATTTTGCGCTGATAGCCCAGCAGGCGACGCTTGCCTCGCGAATCCCGTTTCTGCATTTCTTCGACGGTTTCCGCACAAGCCACGAGATACAAAAAGTCGAGGAGCTTACATTAGACGATATGCGTGCGATGATTGACGACGAGCTTGTCTCGGCGGCAAAGGCGAGGGCGTTGAATCCCGACAGGCCAATGATTGCCGGCACCTCGCAAAACCCGGACGTTTATTTTCAGGGCAGGGAAGTGGCGAACAAATTTTATCAGGCCGTGCCCGGCATCGTGCAGGAAACGATGGACAAGTTCGCCAAAATAGTAGGAAGGAATTACCACCTGTTCGACTACATCGGGGCCGCCGACGCCGAAAAGATTATTGTGATAATGGGTTCCGGCGCCGAGACAGCTCACGAGACAACCGAATTTTTGGCTTCGAAGGGGCAAAAGGTCGGCGTCGTGAAGGTTCGCCTGTTCAGGCCCTTCAGCACCGAGGCCTTTATTAACGCGCTGCCGAAAACAGCGAAGAAAATCGCCGTCCTTGACCGGACCAAAGAGCCCGGCTCGCTGGGCGAGCCGTTATATATGGACATTCGCACGGCGATTGGCGAGGCAATGGCGAAAAGGCAAACCAGCTTCAAGGAATATCCCGTAGTCGTCGGCGGCAGATACGGGCTTGGCTCAAAAGAATTCACGCCCGCGATGGTAAAGGCCGTCTTCGACAACCTCGATGCCAAAGAGCCGAAAAACGGCTTCACGGTCGGAATCATTGACGACGTTGCCAACACAAGCTTGGATGTTGACGAATCATTTGTGCTGCCGGCGGAGGGAATTTACACGGCGATGTTCTACGGCCTCGGCTCGGACGGCACGGTCGGCGCCAATCATAACTCGATAAGAATTATCGGCGAGCAGACCGACAACAACGCCCAGGGTTATTTCGTTTATGACTCGAAAAAGGCAGGCGCGATAACAATATCACACCTTCGCTTCGGCAAAAAGACCATTCGCAGACCTTATCTGATAAACAGGGCCGATTTCGTTGCCTGCCATAATCCGAGCTTCCTCGAAAAATACGATATGCTCTCGGCGGCCAAAGAGGGTGCGACGTTTTTGCTGACCAGTATGTATCCGGCTGACAAGGTCTGGGACACGCTGCCGCAGGAGGTGCAAAAGCAGATTATCGACAAGAAACTCAAGCTTTACGTCGTTGACGCGATATCGATTGCACAGGAAATCGGACTTGGCGCGAGAATCAATACTATTATGCAGGTGGCGTTCTTCAAGATAAGCAACATTATCCCGATTGATACGGCAGTCAAGGCCATCAAGGACGCTATTCAGAAAAGCTACGGCAAAAAAGGCGAGCGGATAGTAAAGATGAACAACGACGCCGTGGACACCGCCCTTGAACGGGTTTACGAGGTCAAAGTGCCGGACAAGGCAACGAGCAAAATAGGAATGCGAGAGGTCGTGCCCGGCGATGCGCCCGATTTTGTCAAAAGCGTTACGGCTGAGATTATGGCGCTTCGCGGCGACAAGCTGCCCACGAGCAAATTCCCCATTGACGGCAAATGGCCGACAGGGACGACCCGGTATGAGAAACGCAATATCGCCGTAAACATCCCTGTATGGGAACCGCAGGTCTGTATCCAGTGCGGGACCTGCTCGTTTGTATGCCCGCACGGAACAATCCGGCTAAAGGCCTACGATGCCAAATTCCTCGAAAAGGCCCCTGCCGCATTCAAAAGCACAGACGCAAAAGGCAAAGACCTGGCAGGGATGAAATTTACCGTGCAGGTCGCCCCGGAGGACTGCACCGGCTGCGGGGTGTGCGTGCAGATGTGCCCCGCGCAGGAAAAAGACGCCAACAAACAGCCCACCGGCCGAAAGGCCATAAATATGTCGCTGCAGGAACCGCTGCGGGCCCAGGAGCGGGAAAATTACGCACACTTCCTGTCGATTCCGAACACTGACCCGAAGCTGTTCAAACGCGAAAGCGTCAAGGGAAGCCAGCTGATTATGCCCCTGTTCGAATATTCCGGCGCTTGTGCCGGCTGCGGCGAGACGCCTTACGTGAAACTGCTCACACAGCTCTTCGGCGACAGGGCAATGATAGGCAACGCCACCGGCTGCTCGTCCATTTACGGCGGCAACCTGCCGACGACGCCCTACACCAAAAGGGAAGACGGCCGAGGCCCCGTGTGGAGCAACAGCTTGTTCGAGGACAATTCCGAGTTTGCGCTCGGTATGCGATTGACGGTTGATAAGTCCAAGCAGCAGGCGGTCGAGCTGCTCGATATAGTCGCCCAAAAGGGCTGCGTCGATGCAGGCCTGGCGGGCGAAATAAACGCTGCTGCGGCTGCAAATGACCCCTCGCAGGACGCCATTGAGCAGCAGAGGACCCGCATAGCAAAACTCAAAGAGCAGTGCAAAAAGAGTGATTGCCCCGAATGCAGGCGGCTACTGACGTTTGCCGATTACCTTGCTCGCAAATCGGTCTGGGCGCTGGGCGGCGACGGCTGGGCTTACGACATCGGTTACGGCGGACTTGACCACGTCCTGGCAAACGGGGCTGATATTAACGTGCTGGTCCTCGATACCGAGGTTTACTCCAATACAGGCGGGCAGATGTCAAAATCGACACCCCGCGCAGCGGTCGCAAAGTTCGCCGCAGGCGGAAAGCCCGCGCCGAAGAAAGATTTGGGTTTGCTGGCTATGACTTACGGCAATATCTACGTCGCCAAAGTGGCGATGGGCGCAAATACAAACCAGACCGTCCGGGCGTTTGTCGAGGCCGAATCATACCCGGGCCCGTCACTGATAATCGCTTATACACAGTGCATCAACCACGGCATCGATATGACGACGGGTTACGATGAGCAGAAAAAGGCGGTGGCCTGCGGACACTGGCCGTTGTATCGGTTCGACCCGCGATTGAAAGAGCAAGGCAAGAATCCGCTGCAGCTCGATTCGAAGCCGCCGACTATGAAATTCGAAGAATACGCCTACGGCGAGACCCGGTACCGCAGCCTGCAAAAGTCAAAACCCGAGGCGGCCCAGCAGCTGATGAAACTGGCCAACGCCGACGCCGCCGACAGATACGCTTTGATGGAGCAGTTGGCCAAACTGCAGTGCGGCAAAACCGAGTGAGAAAAAAACATTGGTTGATGGAATAAATTATGGGACAGGTCAGGGCGATAGTTCTGCGAGCGGCAGGGATTAACTGCGACCTGGAGACGCAGAACGCCCTCAAACTGGCCGGCGCCAAGGCCGACCGCGTTCATATAAACAGAATAATCGAAGATAAATCGCTTCTCGACCGGTATCAGATACTCGTAATCCCCGGCGGTTTCAGCTACGGCGACGACGTCGCGGCGGGAAAAATCCTGGCCAACCAAATCAAACATCATCTCTTCGAGCGGGCACAAAAGTTCATCGACGACGGCAAACTGGTCCTCGGCATTTGCAACGGTTTTCAGGTGCTCGTAAAAACAGGAATATTGCCCTTCACCGATACCGCCGGCCAGGCGGTCACCGTCACTTATAATGACAGCAACAAATTCGAGGACAGGTGGGTTTATCTCGCCCCGCAAACCAAAAAGCGTGTGTTTATTGAGCCGGACAGACAGATTTATCTCCCCGTTGCTCACGGCGAGGGCAAGGTAGTTACCAAAGATGAGCAGACGCTCGGAAAACTTCTCTCGGAAGATTTCGTCGCTTTCAAATACGTCGATGAAAACGGCAATGTTGGTGATTACCCCGTCAATCCCAACGGCTCGGTTGATTCCATCGCCGGACTAACCGACGCAACGGGCAGGGTACTGGGCCTTATGCCCCATCCCGAGCGGCACGTCAGACACACGCAGCACCCACGATGGACCCGTCACAAAGATGAAAAAGACCCGGATGGAATGACCATTTTAAACAACGCTGTAAAATATGTAAAGACGAACCTGTGACTCCATTGTAGCTGCCCCCAAAATATTCACGGCAATATTATTTCTGCATCTTTTCAGAACAGGCCAAAGGCCTTTTCGCAAAATCCCGCATTTAACTGTCCGCCGTTTTCCGCCGGCGCATCAGAAACCCGGAAAGCCCTAACAGCGCGACCGTCGTCGGCTCCGGCAGCCAGTTAATAATCGCAGTATTAGTTACCCGTTCGTCTGGTTTGCCCGGCGGTTGTACGGCTTCCTCCAAGCACACGATATAAACAGAGCCGCTGTTATCCTGTATCTCAAACACGGTGACTGCCGAGGCCGTCAGCACAATATTATCTGAAACAGCAATTTCATTCGACGGACGCCTTATTCCCGCCTCTGCTCCCGCTGCTTCGACTCTTTCGACTGCGCTCAAGACAGGCACGCCCAAAACAAGCATTGAAATCAGCACCTTTTTCATTTTTCACCTCCCTGTCTGAAAGTTTTTCAGACCACACTTTCTTTATGTCACCATTGTTGTTTGATATGCAAAAACTGTCTATTGGCAAAATGCCTAATTGGAGTGTCGAAAATGCTCATACTACAGCGGGATTCGGCAGCATGGTGACACGCGTGCCGTAGAACCGAGAGCGAATCAGTCGGAGGTATCTAAGATGCTCATAAAGGCCTGCTGGGGGATTTGCACCGAGCCGATGCTTTTCATTCTTTTTTTGCCTTCTTTTTGCCTTTTGAGCACCTTCATTTTTCTGGTGACATCGCCTCCATAGAGTTTCGCGGTGACGTCTTTTCTGAAGGGCTTGATTGTTTCCCTGGCGATGATTTTGCCGCCGATTGCGACCTGCAGCGGTATCTCGAACTGGTGGCGTGGAATGGCCTTTCGCAGGCGGATGAGCATCTTCCGGCCCCTCGCCTCAGCCGTATTGCGATGAACAATCAAAGACAGGGCATCGACGGCAACTTTGTTGACTAAGATATTGATTTTTACAAGGTCGCTGGCCTCGAAGCCGGTGAATTCGTAATCCATAGTCGCGTAGCCGTGGCTGACACCCTTGAGCAAATCGTAAAAGTCATAAACAATTTCCGCCAAGGGCGCCTTGTATTCGAGCATAACGCGCGTCTGGCTGAGATAGTCCGTTTTGAGCAGCTTGCAGCGCCGGCTCTCGGCCAGTTTCATAATCCCGCCTATGGAATCGGTGCCGGTGATAATCTCAAGTCGGACAAACGGCTCGCGCAGCTCCTGTATATGAGTCACATCGGGCAGGTCGGCAGGTGAATCGATTTTTCTGACCAATCCATCCGTGGTTAAGACCTCGTAGCTTACGGTCGGCGCGGTCTGAACGACGTCGATATCGTGCTCGCGTTCCAGGCGTTCCTGGATGATTTCCATATGTAAAAGCCCAAGAAAGCCGCACCTGAAGCCGAAACCCAGCGCCGGGGAATTCTGAGGCACAAAGGAAAAACTCGCATCGTTGAGGGCAAGCTTCTCGAAGGCACTGCGCAGTTTCGGATAATCGGTATTGTTGCCGGGATAAAAATCCGAAAAGACCATCTGCATCGGCGTCACGTAACCCGGAAGCGGCTTTGCCGCGGGCTTGTTATCGTCGGTAATCGTATCGCCGATGGTGACATCGGACAACTGGCGAATATTGGCGATAACGTAGCCGACCTCGCCGGAGCCCAGTCGCTCGATGGGGGTCATCTTCGGAGCGAACTTTCCAAGCTCGGTTACGAGATAAGTCCTGCCAGCCCCCATAAACCTGATTTTCTGTTTTACTTTAAGCTCGCCCGCAAAGACCCTGACGTAACATATTACGCCGCGATAATCGTCATTGATACTGTCGAAGACAAGCGCCGCCGTCGGCTCGCCGCTCCGGTCCGGCGGCGGCGGAAGCAGCGTTACAATCGCGCCCAGAAGCTCGCGGACGCCGAGACCGGTTTTTGCGCTGATGCGAAAACAATCGTGCTTTTTAATCCCTAAGATATGCTCGATTTCCTCCGCCGTGATTTCCGGCTGTGCCGACGGCAGGTCAACCTTGTTGATTACGCCAATAAGCTCAGCGTTTGACTCGGTCGCCAGATAGGCGTTGGCTACCGTCTGGGCCTGTACCCCCTGGGTCGCGTCAACAACGAGAAGCGCTCCCTCACAAGCCGTAAGGGCGCGCGAGACCTCGTAATGAAAATCCACGTGGCCCGGCGTATCTATCAGGTTGAGCATATAATCCCTGCCTTCAAAACGGTATTTCATCGTTACCGCCGAGGCCTTTATGGTGATGCCGCGTTCCCGCTCGATATCCATATCGTCGAGCAGCTGGTCTTTCTTATCGCGGCCGCTCACGGAGCCGGTAATTTCCAGCATGCGGTCGGCCAGCGTGCTCTTGCCATGGTCGATATGCGCTATTATCGAAAAATTTCTTATGCGTTCGGTACTCATAAATTTCAGAGTCGGCTATTATACCAAAGACACATTATTATACGTCTGAAAAATCGCACAGAACCGAATCTGCAATTGGAATCGCCGCCCGCGCAAGAAACAATCGACCGTCGGCCATCTCAATCAGGCCAAGCTCTCTGTGTTTACCGATTGTATCTGCGAACAACTCCATCGCATCGAAGCCGGTTCGGCTTTTGAATTCTTTCAGGTCAATGCCGCAACGTCTGCGGAGATTCAAAACCGCCGTTTCACAGGCAATCTGAGTTTTGCTCGGAATTTCACTTTCGGCTGTCGCATCCACTCCCTTTTCAATTGCTTCTATGTATTTTTCTATATCGGCGACGTTGAGCGTCCGCCTGCCCTGCCGGTACGAGCCGGCTGCAGGACCTACGCCGATGTAGGGATTATTCTGCCAATAGTTGAGGTTGTGTCTGCACTCGAATCCGGGCCTTGCGAAATTCGATATCTCATATTGCTTGAAGCCGGCACGTTCGAGCACTTCAATGGCCGTCTCATACATCGCCCGGTCGGTCTCTTCATCAACGGGCCTGACTTCACCCGCGGCAGCCGATTTTTTAAGAGGCGTTTTTTCTTCGTAAGTCAGTGCGTAAGCGGAGATATGCTGAATATCCAGGTCAATCGCAGATTGCAAGCTGCATTTCCACGAATCGAGCGTTGAACTGCCTGTCCCGAGCGAAGTCGAGGGAGGGATAGCGAAAATCAAATCAAGGCCGATATTCCCAAATCCCGCCTGTTTGGCCGCCTCGACAGTCCTGAAAATGTCATCGACAGTGTGCAATCTGCCTAAAAATTGCAGTTCGTCGGCGTTGAAGGATTGTGCCCCTATTGAAATCCGGTTTACGCCTGCGGTGCTTAACCGGCTCAATATTGTTTTATCCGCTTGGCCGGGATTGACTTCTACAGTAAACTCCTGGGAATTAGGGAATTTTGAGGTAATTTCACCAACCAGCCGCAGAAGCTGATTTCTCGGCAGACAGTTTGGACTTCCCCCGCCTATATAAATCGTTTGGGGCGGAAAAGGGGGCAGGCACCTTTTTTGGTCAAGTTCGGCTAATATCGCAGAAATCAGCCGGCCGGAGTCGTGGTTTTTGATCGGCTCTGAGTAAAAGCCGCAGTAACGGCACTTCGCCTCGCAAAAAGGTATGTGCACATAAAAGCCAACAGTCCCCCTGCCCGGCGGGCAAAATTTACTGTCAAATTTTTCACTGTTCATTTGCTAATTTTAGCACAAATACCCCATTTTGACAGTATTTGTTCTTGGTATTCAGAAAGTTAGTAAGGTCATATAAATTCGGGGTTAAAACACTGATTTGAGGCAATCGTGTATCTTAGAATGGGCAGCCTTATCAGGAAACAGGAGACAGACGAAAATTTTGCCCCAAAATCAGCGATTTTGTACTGATTTTTGTTGACCGGATACCAAAAAAAGTTTACCATCGTTCCAAGTTTGCCGATGCAACTCTGTAACAAGAGTTGAAAGCGTAATTGCGGGACAACTTTGATGATACGAGGCAACGGATTAAGCTACACTCACCCCCGCTGCTTCGCTTTGCGAAGCAAAATGTGGGTGTGAATCCAGGAATGAATAGTGCGGTAATGAAATCTGAACTTTTGACTCGCCGAAAGTAAGGCGAGACAGTAAAAGGAGCCCAGATGTATCGGGCAAACGTAAAAACACCCGGAGTTGCCGTCAAAGGCGGCTCTAACTTCGAAAAAAAACCGGATTCCCCATTCAGGGAAAGAGTCCGGATTGCAGGTGTTTTTACGTTTTAATCAAGAATTTCATACCGTAACACATTTCTCGAGCTTCGGCTTAACAAGCCGAAAAGTGGCTTTTCTGTTCTAAATCCCGCAATATGCTTCGGCACTAAGATTGTGTTTTTAAACATTTGGGAAGGCGAAGAATATGAACGGGATACTAATGCAAGTTGACGTCACCGCTATCCTTGCCGTAATCTCCGGCCTTTTAGTTGGAATGTCCATTACCATTATCGTGGACAGGTTCATCATAAAGGCAAAGGCCAAGACCTTTAAGGAAGACCTCCAGCGACAGCTCGACGGCGCCAATAAGGAAGCGGAAAACATCATCAAGGCCGCACAGATAGAAGCGGCCGCTGAAACCATCAAGAAAAGGGAGCAGTTTAACTCTGAGGCGAATCAGATTCGCGCGGAATTCAGGGAAACTGAACTTCGGCTCACTAAACGCGAGGACACGCTGGACAAACAGCTCGAGCAGACAAGACAAAAGGAAAAGACGCTTGAGGAGCAGGGGAAGGAGATTGAAAGACGCCTGCAAAACATCGACCTCAAAGATAAGCAGCTTTCGACGGTGATTGCGCAGCAAAAGAATCAGCTGCTGAAAATGACGGCTATGAGCGTTGACGAGGCCAAGGAAATGCTGCTTAAACGGCTGGAAGACGAATGCGAGCTTGAGATGTCCGCCCTGATTCAGCGAAAAACAGAGGAAGCAATGGAAAAGGCGGCTGAAAAAAGCAGAGAGATAATAAGCACGGCGATTCAGCGATACGTGGCCGAGCAGACCTGCGAAGTGACCGTCTCGACGGTCGAGATTCCAAACGACGATATGAAAGGCCGGGTCATCGGCAGGGAAGGACGCAACATTCGCGCCTTTGAAAAGGCAACCGGCGTTGACGTCATTGTGGACGATACCCCGGGTATGATTGTCGTCAGCGGTTTTGACCCGGTCAGGCGCGAGGTGGCACGCCTCTCAATGGAACGGCTGATTCAGGACGGACGAATACATCCTTCCAGAATCGAAGAGCTTGTCGCACAAACCAAAAAAGAGATAAACGCCAAGGTCCTGCAGCTCGGCAAAGACGCCGCCGTGGAAACAAACGTCCGGGGCCTGAACAATCGCGTGTTGAGCATGATTGGCGCTCTGAATTACCGGACAAGCTACGGCCAGAATATCCTGCGACACTCGGTCGAGGTTGCGTTTTTGGCTCAGGTTATGGCAGACGAGCTTGACCTGGACGGCTCAATCGCACGTCGAGCGGGCCTGCTGCACGATATCGGCAAGGCCCTCGACCACGAAATCGAAGGAAGCCACCCCGTAATAGGCGCCAATTTCCTGCGAAGATTCAACGAGTCGCCCGTGATACTAAACGCCGTCGAAGGCCATCACGGAGATTTGCCGCCTAATAATCCTTACACGGTGCTGATTTCCGCCGCCGACGCAATCAGCGCATCGAGGCCCGGCGCCCGGAGAGAAACGCTCGAAAGATATATCAAGCGGCTTGAAAAACTCGAAGAGATAGCCAACAGCTTCCAGGGCGTCGAGAACGCATACGCCATTCAGGCGGGCCGCGAGATTCGCGTAATAGTCAGCGCCGAAAAAGTGCCCGATGAGGCGGCGGCCAAAGTGGCACGCGACATCGCCAAAAAAGTCGAAGACGAAATGACCTATCCGGGCGAAATACAGGTGACGCTGCTGCGAGAGCTTCGCTGTGTCGAATACGCAAGATAATTGTTGACCCGTCCGACTTGCCTGACGTATCTGGCAGGTCGGACCCGTCGGAAAAAATTATGAAACTCAATATTCTCTGCATAGGTGATATTGTCGGCAGGCCCGGCAGGCGCGTGTTGGCGGACAAGCTCAAAGAGCTTGTAAGCAAATGGGAGATTGACTGCGTAATCGTCAACGCCGAAAACGCCGCCGGGGGCAGCGGCCTCACACCGCAGATATACAACAAACTCTTGCACTACGGAGTGAATTTAATCACGCTGGGCGACCATACCTACCGCAAGAAAGAAATAATCGAGACCCTTGAGACACAGGACAATATCGCCAGGCCCGCCAACTGGTCGGAGCTGGCCGCCGGCAGAAGCATCGCGCTCTACAAAACAGCCAAAGGCCCGACGGTCGCGGTGATACCATTGATTGGCCGGCTTTTTATGAAGCCGGCCGAATGCCCCTACAACACAATAGATAAACTGCTGCCCAAAGCAGACACTCAGGCGGAAATTATCTTCGTTGATTTTCACGCCGAGGCGACCAGCGAAAAAATCGCTATGGGCTATCATCTTGACGGCAGGGTAAGCTGCGTTTTCGGGACCCATACCCACATCCCGACCGCCGATGAGAAAATCCTGCCCAAGGGCACCGCTTATATCACCGACATCGGTATGACCGGGGCCCACGATTCGGTAATCGGCCGGGGAGCCGAAAGTGTGCTCAAATCCTTCAGGACGCGAATGCCCGTGCCCTTTGAAGTGGCCACAGGCGACGTTAAAATTAACGGAATAATCGTGACTGTGGACAGCGCTACGAAAAAAGCCGAGCATATCAAGCGAGTCAGAATCGACGCCGAGACCGCCGATACGACCCGATACGACCGTGATGACGGCAAACCCGAATACTACGGCAGTTTCGAATAGCTTACCGCAGCCGCTCACGTTGTCGGCGGAGAAAGATTTTTTTCTGCTGAAATTGCCAGCGCCGACCCGGCCACAAGGACAATTCCGAAAACCCACTGCATCGGATTCAACGCCTCGCTGAAAACAAAATAAGAAATGATCCCAACAACGAACGGCTGGGCAAGCTGGACCAGCGACGGGACCGTCGAGCCGATACGGCGAATAGACGTATAATACAGCACGTGTCCCAAGGCAATGCCGACAATTCCGGAAACAATGGTTGCGACCCAGCCCGCCGTCGGCATTTGAAGCGACTCCGCCGGCCGGCCCCGGAATAGTATCAGAACGAACAATCCCGCCACGGTATAAATGCTGACGACCGAAAAACCTGTCCTCGAATCAATGTCTCGAAACGCGATTTTTACCGCCACCCCGTAAAAACCCCATATAAGGCCGTAAAGCAGGACTATCGTGATTCCGATTTTCGTGTATGACTGCATAAAGGCGGGATGAAAAAGCATCACGCCCGCCAGGCCGACCACCGACAGGAGAATGCTTAATCGAAAAAGCCGGTTCCCAAGCAATTTTCTCTCCTCAGCGAAAATTATAATCGACAGTATTATGACCCAGAGAAACCCAGTCATCGATAACAGCGACGCAAAGCCGGGATTAATGTAATAAAATGCCGCCGCCCACAGATTCTGCATAATAATGTTGGGTATAAAAGGCAATAACGCCCTTTTCCAGACCGCCTTCGGCAGACGCCCCGCCTTTATCTGGTAAAGCAGAAAAGGCAGCCAGAACAACGATGCCGCGGCGTATCGCAGCACGTTCTGCGTCCATAAATCGAGGTATCCGGTCAGATACTTGATAAATAATGGTGCGCTCGACCAGCATATAAGAGTTCCGATACAGCTCAATATGGCCGGCAGACGATAACGGCTGGATGTTGTTTCGTTCATCATTATTGCAGAAACGGGTTGTCCGCTTTTTCCCTGCCGATTGTAGTTTTCGGGCCGTGACCCGGATAAACCACTGTTTTCTCGGGCAGGATGAGAAGTTTTTGTTTTATGCCTTCGACAAGTTTTCCCATATCGCCGCCGGGAAAATCCGTCCTGCCGATGGAACCGGCAAAAAGGGTGTCGCCGACGAATATTACGCCGTCCTGCTCGCAGTAAAGGCACATTCCGCCGGGCGTATGTCCCGGCGTGTGCATGACACGTAACCTGATTCCCGCCCGGTCGATTTCGTCGTCTTTTTCCACAATACAATCTGCCTTCTCGGCGATGAAGGAGTCGCCGGTCATAAGTGATAAATTACCGACCGCATCGCTCAGCAGTTTGGCATCGAGCTTGTGAATATAGGTCGTCATCGCCGGAAATTTTTTACGCAGGGTATCAGCGCCCGCGATATGGTCAACGTGTCCGTGAGTGATAACCAGCGCCTCCGGCGTCAGCTTATGCCTGTCGAGAAAGACCGTCAAAGGCACGACATCAAGCCCCGTGTCGATAATAATGCACCTCTGCGCCTGCGAGCTGCTCCGCAGAACGTAGCAGTTGGTCTCGAAATCCCCAAGAACCAGCCGGTCAACTTTCATTCGCTTATATTCTTGAAAAGACGTTTTACTGTCGCCTTTTTCGATTCCCGCATTCGGCGGCTAAATTTGATGGTTGATTATTTACCAATATCAGCCATAATCATCAATAACAATTCATAAATTCAGTAGCACGGCTATCTTGGCCGTGCCTGTACGGGCTGGACGCTCGTGCTACGTATATTTAAGAGGCGCAGAGTGAAGTCATTTAAACGCGTATTCGAATATATCTGGCCGCAGTGGCCCCGCATCATCGTTGTCGTCGTAAGCGCGATAGTGGTGTCTGCATTGCTGTCGATTAGCATTATGACGGCTATTCCGATGCTGAAGGTGATGACGGGCGAGGAAGGACTTCGCGGCTGGCTCGACAGGAAGGCCTGCGAGCTTCGTTACGGGATGACTTTTTTTGTCCCCCAGAGCGTCGATTTCACACACAATCCGACCAGCAACCTGGCGAATTCCCTGCAGATAACCTCCGTGGTCAAAGACAGTATCGCCGCCCGTGCCGGATTGAAACCGCAGGAAAAGATTGTCGCTATAGGCAGCACCGGGTCGGCACAAAGCTCCCTTATCAACCTTATGGATTCGCTTGCAAACGCGCCAAGCCCGACGACAACGATTACCGTCAGCCGGCTAAATGAAAATACAGGCAAACTGGAACAGGAACAGCTTGCGCTCAATACGACGTGGAAAAACGACCTTCACGGGCGCCTTGCGCAGCTTGCTCTCAAAGCGGCACATATCGTCCCGATTGAACAGGCGGCAAATGACAAAACCAAAGCTATCGTATTTATAATTATTGTAATCGGTATTGTCACGATAATCAGGTGCATAGCAAAATTTTACCAGAGCTACCTTGCTCAAAAAATCGTCCAGGTGGGTATCAACCGGCTCAGGGAAGATGCCTTCCTGCACGTGATGGGTATGCCGATGAGCTTTTTCGCAGCCGAAAAGCCCAGCGACGTGGTCAGCCGCCTTGTTCGAGATACCGGCGCTATGGGGACCGGCATCAAGGTGCTGCTTGGCAAGGGGCTTCGCGAGCCGCTCAATGCCGCAGGTATGCTTGCCGCCGCTGCTATCCTCGACTGGCAGCTTTCTCTTATTTTCCTTTGCGGCGCGCCGCCGACGGTGTGGATGGTTTCATTTCTCGGCAGGAAGATGAAACGGGCCTCGAAAAGGTCCCTTATGGCCTGGTCGCAGATGCTCGCCAAGCTGCAGGAGGTCATGACGGGCCTGAAAATCGTTAAGGTTTATAACCAGCAGAAATACGAGCATTCGTCTTTCCACGGAATAAATAAAAGATTATTAAAACAGCTGTTGAGAATATCGAAGGTGGATTCGGCGACTAGTCCGGTCCTCGAGGTGTTCGGGATGGCGGCCATGTCAGCCGCATTGATAGTTGGGGCAAGCTGGGTTACCAGCAGCAAGATGGATGGAAGCACATTTCTGGTGATGCTCATTCTGCTGGGAGGCGCTGCCGATGCCGTCCGCAAGACAAGCGATATCTGGAACAAAATCCAGGAGGCCGAAGGCGCCGCCGACCGTGTATTTGTTATGATGGATGAGCCGCTGGAAGCTGAAAAGCAGGGCGCCGCTGAGCTGCCGGTGCTCAGGAATAAAATTGAATTCAATAACGTTGTCTTTACTTATTCCGGCGCCGACCAGCCGGCCCTTAAAGGTATCAATCTTGCCGTGCAGGCCGGACATACAATTGCCTTAGTCGGCCCCAACGGCTCAGGAAAAACAACACTGGCAAATCTCATACCCCGGTTTTACGACCCCGGCGGCGGACAGATTCTCATTGACGGAATTGATATACGGGACGTTACGCTGCGCAGCTTGCGAAATCAGATTGCCCTGATGACACAGCAGATAGTAACCTTCAACGACACTATAGCCGCCAACATCGGCTACGGCAAAGCGGACGCAGACAGACAGGATATTGTAGAGGCCGCAAAGAGGGCCTTTGTTCACGAATTCGTAGAGCTTTTGCCTGGCGGCTACGATACCGTCATAGGCGAGCAGGGCGCCGGACTCAGCGGCGGACAATTACAGAGAATCGCCATAGCAAGAGCCATTCTTAAAAACCCTCCCGTTTTGATTTTCGACGAGGCGACAAGCCAGATTGATGCCGACAGCGAATCCAAGATTCACAGGGCAATCGAAGAAATTATGCAAAATAGAACAAGCTTCATAATCGCACACCGCTTCAGCACGATAATAGCCGCCGACGTTATTGTCGTCATGGATAAAGGCCGGATTGTGGCGCAGGGTCAACACGAAGCACTGATGCAAACCTGCCCCCTTTATCAGCGATTGTACGAGACACAACTGGTAAAGGCATAACCGGCCTGATTTCACAGGTGCAGTAAACCGGGCCGTCTTGCCGATGAAAATAGATGTAATGTAAGCACTTTCTACACATGGTACGCTTGTAAACGGACTGATTATGATTGACCTCCAAAGACAAAAAATAGCACACGAGCTTTTCAAACGGTACGCGGGCAATCCCATACTGACCACGCACAACTGGGCCTACGCCGTAAATGCCGTTTTCAACCCCGGCGTCGTCAGAATAGACGGTGAAACTCTTATGCTGGTCCGATGCGAGGATATGCGAGGGTTTTCCCATCTGACAGTCGCCCGCAGCGCAGACGGACTGACCAACTGGAAGGTGGATTCGGCGCCCACAATCGAGGCCGACCACGACTCACGTGAGGAAAGATGGGGACTTGAAGACCCTCGCATTGTATGGCTGGAAGAGCAAAAGCAGTTCGCGATTACTTATGTGTCTTTCAGTGAAGGTGGTCCGGTTGTCTCGCTGGCAATTACGAAAAATTTCAGGACCTTTGCCCGGCTCGGCGGGCTTTTGCCCCCCGAAGACAAGGACGCCTGTCTTTTGCCGCGAAGGTTCAAAGGCCGCTTCGCGCTGATTCATCGCCCGATTGTCAGAGGTGAAGCGCACATGTGGATTAGCTTTTCACCTGACCTCAAGCACTGGGGCGACCACCGCGTCCTGATTATGACGCGCTCGGCCTACTGGGATTGTCACCGTGTAGGGCTTGGCTGTCAGCCGATTGAGACCGAGGCGGGCTGGCTTATCTTCTATCACGGCGTGCGGGATACCGCCGCCGGCGCAATATACCGCGTCGGGATTGCCCTGCTGGACCTGCACGAACCCTGGAAGGTGCTCAAAAGAAGCGACGAATGGGTGCTTGGGCCTCAGGCGCCTTACGAACGGGTGGGCGACGTCGGTGATGTAGTGTTTCCCACAGGAGCGGTCATCAATAAAAAAACCAATGAGCTTCGCCTGTATTACGGCGCCGCTGACTGCGCCGTCGCCGTCGCATCCGCCAATCTCAGCGATATCCTTGATTATGTGATGACCTGCCCTGACGGCGAAAGCTGAACAACCGGAATAGAAATTGAAACTGTTGCTGTCTGTGTCGAATATATCGCCCCGGCCTACGGGAGCTTGAACTGCTTGTAGAATTGTATCGTATGTATAAAATCGTGAAAATTGTGGGCCGCTTAAAACTTACGATTGCTAAGCTTGTTCTGTCCGCAGCAGTAATTTGCCTTGTGCTCGGCGGGCGTGGTCAGGCCGCTGTTGAGTCAGCTATGCCGGTTACGGCTTCATCGCAGAATCCCGAACCGTCCGAACAACAGAAGTCAAAGGTGCTGCGAGGTATAGGCCAGGACTGGATTCTGGTCGGTTTGACCCAATACAATAGAGGTCTTTACCATCAGGCCGAAGAATCGTTCCTCAACGCCGCAGAATTTCAGGAATATCTGACCGCCGAAGAAAATAAGCAGCTCAAAGAGCATCTGGGGCAAACTCGCAACGCCGCCACGGAAAAACAGGCCGTGCTGGAACGTGTAAAAATCGCCAACGACCTGCTCAGTCAGGGCCAGCCAATCAAAGCAAGGGCCTATTATGAGCAGGTGCGTAACAGCCCTTACCTTACCGACCAGCAGCGCAGTCAAATCGCAGATGAGATTCAAAACGTAGATGAAAATTTCGACAAGCAGATGAAGGAAATTACCAAGCTGTACAACCGAAGCGTGGAGCTTTATCGCACCGGCGAGTTTGAAAAGGCCAGAGAGGGTTTCGCCGATGTTGCCAGATACGGCCAGTACGTCGCTCCCGAAGGCCGGTCTGCCGAAGATTATCTGCTTCAGATAGATAATATTCTCACCGAGCGGTTTAAGCAGCGCTCATCCGCCGAATCGACTCCTCCGCCTGTATCGCAATCTGCTGTGCCCCCGGCGCAAAAACCACAAAATAGCGGACCTGCTGCTCTCGCGATAAGTAATCAGCCGGCTCAAAGCGACCAGCAGCGAGCGGCTGAGGTCGCAGCGATTTCCGAACCGGCACCGGCGCAACCCGAACCTGACGTCGAAGCAAGGGCAAAAATCCTTCGCACATACACAAAAGCCGTGGTCGAAGATACCGTAGCCCAGGTCCAGAAGCACATCGTCCGGCGCGACTTCGACAAGGCTATCGATTCTGTCCGCAACGCGACCGGCGTCGTCAGTAAAAATCGTTCCTTTATCGGCGATAAGTTGTTTGCAAAGTATAGCATCCTGCTCAAACAGCTTACCGATAAAATCATCGAGGCCCAAAAGGCACCGCAATAATCAAAAGCTGATATCACATCTCAAACTACTCTGTAAAAATTACTAACTTTGTTATGCCGAATGCAGAACGTTCTTAATGATGCTGTATGCTCCTTTTCAAGGTTAATCCCAAAACTTGCAAATCTTGTCATATTACCCTAATTAACAGCCGATTTAGCGGCAAAATTTTCTATTTTAACAGGCAAAACAAATTGCCTCATTTAGCAAAAAAAGCTTGATTTCAGTGCTGCTGTATGCAATAATATAGGACTCTGAATGAGTCGCTGGCTTTAGTTGCCTCTGAATACACGTCAGGGAAGATTTTTTACTTGAAAAAATGGGGGTTTTTGTATAAACTGACTATCAGAGGTATAACCTTTCCTAAAGCGGCGGGTATAGACATTAGTAGTTTTTAGGAAGTATGAATAACCCTGTAAAATAACAGTATTTTGGAGGAGGTCGGCTTTGAACACTCTAAGATTCTCAGCGGCCCTGTTGGGCAAAGCCCTCTTATCGGCCTTAGTGATTTCTGTTCTGACAGTAACAACGATTTCAGCACAAGATTCGTCATCAAAGGCAGATAATGGGGACAAAGAAAAAGTGGTCCGCCAGGTAGTCGATAACTGGATACAAATCGGGACCGAACAGTATAAGCGCGGGTTCTACGCGGCTGCAGAAAAATCTTTCCTGCGGGCAAAGGATTACGAAGCTTACCTGACCCAGGCACAGAAAGATTCTCTCAATGAACACCTGCGGCAGGCCCATACAGCAACGCTCGGCAGAGAAGGTGCGCTGGCCGAAATAAGGACTGCCGACGAACTGGCCTCACAGCAAAAATTCGCTCAGGCAAGGGACCATCTTAAGGCCGTAGAGAACAGTGAGTTCCTTACCGATGACGAACGCCTGATGGTAAAACAGCGGCTCGAAGCCGTGGAAAAAGAGCCTGGAACGCAGAATAAACCTGAGGCGACAGCGCAAATGCCCTCACAAAAAATACCTGAACAAACCGAGCCGGCAATGCCGCCTGCTGCCGTCGAACAGCCAATAATGCAGCAGCCGGCCGTCCCCTACGAGCCGCAAACAACCACGGAACCTGCTCCTGGTGCTGAGATGCCGGAAAGACAATCGGTCGCAGCAGCAGAACCTCAACAGCAGCAGGGTGGTTACATCGGGGTCATCAACCGCAAGAGAAACATAATTCAGGGTCGGGTCAAGGCAGTCGTCAATGATGCCGTAGCCCGGGCCGGTGAATCTATCAGTCAGGGACAGTTCGACAAGGCCCAGGAGGCCGTCGATGCCGCCCAGAGAACGGTTTATGAAAATCAGCAGCAGCTCGGTGAATATCTGTTTAACCAGTACACCGGCCAGCTGAATCAGCTCTCGGACAGGATAGCGGAAGGTCGCAAACTTCAGGCGCAACAGAAAGAAGAGCAAAAACGAATACAGGCTGGGCTGGCACAGAAGGAATATAAGGAAAAAATGACGGCCGAACGCCAGAAACGAATCGCCGACCTGTTCCAGAACGCCCTCAACTTCCAGAAACAGCAGCGATACGAGGAGGCCCTCGGCCAGCTCGAACTGCTGCTGGCCATAGACCCGCAGAACAATAATGCCCTCATATTAAAACAGACACTCGAGGATACGGTCAGCTTCCGTAAACAGCTCGATATTGAAAAGGAAAAAAACAAGGAAAGAACCGATAGTCTTTTGAAGACCGCGGAAGCAACGGTTCCCTACGCCGAAGAGATGACTTACCCCAAGAACTGGCGAGAAATCGTGGCCAAACCCACCCGCCAGCCCGAAGAAGCGGCCGGCCAGAATCCCGCCAATGCCCTCGTCGAAAAACAGCTCGATGAGATAGTGGACCTTTCGGGGCTTTCACCAGAAATGCCTTTGCGGGAAGCGATTGAGATTCTAAGAAACTCCGTAGAGCCGCCCCTAAAGATATTCGTAAACTACAGCGATTTATATAACAATGCCAACATAGACCAGACGACGCCGATAAATATGGACCCCTTGACCGGCGTCCGGCTGCGCAAAGCGCTGGAGCTGCTGCTCCAGTCCGTCTCTGCCGGTTTTGCGCAGCTCAGTTACACTATCAATGACGGCGTCATTACAATTGCGACTGAACAGTCCCTGCCGCCAAATCAGGAGGTCAGGGTCTATAACGTCTCCGACCTTGTCGGCCGGCCGGCGGATTATTACGTCAGTGCTGCAGGCGGCGCTGGCGGCGGCGGCCGTGGCGGCGGCGGTGGCGGTGGCGGCGGCGGCGGCGGCGGCGGCGGCGGCGCTGGCGGCGGCGGCGGCGGAACCTACTACTATGAGCAGTTTGAGGAAAACGAAGAAGAGCTCGACAGGGAAACCCTGCGCCAAGAAGCTACTGAACGAATGAATAATCTCATATACCTCGTTCAGGACACGGTCGCCCCGGACAGCTGGCTCGATTTCGGCGGAACCGCAACTATTACCGCTTACGAAAATAAAAAGCTCGTCATTCTGCAGACACCGGAAAACCATCGTGACATAGAGCAATTATTGAAGGATATGCGTAAAGCCCTCGGTCATCAGGTCGCCATCGAGGCCAGGTTCCTCGTCGTCGGCGAAAACTTCCTCGAAGAAATAGGACTCGACGTCTTTGCCAATCTCTACCTCGGTTCGCATTTCGGTACATCCGAGTGGCGGTTTGACACCTTCGAACTGGCTGAGCCCGAGCCGACCGGCGTAGCCGGCAGCTGGGATGTTGGCGCCAGCACAATCGAATTTCCGTCCCAACCTGTACCACCTGCGACTTCCACCCAGTTTATCTCTACCGGCAGTATGCTGGGATACTTTAGAGGCAGCTTCGGCGGCATACTCGACAACCTCCAGGCAAGCTTCCTTATCAGGGCGACACAAGCCAAAAAAGACACCGAGTCGCTTGTAGCTCCGAAGGTCACCGTGATGAGCGGCGAGTCCGCAACGTTACAGGTCAGACGAACTATCCGCTTCGCCCTGCCTCCGACAATAAGCGTCAGCGGTACAGGCACCAGCAGCGCCGGCGGCGTATCGAGCATAGGCGGCGGTTCAACGTTTCAGCAAAATTACGGCGAAATACCCACGGGGCCTACACTTAATATTACACCGACTATAACTCCCGACAGAAAGCACGTGCTGCTGAACATCGTGGCCGAGCTCTGGGACTTCCTCGGCTTCGAAACCTCGACGGTCGAGACGCCTATCATAGGTACCCTCGGGACAGCTACCAGCGTTTTTGAATACAATGTGACGCTGCCCCAGACGCAACGCTCGAGGGTAAAGACCAGGGTCAACGTGCCCGACGGAGGGACCTTGCTGCTCGGCGGATTGAAGAGGTCCGCTGGCACGGAAAAAGAGGTCGGTGTGCCTGTGCTGAGCAAAATCCCGATTCTCGGAAGAATTTTCACAAGTCGAAGCAAAGTCAGCGACCAGAACATCCTGCTGATTCTGGTCAAGCCGACAATAATCCTGCAGGAAGAATCCGACAGCGAAGCGCTTGCGGCAATGGAGGCCCGGCCCTGAATTAATAACTTAGGGAAAAGTAAAAATCGATTTACTTTGTACGAGGTTTGTTATGATACGCAAGTTCGTGTTGTGTGTGGCGGTCTTGTTGACCGCGACTTCTTTGTTATCAGCCCAGCAGCCCGTCTATAAGCCGGGCGTCGTGCTCGTCAGATTCGCAGACGTTGACAACAAACCTCCGACCACGACAATTAAAAACGATACATTGAATTCACTTCTTGGCTCCAGTGGTACCCGCGTCAAGCACGAATACTCCCTCGTCAGGGGTTTGACACAAGTGTCCTTGCCAGCCGGCGTCCCGGTCGAAAATGCCTTAGGTTCCCTTAGACAGTCCCCGTCAATTTTATACGCTGAGCCGATATACAAACTTGAATTATGTGCCGTACCCGACGATACGAGGTTTGGCGAGTTATGGGGGATGAATAACACCGGCCAATCAGGCGGAACAGCAGATGCCGACATCGATGCGCCCGAAGCGTGGAATATCTCCACGGGCTCCAGCAACATTATAGTTGCAGTCACTGATACAGGCGTCGATTACAACCACCCGGACCTGTCGGCTAATATATGGCACAATCCTGGTGAAATCCCCGGAAACGGCATCGACGACGACGGCGATGGTTATGTTGATGACGTTTACGGCGTCGATACGGGCGATAGCGATGGCAACCCAATGGATGACTCCGATGACCCCGGTCACGGCACACACGTCGCCGGAACCATTGGCGCGGTAGGCAACAACGCCAGGGGTGTTACCGGTGTCTGCTGGGATGTGAGTATAATGGCTGTCAAAATCGCTGACGCTAATGGCGATCTTTTTACCGATGCGGCCATACGAGGCATTCAGTATGCCATCGACAAAGGCGCAAAGGTTATGAATGCTTCCTGGGGCGGTTACGGCTACTCGCAGGCATTATATGACGTGATTGCATCTGCAGGCAGCAACGGAATTGTTTTTGTGGCCGCGGCCCATAATTACGGCCTTAGCAACGACATTTATCCCATTTATCCCGCAAGTTTTGATCTGGATAATATTATCTCGGTATTGGCAACCACGGACACCGACCAAAGGGCCTACTATTCAAACTATGGTCTTATGTCGGTCGATATCGGTGCACCGGGTGGCACCGGATTCGGCGGCACAAGAGACATTCTCAGTACCCTTCCGAACAACGGATACGGATATATGGCGGGCACCTCAATGGCCTCTCCGCACGTTGCCGGCGCCTGTGCATTGCTGCTATCCATCGACCCGACACTCACATACTCCCAGGTAAAGCAAATCCTTCTGGATACGGTTGACCCGACCCTGCCCGGACTTTGCGTCTCCGGCGGACGTATGAATCTGGCCGCGGCCGCTCAGGAAGCGGTAACTGATACCACCCCGCCCACGCCGGGTGTGGCCGGCTGGGAAATAGCTCCACAGGCAACCGGACGCTACACAATCGCGATGGAGGCAAAAAATGTTTACGACCGCTCGGGCGTCGAGTATTACTTCGAGTGCGTCAACGATGTAAATATAAACAGCGGCTGGATTTCAAATACCCTGTATAAATTTACCGACCCTACAGAAACTATTTTCCAGCCGGGCGGCACATATAGTTTCAGATGCAAGGCACGCGATAAATCACCGCAGCATAATGAGACCGAATGGTCAAGCGCTCTGTCCGCAACAACGTGCAGCACCGTTTTGGACTCTCTTCCGCCCGCACCCGACCCTGCAAGATGGGCTATATCACCCAAAATTACCCGGTCCGGAATCTCTATGAAAGCAAAAGGTAAAGGTACTGATGAAAACGGCCCTGAGATGTTCAATTTCTCCGGAAGTTTCAATAGCGGCTGGCAGACCAGCGATACCTTCATTGTCCCATCTTCGAGCCTTGCTATCGGGGTTACCTATCACTTTGAGGTTTCGGTTATGGATTCGCTTGGTAACGAAACAACTAGTTCCGAGGTGGCCTCAGCGACTTGGGCGACAGGTACGAGGATTCTGAACGTGCCCTCACAATTTGAGACAATTCAGGACGCCATTGATAACGCCAACTACGGCGATACTATTGTAGTCAGTCCCTGGCCAAATCCGCCTTATACCTATAGAGGCCGCGGTGAAAATAACTACTACGGCAACCTCAACATCCGATTTCGCGGGAAAAAAATAACTGTAAGAAGCATTAATCCTGAAGACCCCAATATAGTGGCCGCAACTATTATCGACTGCCAGGGAACGACGTTCCCCATTGACCCCAACTTCCCGCGGCGGGCCTTTATTTTCGATGGTGGAGAAGGACCCCAGAGCGTTCTGGCGGGTTTCACCATCAGGAATGCTTATGTAAAAGGCGCTCTGGGCGCAAATGGCGGAACCATCGATGTCAATGATGTAAACGGACAGGACGGCGGCTATGCATTCGGCGGGGCGATACTTTGCGGCGACCCGAACTACTCTCCAACGCCTTCACCAAGCAGTCCCACAATTCGCAATTGTGTCATTGAATACAGCGTTGTAGAAGGAGGCGACGGCGGCTTCGGAACCGACGGTAATGACGGTCTGGACTATCAAGCTCCTGATGTTAACGGTGAGGGTGGTCAGCCGGCATCCCCTGGCCAAGCAGGCGGATACGGCGGCAGCAGCGGGTTCGCCGCAGGCGGCGGCATATATTGTGAACCCGGCAGCAGTCCCACTATACAGAACTGCACCATCAGACATTGCTATGTCCGCGCCGGCATAGCCGGCGACGGAGGCAACGGAGGCAACGGAGGCAACGACCCCAATCTTGGCCCGGCGCCCGGCGGCGACGCCGGCTGGGGTGGTGGTGTTGCATCAATTTACGGCGGCGGCATCTTCGCCGATTTAGGTGCTGCTCCCCCGATTATCGGCTGCACGATTACAGATTGTAATTCTATTAACTATTCCCTGCCGGGAACACCCGGCCTGCCGGGAACAGGCAACCCGAACGGAAACATCGGCTATTTCTTCAATTATGGTACCGCATATGGCGGCGGTGTATATTATGTAACGGGGATTGCCCCTGTTAATATCAGTTCTTCTACGTTTTCACAAAATCAGTCGGCTTCACCCCCGACCGGCATTAACGCTCCTGGCGCAGGTATTTTCTTTGGTGTTTCCGACACGGCAGCTACTACTGTTAGCGATTGTGTTTTCAATGAAAATGATGCTAACGGCGACGGAGGCGGTATCGCATATTGGGGGGGAAACGGCAATCTGGTTCTTAGAAACTGCGATTTTACTGATAACTTTGCCGGTTGGGCCGGCGGCGGCCTGGGATTTTGGACAAACGTCCCAGATGTCGTAGGTGTGTATGACTCCAATTTCACCGGCAATACTGCTTTATATGGCGGAGGAATGTATCTCGATACAACCATACTTACCCTTTCCAATGGAAAACTCCTAAATAATGAGGCCCAGGAGGGTGGTGCAATCTGGGGATACGACTGTGATGTTGATATAAGCTCCTCTGAAATAACAGGCAACTCCGCAGTTGCACCATCGGCGATTGCAGGCGGGCTTGGCGGCGGAATGGCCTTCTGGAACAGCTATGGGTCTGTCACAGATTCCGTAATGCAGTCCAATACTGCCGACGATACCGGAGGAGCAGTATTTGTGGCCGGCTGGAGCGATCCAATGCAGTTCAAAAATTGCCTTATAGCCGATAACAGTGCATTATACGCAGGGGGCGGCCTCGCGGCCCATATAAGCGGATGGGCACAACTGTTTAACTGCACGGTCGTGGACAACCAGGCAAACGGCCTATACGGCACCGGCGGCGGCATAAGCTGCGAGGAAGGTCTGGCTGAAGTTGACCTCTATAACAGTATCGTATGGGGCAATTCCGCGAACTACGACACCTTCGGTGGTCGGCAAATTGCCGTAGGTTCGTATTATCCCACTTACAGCGACCCCACCGCAGATGTCTATGTCAATTACACAGACGTCGAAGGCGGCGAAGGACAGGTCTTCATAAATGACCCCTTACATCAGGCCGTCTGGTGGCAGCAAAGCAACCTCGACACAGACCCGCTGTTCGCGAGCACCAGAGTCGATGAGCCGACCTACTATCTCAGCCAAATCGCGTCAGGCCAGTTGGTCAACAGCCCCTGTGTCGATGCGGGTAACAACACTGCGGCAAATCTCGGCCTTGATACATTAACAACCCGGACCGACCAGACACCCGATAGCGGTATCGTCGATCTGGGCTATCACTACCCGCCCGAAGAGATGACCGGAAAATATCAATTGACCATTCAGGTCTATGTCTTTGACCCCAGTTACGGCGGTTACGGCCGGCTTAAAGCCGAAAGTGACGGTGATAATCCGTTTTCTATTTACGACTCTAATACAATCCTGGTAAATCAGGGAACCGTTGTTAACCTGACGGCAGAGCCAAACGAAAGTTTTAGAGTCCAGTACTGGGACGGCACCGACAATGACGGCTCAACGGCGGCAAACAATGCCGTTACTATGAATTCCGATAAAACGGTGGTCGTCGCTTTCGAGCCGGATGGACAGTATTTTCTGACTGTTACCGTTATAGGCAATGGAACAGTCGATCCGAACGGCCGAACCCTGCGGACGCCCGGAGAGCTTGTGGCGCTTACTGCAACGCCGGACAATCCCTCGGACGCAATTATCTGGACCGGAACCGACAATGATAATTCAGGGGCCGGGACAAACAGTGTAACTATGAACGGGCACAGGAACGTTACCGTTAAGTTCTACTCGCCGAGAGTTCTCTATGTCGGAGGCGACACCGGCTATCCGACGATTCAGGCGGCTATCGACGACGCACAAGACAGGGACATAATCCAGCTTATGCCGTCGGGTCAGCCCTATTACACTCAGTGGGGCTATGAAATAATCGGCAGAAATATTACTATAACAAGCGTTGACCCCACAGACCCGGATGTAGTTGCCTCAACTGTTATCCAGTTCGCCTCCGGGCAAAATGTTACTATTACGCCGGCATTTTACTTTCAGGACGTAAGTCCTCTTATGCGGCTTCAGGGCCTTACAATAAGGGGATTTTCTGTTTACCAGGGAACTGGTTTTGACGGCAACCCGCAGCAGAACGGCCATTATGACGGTCAACCCGGCGGGACAGACGGAGGGTATGGTATTTACTGCCTCGATGCCTCTCCAACCATTGAGAATTGTGTAATAGATAATTGCCACAATCGTGGCGGCAACGGTGGAAACGGCGCAGGCGGCGATGAAAACCATCCAAATGGCGGCAACGGCGGCTGGGGCGGCGGTGCCTACGGCGGCGCGATATACTGCAACGCTTACAGCAGCCCCAGATTCATAAACTGCACATTCTCCAACAATAGCGCAACGGGAGGCAGCGGCGGCGACGGCGGAAATGCTGCCAGCCCCCCAAATAGCGGAAGAGGCGGCCGTGGCGGAAGCTGGTACTATGGATATAATCCGTTTTCACCGTGGGACTGGTCGCCACCGCCGGTCGATATTTACGACCTGCCCAAAAACTACAGCGGTCTGGGCGGTGCGGTTTATGTCGGCTTCGGCTGTGAGCCCATCTTTGAAAGTTGCTCCTTTATCAATAACCGTGCCGCAGGCGGAGTAAACGGAATCTGCGGCGAGAACACCTACACCGCTACAGATGAGCCGAGCGTACGCTACAAGATAGATAATCTCGGCGGCGCAGCTTATATCGATGAAGGCGGAACCGCTGAATTCAAAAACTGCACCTTTACAGGCAATACCGCCGACCCCAACAAGTTACCGGCCAGCAACGATTCATTTGTCGGCTTCGGCGGGGCAATAGGTGTCGAAAAAGGCGCTTCAGTAATTCTTGATAACTGCCATTTCAGCAACAATATAAGCGACATCGGCGGCGGACTTTACTCGGATTCGTCATATCCGGACATTAACGACAGCAGCTTTTCTGAAAATTTGGCCTATCACGGCGGCGCCATATTGGTGACCGGCGGAACCACAATAATCTCCGACTCGAACTTCATAGCTAATGAGGCCAATCAGCCCGGCAGCGAAGGAGGCGCAATCGCCCTGCTCGGAGCAGACGCTGAGATTACCGACTGCAATTTAACAGACAACATGTCGAGCGGTTCAGGCGGCGGTATCTACATTTCTAACAAAGACATAGACAGCATCGAGTTTTCCGGCGGCAACAGTGTCCTGTTACGAAATTGCCTCATCACTGGCAATTTCGCCATCCAGAACGGCGCCGGTATCCTTGCCGGCTGGCATTCAGACCCCAACATTGTCAACTGCACCATTGCAAACAATGCGGCCGAACTGGGATTAGGCGGAGGTCTGTACGCCGCCTACGGCAGCTATACCCAGGTAATTAACTCAATACTCTGGAACAATATGGCGCCGGGCGGGTCCCAGATCGCCGTAAGAGACGACGCCAATCCCACTTACATGAAGGTTGTTTACAGTGATGTTGAGGGTGGAGCTGCTCTTGTGTGGGTTGACCCTGGCGCAGTTCTCGAGTGGGACGTACCTGCCGGAGACCCTGCCTATCCGACCAATATACATTTAGATCCTTTGTTTGTAACAGGGCAGAAGGGGGACTTTTACCTTAGTCAGATATCAGCGGGACAACCACAGACCAGTCCCTGTGTTGATGCAGGCAGCGGCCCGGCAGAGGACCTCGGATTTACACTCTATACGACCCGTACTGATGAAGCACCCGACAGGGTCGCCGTGGATATGGGTTATCACTATCCGATTCTCGAGCCGTGCAGGTTCTCCGATCTGATGAGAGACGGGACAATTAATTTCTACGATTTTGCAATTCTGGCAGCTTCCTGGCTGGACGAAGGATGCGGCGAGCCAAACTCCTGGTGCGGAGGTGCAGATTTGACGCATGATACTTTCGTCAATATTAATGATCTGACGCTGGTGACCGGCTGCTGGCTGGCTCATGATACTTACCCGCCACAACCCGACCCAAGCCAGTGGGCAATTGAGCCGTATGCCGCGTCATCAACCTCGGTTAGTATGCGTGCCGTAGAATCGGTGGATGAGTTGTGGGGCTTCCCTGTCCAGTACTGGTTCGAGTGCGACAGCGGTGACTGTCATACGAGCGGCTGGCAGTTAGAGCCGGCTTACACCGACGTCAATCTTGCTTCTGACACCGAGTACAGCTACAAAGTAAAGGCACGCGATACTGTGGGCAACGAGACCGGTTTTTCCGTTGTTCGCTTCGTCACAACTACAATCGGTCCGGGCTCTGACACGACACCACCGACACCGAATCCAATGACCTGGTCCGTTGCGCCTTACGCCAATACAGATACATCGGTCACAATGATTGCAACGACAGCCGCCGACAACAGCGGCGGTCTCGTCCAGTATCAGTTCGAAGAAACCACCGGCAATGCGGGCGCGACAGACAGCGGCTGGCAAAACGACCCGTGTTATGTCGATACGGGCCTCAATCCCGCCAGCGAGTATTGCTACAGGGCCAGAGCACGTGACCAGTACGGAAACATCACTGACTGGTCAACAGAAATCTGCGTGAGCAATCTGGGCGACCCCAATCCACCGACGCCGGCTCCTACGGTTGTCATATCGCCGGACGTAAACTTCGTCCTCGCAGAGTCATACGACCTCAGCGGTCAGTTTTTTGATTCCAGCTACAGGTACTGGCATAAGATAGTAATCAACGTGACCGGCATCACCGACGACGTTACACCGACCGGGAACCTCGAAGTCCGCTTTATCTGCGACAAGGGCAGCTTCAGCAGCACCAATGCGGTTCCTGTGCCAATAACCCTGGGCGAGACAGCAGGAACAGTGTATGGAAGCATCGGCAACGGCTGGCGAGTGACTTTCCTCGGTGACACCATTGTATATGACGTGGACGTTGACAGTTATTCGGCCGCGTGCCACTACTGGAGGGTGTGTGTTTATGATGAGGCGGGCAACTTTGTGTGCTCTTCGACGCATCAAATCAGTCAGGGAGGCGGTTTTCCGTGTTTTTAGCAATCGCTATGACTGGGAACGCGCCAGATTAAAAACATTATAGAAATTAGCAAAATCAAAGGCCCCGGTAAAAGCCGGGGCCTTTTTTTCATTTGTCCTGACTGCTTTTATCTTTAAGCTGCTGGTAGCCGAAGTGTGCCAGCAAATGGTCAAGCAAAACGATTGACGTGTAATTTTCCGCAACGGGCCAAATCCTGGCGGTGATAGTAGGGTCGCGCCTGGTTATAGCAGCAAGCTGCTTGTTTTCGAGGGTATATTTGTCGATTGTATGCTGCGGCTTTGCGATTGTCGGCGTCGGCTTGACGGCAAGGCGGACAATTAGCGGCTGTCCGGTTGCCAGACCGCCCGTGACGCCGCCGGCGTTATTCGAGTCAAACACAACCGAGCCCTTTTCTGAATGCATCTGGTCGTTATCCTGACTTCCAGTCATATCCTTGACGGCCATACCTGCACCGACTTCCACGGCCTTGACCGCGCCTATACCGAGCATCCTGCCTAATTCTGCGTCGAGCTTGTAAAAGACGGGTTCGCCAAGACCGGTAGGGACGCCGAGGGCAACCACCTCGACTACGCCGCCTGCCGAATCGCCTGTGGCTGAAATTTTGTTGCAGGCATCTGTCATCGCCTGCGCCGCCTCGATATCGGGCGCGTTTACAATGTGGTGAACACCGTATTTGTCCTCGATTTCTTTTGCGCCGGTCTTCGGCGCATTATCACGGATGTCGTCGATCTCCTTCTCAATTTGCGCCAAGACGGCCGCCTTTTCGAGAAAGCGCATATCCATATTGACCCGGCCCCTGATGTAAATTTCCTGGTAGAACGGGTCGAGGTCGCACCGCATTTTCTTGTAGTTTTCAGTATATTGAAAGGCCTTGTCGTGTTCGATGTCCGGGCATCGCACGCCTGCGATTTCCTTTACGTAAGAAAAGACCCTGATTCCGCATCTCCTGAGCACTTTCTTCGCCACACAGCCGGCAGCGACTATCGTCGAGGTATATCGCCCGCTGAAGATGCCCGCACCGATTGCATCATCATCAGGGCCGTATTTGACAAACGTCGCCCACGAGGCATGACCCGGCCGGGGCGTGCGGTTAGTGTCCTGATACTGTTTTATGTGTATGAAGTGTCGGTCGAGGTTCGGTATCAGTATGGTCAGCGGCGTGCCGTTGGTGTGGTTTTTGTTACCTGCGCCTTCGATTGTGTCGGCGGCGTTAAGCCCCGAGTAAATTATCGGCAAATCCGGTTCTTTTCGCGGGCTTGACAGCTCGTCTGCGCCGGGCTTTCGCAGAAGCAAATCTCCGTAGATTTCCTGCTCACTGAGCAACATTCCCGGCGGATGGCCCTGCACAATGGCAGCCAGCCCGTCCTGGTACGAGCCGCCCGCGACCGTTACCTGAAACATTCGACCTATATGACAGCCAATCATATTTTTCTCCTTACTTTATCTCCATATCTGCACCGATACTCGTCATTAAATTCACATATTCCGGGAACGTGACGTTAATCGCCTCGGCTGAGTCGATTTCACACTGCCCTTCGAGCATCATACCGGCCAGCGCCATCGCCATAACAATCCGGTGGTCGCCCCTTCCGTCGAGCCCGGCTGCGGTCAATTTGCTCTGTCTTATTACCAGGCCGTCCGCCAGCTCCTCGACGTCGGCGCCGAGTTTTTTAAGCTCCTCGGCCATACATTTTATGCGGTCGGTCTCTTTACCCCTGGCCTGCGGGACGTTAACCAGGCGCGTTTGTCCCTCGGCAAAAGCCCCGACAACCGCCATAGCCGGCAATGCGTCCGGCGTGGCATTCATATCTATCTCGGTGCCTTTGAGCGGTGCGGCTTTTATCGTAACCGCTTTTTGCTCAACCCTTATTTCGGCGCCCATTGCCCTTAGATATTCAACGACCGCCTTGTCCGGCTGACTGTCGGCAAAATCAAGCCCCAGCAACGTCACCTCGTCACCGGCAAGCGCCGCCGCACACAAAAAAAACGTTGCGCCGGAAAAATCGGCCGGTATCGTTTTATCGAAAGAACCGTAGCCCTGTCCGCCTTTGACCCTGAACCGTCGCATACCATCGTTTTCGTACCTGATTGCCTGGCCGTCCAGCCAGTCGAGCGTCATCTGCACGTATCCCGGCTCATTCAACAGGGTAACATCGATTTCGCTGTCTCTGGCCGCAAGCGGTGTGCACAACAGCAGCGACGAAAGATACTGGCTGCTGACAGCCGCTACCGAAGTTTTGCCGCCTCTAATTCTGCCTGTAACAGCGACAGGGGGTTTTCCATTGTTTTTGATGCTGATGCACTTTGCGCCCAGCTCGTTCAAAGACCTGATTAAGGGCTCGGACGATCTGGACAGAATCTGGGCGTCTCCCGTGAAGTTTGTTGTCTGTCCGTCAGGCGCAAGGGCCGCTGAGCCAAGTGCGAGATTAAGCGTTGTGCCCGAGTTGCCGACGTCCACTGTCTGCTCAGGCACGAGGATTCGGCCGCCCGTGCCTGTGATCTTCCAGAGAGTGCTTTGCGACGTATCTATTTGTGCACCCAACAGGCGGTAGCAGCTTACCGCTGATAATGTATCGCCCGAGCCAAGCGGGCTGCGGATGGTGCTGGTTCCTTCGGCCAATGAGGCGATTGCCACGGCGCGAATTGTGTGCGATTTTGAGCCGGGAATCGTGACCGAACCCTTCAGCCGGGATTTCCTTGCAATTAACCGCATAGCGGGTCGTATCTTAATCTTTTTTACGGCTTTTGTCCTGTAAAAATGCGAGGCACAAAAGAAGACCCGCCGGTCTGTTTCTCGGCAGGCCGGCGGGTCGGTTTTTTTACGTTTATGGCTTAGTTCCAGACCTTGATTCCGGGCACTTCCTTGCCCTCAGCGTTAACGACGCGGAACATAAACTCGTACTCGCCCCAGTCCTGAGTAACTTTCATCAGGACGAGATTCATTCCCTTATTCAATTTTACTTTGTATGTTTCCTGGTCCATCTCCATCGAGCGGTAAACATTCTGCTCACCGACCAGCTTGTGATTGAGCCAGAGCTTATAGCCGTCGTCCGAGCCGACGCGCAGCTCCACCTCTTTATCGGCGTCGGAATCGAGCCAGCAGGCGACGTAACAAAGAATGTCTTCCTGCTGCGGCTCTAGGCCGAGACCTTCGATGGCAAAGAAGGAGATGTCCGTAGTGGTTCCCTCGTACTGCTGCCACTTGAAGACGTTTCCGTTGGCGTCTTTTACCTCCAGGCCTTTCGTGGGAACATAAGCGGCCTCGCCGCCATAGTTTTTCAAATAATCGACGTTGAAGCCGGCGTTGTCCGGCCGTTCACCCGGGTTGGGGAATGGGCCGATGACAAGCCAGTGGTCCACAAAACCCGGCTCGTCCATCCAGTTCATTGCCAGCTTGTACGGGCCCAGGGTAGGGCCTTTGGCTTCGGCCTTTTTTGCCTCGGCTTTTGTGTCTTTTGCCGGGTCCTGCCCTGCCGCCTGGCTCTGGCATCCCGCTATTATCGCGTACACAGCCATAAGGCACAATACGCCCATCAAAATGCGGATTTGACTCTTGTTCATAACTCAGCTCCTTTCTAAAAATGCTGACTACTGTAATAATCGCTATTAAACTGCCCGGCCGATAAGCTAACAATATCCGGCCGATTCTGCAAGTATTTTCTGGCCGCAATACTGGCACTTGTTCCGTGGGGTATTGTTGAAAAAGCTGATTTGAACTCAAACGGTCTGGAGCTGCTGCCGTGCCTTCAGGACCGTAGCGGCGGCGTTGAGGACGAGCTGCTCTATTAAGCCGGAAGGGACCACCGTCAGGTCCATACTGAAGACCCTCTCCTCCACCATCGAGGCAACGGCTCTGGCAGAATACCTGTCCATCCACTGCCCGCTGACAAGGTCTTCGACAATCCTCGATTTGTCCCACCTGCTTCTGACCTGTTTTTTAACGCCCTCGGAAAATATCCCGGCATCGGTCAAATCCGTCTCTTTTCCGTGAACAACCTCGACCCGGCCTCGACTGAGCTTGCGCTGAAAGTAATGCTCGCTGAGGGCTATCGCTTCCTGGAGACATCCCGTGTCGGCCAGGACCGCCTCGATTATCGAAAATATCTCGCCTGAATCGATGTTTCGGCGCCCGTCGTTATTGTGAAGGTAAAACGTTATCGCCTCTGCAAACTGTTCGGCGGCGGTTATATCGGGCCGGCCGGTCGCGTCGAACGCTTTTATTATGGTGCCCAGGACCTTGGTATGAAAATATTCCTCCCTTGCGCCGTCGCGCTTGATAACCTTCAGCTTCAACACCCTCCGTGACATATTCAGCTTCCCTGCTTTTTTTGCGACCGCCCGGGCGGCTACTGAAAAAGCTTCTGCTGCCCGGCCAGGTCGGCTTGTGATATAACCTGACTTATTTCCTGAATCAGCTCACCGGCGTCCTTGAAATCACGATACACGCTGGCGAACCTAATATACGCGACCTTGTCCACCTCACGCAAGTGTTTTATAACATTTTCGCCGATAAAGGAGCTGGTCACCTCCTTGTCGAAATTCCGGAATATGTCCTCTTCAACCTTGTCGGCGATATCGCGTATCTCCTCGACGGAGACGGGCCTTTTGTAGCAGGCCTTCTGCAGGCCGGTGATAACTTTCTCCCTGTCGTAAGGAACGCGAGAATTGTCCTTCTTTATCACATACATCTTGAAACTCTCGCTGGTCTTCTCGTAAGTCGTGAAACGCTTGTTGCACACCAGACACTGGCGTCTTCGTCTGATTATCCGTCCCCCGTCGCTCGAACGCGAGTCGATTACCTTGTCGCTGTCTTCTTTGCAGAAAGGACATCTCACAGCTTATCCCCGCCTCGTTTTTTCAATTCCACTATTGTGCCGCCTGACGTTCAACACATCACCAACGACGCATAGTAGAATTGTAAAAGCCCGACACAAGATATGTCAAAAGAAATCCGCACGAAGAAGCGTTATTTCAATCCAACATCGACAGGGCTGTTCCTGCTACGGTGCCGCCGGCTTTTTTAACCACTAACGGCTGCACGATTGATAACAGCTCTGAATTGATTTTTGTCAGCCGGCCCCTGTACTCGAACAGGTCCCCAACTGCCTTTACGACCGGTTCAACTGAGCGAAAATACGGCATAAACTCCGGGACAAGTCGTCGGTTTGCCAGAATGTTTACCAGCGACAGATATTTTGTAGTGACCAGCCATCGGCCGAGTATGTGCCACATCACAGGACTGGTCTTGTACATAATCGCCATCGGACAGCCGGCTGAAGCCACCTGAAGCGTGGCAGAACCGCTTGCGACAAGGGCAAAGTCGCACTCTCCGGCCGTCCGATATACCGAGTCAATCGCGTAAGAGGTCCTGAATTCCAACAGGCGAGTCGAATCCAGCGCTCCCCTGGTCGCCTCGTCCACGGCCACTGTTACAAACGTCAGGTGCGGGTATTTTTTCCGCAGGTTTATCGCTGTCTGCTGCATCGGCCTCCAGAGCGCTCCCACCTCTGCGGCCCTCGAACCGGGTATGATTGCTATTTTCGCATTGGCGGGATTGAAGCCGCTGTAATCGCGCCTCGCTTTTGTCAAATCCGACTGTGTAAGCCCATCGAGTAAGGGATTGCCCACGAACTCGGCGGGCACACCTCGGCCGGCGAACCAGTCCTGCTCGAAAGGCAGGATGCAGCAAAGCTTGTCGCAGTATTTCCGCAGCTTGCCAATCCGCCAGGGCGCCCAGGCCCAAAGCTGCGGCGCGACGTAGAAGAGTGTCTTTATGCCTGAATTTTTGGCCTGCTTTGCGACGTGAAAATTAAAGGCGGGCGAATCACAAACGATAACGAGGTCGATTTTATTGTTCGCCAGAAATTGGGCTGTCCGTCTTATAAGCCCGTAAAAGTGAAATATATGCGCAAAGGCGTTATGCGTCATCACGGCCCGGCCGACGGTTTCCTGCGGCTTATTTATAAGCGTGCAGCCGGCCTCGGCCATCTTCGGACCGCCTATGCCCGTAAGCTCGACATCACGCCGCTTCTGACGAAGCGCCCGAATTAACCCGGCGCAATGGCTGTCTGCGCTGGGTTCGATAGCGCTTAAGAAAATAATCTTTTTTTGGTCATTGCCGGACATCACGACTTATATTGCCTGCCCGCCGAATACGTCGAATTGTGCCCCGAACTGACGCAGATAGAAAAGCGAATACGCCCTTTTGAACGCGACAAGGGGCAGCAGAATCACCGTCCCTATGTATGGTATAAATAACAGCACGCTGATACAGCAACAGCAGCACCCAATCAGACAAACAGCCGCAGCGATTACGCCTATGACTATCGATATGACTATCTGAAAGAGTATGTAAAGGAGCATACGCGCCTTGTTGCAGCCGATAAGCGCCAGCAGCTCCCTCCAGCCGGCCAGGGCGCTCGATGTTTGCAGAAACATAATCGGAACCGCGAAATCAGTCGTAAATTTCGAAATCAGCAGGAACACAACGGCGACAAAAACAAAGGCAAAAATAGCCACAATCAGGCCCGACACCGCCGCCGCACCCGGTCCTGACGACGCTAATGAAACAATCGTGATTATCATCAGCACAACCGGCAGTCCCAGGGCCAATAAATTTATCAATCCTACAACAATGCGGAACAGGAAAAGTGAATTTCCGTGGCTGGAAAATGCCTTCCAGGGGACCACGACCTCGGCCTTGTTGCCTGCGACGCAGTGGACAAACATAAACCGGCCCCTGCTGCTTAGCCAGGTAAAGACCAGCCACAATATGATTACTATGGGGATGATTATCGCAGCACCCAGAATTATCCAGGGCAGATGTGCCTGCAAGGCCTCTTTGGCCTTTGCCAGCTCTGATGCACAACTATTAACTCGGTGGTGGTGGTTGTTAAATCCGAAGTTGAAATTCGGCCCGCCGCCGCCCTGCCCTAATTGTGCCAGCCAGGCGCAAAAGCCGATTACAAACCATTTCGACAGGTTAAAAGGCCGAAAAAGCAATAGGCGAACGTGCTCGATTGCCGGGCCGACAGGGTCTATTACACTTACGTGCTGCGGACGCAAACTATCCATAAGTTCCTCCTGCGCATTCTCAACAAATGATATTAACCTTCCTGTGCCGGCTCATCCGGCTCGCCTTGCGTCCGGTCTTCGGCCCGCTGCGGCAGACGCTGACCGGCGCTTTCCTGGACCTGCTGTTTTAGCCGGCGAAGCTCACTCAGCACGGGCCAGTCGCCCATCGCCAGGACGCACAGCATAATTATATTGACTATCGGCACCAGCATCAGCAGTCCCAATGCCCAGCCATAGCCCGCCTTGGCGAAAATTTTGCAGTAAATCCAGATTATGGCTATGGTCAGAATAATGCCGACCACTCCCCCCAGAACCGCTAGCACAAACACAACTACCGGCATCGCCTCACTGCTAATACCTGAAGAGTCCATATCTTCCCCTTTCACCGAGTTTTGAATAAATTGCTGTCGGGCAGTTTACAATCCGGACTGTCGTTTGAAAAGAACAAAATTGCTAATCTGCGCAGCAGTTTGTCTGCGGAAAAACCGTGCAATCCTCACCTCCATCGGCTAAAACTGTTATCTATGAGTGACATTGAAATGCTGAAACCGCCGAAGGGCTTATTGATACTGGCAATGGTGGGGCCGTCGTTCGTCTGGTGCGCCGAATACATCGGCTCAGGCGAGCTTGTCCTTGCCACCCGTACAGGCGCAATCCTCGGCCCGGGCATCCTCTGGGCGGTCATCCTGGGCATATTCCTGAAATACTGGATTGGGATGAGCGGCGGCCGGTACACGGTCTGCACGGGCGAGGCGATGATAGATATGTTCGACCGCATCCCGGGCCCTCGCCACTGGGTCATCTGGGTCATACTGGTCGTTCAGGCGATTGCCGCCATCATCGCCATCGCGGCGCTGGCCAATGTCGCGGGCATGTTCTTCGCCTCTATTTTCGGCGCGAATACTCGCATAGCGCAAATTTTATGCGGCTGGGCGGTATCGCTTACCGCCGCCGCATTCGTCTGGTCCGGCACATTCAAAGTGCTAAAAATGGTAATGAGCGTGCTTGTTTCGATTATAGTCGTCGGAACAATTTACGTGGCCGTTCGCGTGTTTCCGGGTTTATCGGAATTTCTGCATTCCCTCATACCCAATGTCCCTGCCGTCCCCGCCTGGGCGATTGAGAAAGGCGCCTCCGAAAACAGCTGGAAGGAAATTCTGCCCCTAATCGGCTGGGGCGCGGGCGGCTTCGCTTCGCAGGTCTGGTACACCTACTGGGTCCTCGGGGCCGGCTACGGCGCTACAAGGGGCAGGGGCGACGGCAGGCCCGCGGATACCGATATGCTAAAATCAATGTCCACCGAAACCGCGCACAAGCTCAAGGGCTGGTGCCGAGTCCTTTACACCGACGCCACGATAGCCGTCCTGATTGGTATCTTTGCCACCGGAGCATTTCTTATCGCCGGGGCAGGCATACTGGGACCTCGCCGGCTTGCACCGGAAGGGGCCACCGTGGCGGTTACGCTTTCCGAAATCTTCTCCGCTAACTGGGGCAAAATTGGCGCGTTTCTGTTCCTGCTGGCAGGCGCCGCGGCTTTATTATCAACCCAGATAGGTCAACTCGCCGGCTGGCCGCGTCTATTGAGCGACTGCTGCCGAATCTGCCTGCCTTCGGTTGCCAAAAAATTCCCCTGGAAAACACAGTACAGGTTTTTCCTCGTGGTCTTTTTCCTCACCAGTATGGTCATCATTTATACGCTGGGCTACAAGCCCGTATATCTCGTCAAGGCCGGCTCGGTCCTCGACGGCTTACTGCTCACGCCTTTACAGGCGGGCTGTGTTCTTCTTGCCCTTTTTTACATCCAGCCGAAGCTCCTTTCAGCCGAGGCCGCCCGTATTCTGAAACCCAACGTGATCTTCTTTGTCGGACTATGTGCCGCAGCTGTATTTATTGTTGTTGTCTGCCTTTGCTACTTTCGAGTCCCGGCCGTCCTGTTCGGCGGGTAATCCGCAAACGGATTGAACATCGTTTTTTGCCCCAATCAAATCGAAATGGCTTATAATTTGATGTGTTATCAACCGTGCCCGTGACGCCGCTGCAATAAAGTATCACAGCAAATTTGCGAGATTAACTTTTCCGCAAGAAACAGATTTGTCGCAAAAGCACTAAAATTTTTCTCTGCGTGCTCAGCGTTGAGGAAGTATTCGTTTGAGCAGCTCCATAGGCAGACCCATAACGTTTGTCAGAGAGCCGTCGATATGGTCAACGAACGGGTCGCGTTCGCGAATCGCATAAGCCCCGGCCTTGCCCTGCCAGATACCGCTTGCGATATGTCCGGCGATTTGGGAATCGGTAAGCTTTTTTGGGAAAACTGTCGTTGTGTCGGCCTCGACAATTTCAACCCGACGGCCCTGCCCTGAGCTATGTCGAAGGGTTTTGAAGACAACGGCAACGCCGGTAATGACCCTGTGAGGCCTGCTGAAAAGCATCCGTATAATCCTTTCAGCGTCTTCGGCGTCGGCGGGCTTGCCGATAATCCGGCCCTGGTAATCGACGACGGTATCGGCCCCGATAACGAGATAATCAGGCAGCTTTGCCGCGACGTCCTTTGCCTTTGCAAGGGCCAGCTTCTTGGCGTACTCGACGGGTGCGACGCCTTCACTGGCGAAAACGCTCTCGTCAACGGTCGAAGGGACAACCTCGAACTCATAGCCGGCTGCCGCGAGAAGCTGCTTGCGCCTTGGTGAGGCAGATGCGAGGATTAAGGGGAGTTTATTATTTGCGATTTTCAATTTTTTCACTTGAGCCGGACGTTATAGACGATTTTCCGGCAGAAGTTCAGGTACTCTTTTTCTATTGTCGCATAATCGCCGCCGATGTATTTTTCGAAAAGCATCGAGCCGACCATTCTGTTCCAGCCGACGGTCATCGGGATGTTCCTGTCGGCTGCGATTCTCTGGCCGGTTTCGTCTAACGGCCACCGGCCGTTCAGGCCGTCAAGCAGAAGCTTCTGGTAATTAGCCAGGCGCCTGCCGTAATCATCTTCACGCAGAAACCGCACAAGCGCGTATGCCTCGCTGTAGAACGCCGCCACCGCCTGGTCGCTTTCAATGACGACTTCGCCCGGGTTTATGCTGACAAGCTCCTGCAGCGGTATGGTCTCGTTTTTGAGCAGGGTTTTCTTCAGCGATGCGAGGCGGTAGCCGTTGCGTTCCGGCTGGAAAGTGAAAAGTCCCCCGTCGTATTTGCTAATCTCGAATTGCATCGCGATGCCCTCGTCGAGCCAGCTCGGCAGCCGATACCTGAACAGGCGAGAATTGAACTGGTGCCAGCCCTCGTGGCCTATAGTCGCAAAGGTGCGCTCCCGGCCGATGTTGTATGCGACACACGCGCCATTCGTGTAATAAGCGCCGGCTTTGATTTTGAGATAGAGGGGGGCCTGGGGGCCGACGAAATCCTTAGTGAAGCTTTCCCACTGCTGCCGGTTGGCGAAGATGTAAAGCGTGAAAGGGGCGGTGGTCTCGATGGACCTGGGAAGCTGGCCCTGGTAGCCGCGATACGCCGATTCCACGAAGCCGGGGACCTGCGACAACATAAGCGGTTCGAGAAGGGTTGTGTAAATCTCGTAGTGGGCGGTGGTCATTTTGAGACCCGGGCCGAACTGATTTTGCCACGGCTCGACCGATTCCAGCGGCGGCAGGTTCTGGGCGCGAAGCCAGATAATCATACCGTCGGGGGTGTTAATCGGCGGTGCGGCCGTCTGGGCAGACGGGGTCGATGCGCAGCCGATAAGGCAAAAACCGCAGATTACACAGATTACGCTGATTTTGCTCATATATCTTTATACGCAGAACCGAAGACCTCGGCTGTAAAAAGAAATACTTCGGTTTTCGGGTCTTTCCAAGCGTCCGGCGAAAGCCCCGCCTTGTGCGAACAACAATACGACAAAAATTCCTCCTTCGACCAGCCCGTCTCCTCGGCGACTTGGGGAAGGAAACAGCCGGAGGTGAAGCCGCGTTTGATGTAGATGCCGTCGATGCCGAGGCGAAGGGAGAGGGGGTCAGAGGTTTTTTTCAGGGGCGAGAGGACGGAGATTTCGATGTGGAGGTCGGCCAATTCGTCAGGGGTGATAGGGTCGGAAAAGAACCGGGGGTCGGAGGTTGCGGAGGCCTTAGCCATTTCGAGGACCATATCAACCAGCGGCCTGTCGGCTATGAATTGACCGATACAGCCGCGAAGCTGCTCGCCGCCGCCGCCGGCTGAACGGGCAAGGTTCTTTATTGTGACAAAACAGCCGCAATGGGCGGCGAGGTCGGGGTCATCCGTTTCTACTTTTGGCAGCGGCCTGTGCTTTATTACGGCCTCGATGGTATCCTTGGCGATTTTCAATAATGCGTGTTTTTGGGATTCGTTCATAACCACCCGTCTTTTAACTTACATTTACAGACAAATCATACCGCTAATACGATACTCTGACAACAACGAAGAACAAAGGCGGAAGTTTTTTACTCATTGACTCATTTACTCATCAACCGCTTCACCTTTTGCTCGTTCGGCTTTTCGATTACTCCTTTTTCGGTGATTATCGCGGTTATATTTTTCGCAGGCGTAACGTCGAACGCAGGATTGTAAACATCAACTCCTTTGGGTGTTACCGTTCTGCCTGCCAACTGCCGGACCTCGTCGGCCGGCCGCTGTTCGATGGGAATATCTTTGCCCGTTTTTGTTTTCAAATCGAATGTGCTCGACGGCGCGGCGATATAAAACGGTATATGATGCGCCTTGGTGAGCACGCTGAGAGAATATGTCCCGATTTTATTTGCGGCGTCGCCGTTTGCGGCGATTCTGTCGGCCCCGACGATGACCATATCTATTTTGCCCTCGCTCATCAAGGCCCCTGCCATATCGTCGCAAATCACGGTAACGTCAATTCCCGCCTGTTTCAATTCCCAAGCCGTAAGTCGCGCCCCCTGCAATAACGGCCTTGATTCGTCGGCGTAAACTTTGAAGCGCTTGCCTTGTTTTTTGGCTTCGTAAAGAACTGATAACGCTGTTCCCTGTCCGGCCGTGGCAAGAGCACCCGCGTTGCAGTGCGTCAAAACCGAGAATCCTTTTTTAACGAATCTTGCGCCGTTTCTGCCGATTTTGGCGCACATTTGCACGTCTTGTCTGAAAATTGCCTCAGCTTCTGCCAATACGACCTCCCGCAACTGCGTGGCCTTTGCGGCCGGATTGCGTTTGACAAAGTCCTTTGCCTTTTTTTCTACCCTGTTCAGCGCCCATTTCAGATTCACCGCCGTCGGCCGCGACCTCTCTAAGTATCTACAGCCCAGCTTAAAGACCGCCATTACCTCCCTCGGCAGGGCCTTGGCCGATACGCCTTTCAAAGCGATTACCGTCCCGAACGCCGCCGCCACTCCTATCGCGGGCGCGCCGCGGACCGCCAACGTCTTTATCGCGTTATACAACTGCTTTACGTTTATACAGCGTATGATTTTATATTCACCGGGAAGCCGTCTCTGGTCGATGATTTCGAGGCAACCGTCAATTCCGCCGACCCACTGAAGTGTTTTTACCATTTTCATCTCGCCTGCCCTACACAAATACAAAATTTCAAAGTTATCCCGTTTTGACTTTCTTTTTCGCCGACGACGGCTTTTCATCGAGTTTTTTTCGCAGATAGCTGCCGGTGAAACCCGCGTTGTTTTTGGCGATTTCTTCCGGCGAGCCGGTAGCAACGACCGTTCCGCCTGCGTCGCCGCCTTCGGGGCCGAGGTCGATTATATAATCGGCCATTTTGATTACGTCTAAGTTATGCTCTATTACCACGACGGTATTGCCCATATCGCACAGCCGCTGCAGGACGTTGAGGAGATTGTGAATATCTGCGAAATGCAGACCCGTCGTCGGCTCGTCGAGGACGTAAAGCGTATGGCCGGTCGCGGCCTTACCCAGTTCCGACGCCAGTTTCACCCGCTGCGCCTCACCGCCCGAAAGCGTCGTTGACGGCTGCCCTAATCGCATGTAGCCGAGGCCGACGTCGTTTAGCATTTTGAGGAAGCGGACGACGGTGGGGAAATTGGCGAAGAATTCGAGGGCCTCCTCAACCGGCATATCGAGAACATCGGCGATTGTTTTGCCCCTGTAAGTTATCTCAAGGGTTTCGGGGTTATATCGTTTGCCCTTGCATTGCTGGCAGGTCACATACACATCCGGGAGGAAGTGCATCTCGATTTTCATTGTGCCCTGGCCCTTGCAGTTTTCGCACCGGCCGCCGCGTGTATTGAAGCTGAACCGCCCTGCCTTGTAGCCGCGGATTTTGGCCTCGCGCGTTTTGGCGAATAATTTACGAATCTCATCGAGGGCGCCGGTATATGTCGCGGGGTTGCTGCGGGGTGTTTTACCGATGGGCGACTGGTCGATTTCGATAACCTTGTCGATTTGGGAGGCGCCGAGGATGGTTTTGTGTTTGCCGGGGTGCACTCGCGAATTATACAGGCGCCGTCGAAGCGCCCTCAATAATACCTGGTCAACGAGGGTCGATTTTCCAGAGCCGGAGATGCCGGTCACACAGACAAAAACACCGAGGGGGAACTTGACGTCGATATTTTTGAGGTTGTGCTCGGCGGCGCCTTTGACCTCGATACACTTTCGAAGGTTGTATACGCGTCTTCTGGGGGGCAGGGCGATTTTCTTTCTGCCTGCGAGGTAATCGCCGGTCAGCGACTTTCTGCATTTGATAACGTTCTGCAGCGTTCCTTCGACCACGACTTCGCCTCCGTGGGCGCCGGCGGCAGGGCCGATATCGATTATGTGGTCGGCGGCCTTGATAATATCCTCATCGTGCTCGACGACGATGACGGTATTTCCGATTTGCGTCAGCCGCTGCAGAATTCTGAGGAGCCGGTCGTTATCGCGTTTGTGAAGGCCGATGGTCGGCTCATCGAGGACGTAGCAGACGCCGACGAGGCCGGAGCCGACCTGGGTGGCGAGACGAATTCGCTGTGCCTCGCCGCCTGCCAACGTGCCGCTTCTGCGGTCGAGCGTGAGGTAACCGAGGCCGACATCAACCATAAAGCCGAGACGCAGCTTGATTTCTTTGAGGATTCGTTCGGCGATTATGGTTTTTCCCTTATCGAGCTTCAGGGTATCGAAAAACTTCTGCGCCTGCTCGATACTGAACATCGAGAGCTGGTGAATATTCATACCGCCGACGGTTACCGCAATCGCTTCGGGTCGCAGGCGTGCGCCGTTACATTTTGTGCAGGGCAGCTCGCCGAAGAAGCTGTGCAGCCGCTCCTTGACGTATTCGCTTTCGGTGTTCTTCCACCTTCGCATAAGATTGGGAATGACGCCTTCGAATTCGTAGCCGTATTTGTCCTCGTCTTCTTCTTTCGTGCCGTACATCAAAATCCGCCGAATGCGTTCGGGCAGGCGGTCGAAAGGTATCTTTCGATTAACTTTGAAGTCCTTACAGAATTCGTGGATGAGCCAGCCGTAATACATATTCATCTGCTTGCCGCCCTTTCGCCAGGCGTCGATTGCGCCATCTTCGAGCGACCTCGATTTATCCGGCACAATCAGGTCGGGGTCGAATTCGAGGGTCACACCCAGTCCGTCGCAGCTTTTGCAGGCACCGTAGGGGCTGTTGAAGCTGAAAAGACGCGGCGAAAGCTCCGCCAGCGAGGCCTCGGGATGTTCGGGACAGGCGAATTTCTCGCTGTATATCGTTTCGGCCCACTTACCGTTGCTTTGTTTATCATCCGGCTCCTGACTTAATACAACGACAAGGCCGTCGGCGAGCTTCAAGGCGGTCTCGACCGAATCGGCGAGACGAATCCGCACCTGCTCATTTATAATCAGCCGGTCAACGACGGCGGCAATACTGTGCTTTTTCTTCCTGTCAAGGGCCGGCGTATTTCGAATGTCGTAAATCGAGCCATCCACCCGGACGCGGACGAATCCCTCGCGCTGTATTGTCTTGAAGACGTCCTTATGCTCGCCTTTTTTGCCTCGAATCAGCGGCGCGCAAATCTGAACCTTTGTTCCCGCCGGGCTGTCGAGTATCCAATCGACAATCTGCGACGAGTGCTGGCTGGTGATTTCCCTTCCGCAGACCCAGCAGTGAGGTATGCCGACGCGTGCGAAAAGCAGGCGGAAGTAATCGTAAATTTCGGTCGTTGTGGCAACCGTCGAGCGGGGATTCGCGGTGGCGCTACGCTGCTCGATGGCTATTGTGGGGGGAAGGCCCGTGATTTCGCCTACGGCGGGCTTTTGCATCTGCTCCAGGAACTGCCTGGCATACGAGCTTAGCGATTCGACGTATTTGCGTCTTCCTTCGGCGAAAATGGTATCGAAGGCCAGCGAGCTTTTACCTGAGCCGCTTATTCCGGTAATAGCGACTAATTTATCGCGGGGAATTTCAAGGTTGATATTTTTGAGATTATGCTCGGCCGCCGCGGTTATCCGAATAACTTTCTCGCCCGGTTGTGCCATATAAGTCCCGTTATTTGCAAAAGCACTAATACGCCAAATTTCGACAATAATCCAAACCTGCTATTGTAGCAAAGTATGCGGGAAAAAGCAAATTCGATGATACTTGTTTACGACCTCGCAATGACAAGCAGGAATGACAATCCACCAGAAAGAATTGGGAGCCAACCAGCAGATTTTATTTCGGGTAGCCGACGGTCTGGGCAACGATGATCTGGTCGGGTTTGAGTTTGACAATCTCGCTGAATTTTTTCTGGTCAATCATTCCCCGGACCACCGTCGCCAAGCCCTCCGACGCACAATAGAGATAGACGTTTTGCACAATGCAGCCGACCTCGACATCACCCCAGATTTTTCGTTTCTCTACCGGGACGGGCGCGGGTGCATCTTTGCGATTTCTGAGGGTAAAAGTATAAACGAGGTTGACGGGAGCAATATAAACGAAATCCTGCATGCCGGCCGATTTTCGAAAATCGCCTTTGGCGACGGGCTTAAGCTCGCTTTTGGCGGGGTCGTATAGGAAGACACCCTCGGGCAGCACAACGTAAATATCAATGCAGTAAATACCCATTGCGGCGGGCGAGGTGCGTTTGCCGTCGGGCCTGTTGACGCCGTCGGCGGCCCAGAGCAGGTCCGAGAGCTGCCGGAGGGTGAGCTTTTTGTCCGAGATATCACGGGTAGATTTTCTTTTCTTCAGGGCCTGCATCAGGGAGATTCCGCGGTCCAGCTCGGGCGGATTGAGCTTGATTACACCGAATTTCTGCGGGACCTGCTGCGACTGTCCGGCGGTATCGGCATTCTGTGAAAAACCGAGTTTCGTAACGCCCAGCGCGCTTAATGCGGGCACTGTTTTCAAAAATGTTCTGCGGTTCATAAGCACCTCCAAATAATCAGAAATTGCAATGCCTTATACTGTTAGCCGATTTTAGCTGCGGGCCGGGTAAAATACAAAAAAATAAAAAAGCCCCCGAAGTCGAGGATTTCGGGGGTTAAATATGAAAGGGCCGCGTCGGCCAACACAGCCGATACGGCCCTTTTCCTGCAATTACCAAACCGGTGTGGAATTATTGTTCTTTTACCTTGACCTTTACGGCCTTTGCACGTTCGGATTTGGGCAGCTTGAGGGTGAGGATGCCGTTCTTGTAGGAAGCGTCAACCTTCGAGGCATCGACTTCCGAGCTTAGCGTGAGGTCACGTCTGAATGAGCCGTAGTTTCTTTCCTCGTAGAAGTAGCCCTTTTCCCTTTTCTCTTCTTCGTGTTTTTTCTCGCCGCTGATGGTCAGCGTGTTGCCCTGCACCGAGATGTCGATATCGTCTGGTTTGCAGCCGGGCACCTCGGCCTTTACTGTAATGTTGTTTTCATCCTCGGCGATATCAATTGCCGGCCATACTTCGCGTTCGGCCCAGAAGGGTCTGCCGCCAAAGAACGAACCGATTAAGTCGTCCATATCCCTGTGCAGCCGGGCCAGTTCGCCCTTTTCTCTTGTGAATGGTACGAGTTTCATAATTGTGCCCCCTTTCTTAATTAAACCTTAAATATCTTCGCTTCTTCTACTATTTATACGATGCAAACCGCGCGCCAATCCGGGCAAATCTTTTATTGCCCCAAAATCGAGGCCGAACCGTCTTTTAGGACGTTTTGCAGTGACAGCCGGCCTGCCAATTTGGCAAGGTCAATTTTTTGCAGAAATTTGTTGAATATTGTGGGTCTTTGGGGTATTTTTTAAGCGGTGTAAGGGGCGCTTTTTTAACAATCCCCGGAAAGCGCTTTTCGGGAACAACGGGGAGATTAAGTGGTAGTGGTTTTCAAGGAGAAAGACGTGGCTACAGGCAAGGTAAAATGGTTTAACGAGAAAAAGGGTTTTGGTTTTATCATCCCCGACGACGGCGGCGAAGACGTGTTTGTTCATCACTCCAAGATCGTTGCAGAGGGCTTCAGGACGCTGAAGGAAGGCCAGGCGGTGGAATACGACCTCGGAGAGGGAAAGAAAGGGCCGGAGGCGACCGACGTAAAGCCCTCTTAGAAGTTATAGCAGGACTAAAAACCCGCAGTCCCGTCGAAACAGGCGGGACTTTTTTATGCGCGTATTTTTGGTTATCAGGAAATCAGGGCATCAGGGTGCAGGTTAACTCTGCGGGGTGTTGGTATTCTCGGGAGGTGAGTCATCTTTTTTGTATTCGGGTTTTTTGAACTCGGCCAGTTTTTTGGCATAATCGGCGACGGAACTTGTCGCCTGCTTGTAGCGTTCGGACCTCTGTTTGGGCATTTGCTCTTCGAGCTTGTTCTGCCGCCAGTTCCATATCCCGTAAACAAGCCAGCCCAAGCCAACCAGCGCTGCAGAAACGATTATTATTATCCAAAACAAAGTCATAGTTTCAGAATATACATTCGGCGCCTGTAATCGTCAACCCGTTAATTACATCAACAGGCCTGTTTTTTTGTCGGTAAAATGTATTGTGGCGGGCTAAAAATGTCGAAAAAACAATTTGACAGGGTAGTGAGTAAATACTACAATTAAGTTGTATTCGGTTGAAAACAGCCGGATGCAATCCTGAGATTCGCCTGTCGGCGTGATTTCGGGAATATGGTTGGGCCTGAAACTTTGTTTTGGCAGGTCGGCCCTGTGGCGGGGTCGGCAGGCCATGCGAAGCGGCCCGAGAAACTGTAGTTTACCGGGATATTGTCAGGAAAGAGGTGTAAAATGAGTGCCAAATCTACCGGCTCGGCTGGTTCGGCCGAGAAATCCTCCATTCTCAAGACCCCCGACAAAAGCATTCAAGGGCAAGCAGGCCTGAAGACAGGAGCTGAGATTGCCGTTCAAACACTTATCGACCAGGGCGTCGATACGATGTTCGGCTATCCAGGGGGGGTGATCCTCCCATTTTTTGACCGGCTGTATGATGCGCCGATAAGGTTCATAATTCCGCGTCACGAGCAGGGCGGCTGTCACATGGCCGACGCTTACGCGCGGGCCAGCGGCAAGGTCGGCGTGATAGTCGTAACCAGCGGGCCGGGTGCGTGCAACATAGTAACGGGCCTGGGCACGGCGATGATGGATTCGATTCCTATTGTCGCAATAACGGGGCAGGTCCGCACAGAGCTGATAGGCAACGACGCCTTTCAGGAAGCCGACACGACGGGCATTACCCGGCCGGTAACAAAATACAACTGTATCGTCAAAGACATCAAAGACCTCGAGCGGACAATCAAGGAGGCGTTCTATATCGCATCTACGGGCAGGCCGGGGCCGGTCGTTATTGATTTGCCGGTCGATATTCAGGTCGCAAAAACAAACTTTGACGGCAAAGCTGAAATGAAGCTGCGCGGGTATCGACCCAGGCCGAAGGGACATTCACGGCAGATATCGATGGCGGCCGAGGCGATAAACAAGTCCGAAAGGCCGGTCCTTTACGTCGGCGGCGGTATCATCATCGCAAACGCGGCAGAAGAAATGAGGGCGCTTGCGAAAAAAGCGCATCTGCCTGTTACGATGACGCTGCTTGGGCTGGGCAGCTTCGACCAGAATGAGCCGGAGTCGCTGGATATGTTAGGGATGCACGGCTCGGCGTACGCAAACTACGCGGTCCAGGAGTGCGATTTGCTAATCGCGGTCGGTGCCAGGTTCGACGACAGGGTAACAGGCAAGGTAAAGACGTTTGCCCCGCACGCGAAGATTATCCACATTGATATCGACCCGGCGAGCATTGCGAAGAACGTTCGCGCGAACATCCCCGTCGTCGGCGACGCAAAATACATACTTGCGGAGATGGCCAAAGAGGTCGAATACCGCCAGCGCAAGGAATGGTTTGCGAAGATTGCGCAGTGGAAGAAAAAATATCCGCTTACTTACGACAAGAAATCGACGAACATCAAGCCGCAATACGTCATCGAGCAGATTTGCGAGCTGACCGGCGGCGATGCGATAATAACAACCGGCGTCGGGCAGCACCAGATGTGGACGCCTCAGTTTTATAAGTTCAGACGGCCGAGGCAGCTTATTACGTCGGGCGGATTAGGGACAATGGGGTTCGGACTGCCCGCGGCGATAGGCGCACAGGTCGCACAGCCCAGCGCGACGGTTGTTGACATCGACGGCGACCACAGCTTCAATATGACGATGACCGAGCTTCGCACGGCTGTCGAATACGAGCTGCCGATAAAGGTCTGCATCCTCAATAACGGATATATGGGGATGGTTCGCCAGTGGCAGGAGCTTTTCTACAACAGGCGCTACTCAAAAACCTACCTTGCAAACCCTGAATATGCACAAGTAGCCGAGGCGCTGGGCGCAGTTGGTATGACGGTTGACAAAAAGGCAGACGTCCCAAAGGCAATAAAAAAGGCGCTTGGCGAGAAAAGACCCTGCGTTATTGATTTCAAGGTTGAGCGTGAAGAGAATGTCTGGCCTATGGTCGCGGCAGGCAAATCGCTCAATGAAATGGACGGCTTGGACCTGCTGGAGAGTATGGCTTAGCTTGATACTCGATGCTGGATGCTCGATACTCGAAATCAACAGCTTATATAGTGAGGAAATATAAATGGCTTTTAAGAGCTACAAAGATTTGGATATTTACAAAAAAGCTCATAAATTAGCCATTGAAGTCCACCAAATGAGCTTAAAGCTGCCAAAATTCGAGATGTTTGAAGAGGGCAGCCAGATAAGAAGGTCAAGCAAATCTGTCAAAAGCAATATAGTGGAAGGTTTTGGAAGACGGAGATATAAACAGGAATTTATCAAGTTCCTGACATACTCTCTGGCTTCCTGTGATGAAACTATGGACCATTTAAGAACATTATACGAAACTAATTCACTCAACGACGAAGACGGTTATCATTACTTTTGCGAAGAATATGACCATCTTGGCAGGATGATAAATAACTTCGTCAAGTCGGTCGAGAACACCCATAACGAGTTTCGAGAATCAAGAATCGAGGAACGAATATGAAACATATAATAAGCGCGTTGGTTGAGAATAAGCCGGGGGTCCTGGCGAACGTCGCGGGGATGTTCGCGGCAAGGGCGTTTAATATCGATTCGTTAGTCGTCGGGCGGACGGAGGACCCGGAGCTTAGTCGGATGACGATAGTCGTCGTCGGCGACGATAAGGTGCTCGAACAGGTCCGCAAACAATTGGCCAAGCTGATTCCGGTTGTGAAGGTCCAGGATTTTGCCGGCCAGGCGGTGGTCGCTCGTGACCTGATGCTGGTAACGTTTGCGGCGTCTGCCGAGAAGCGGGCCGAGGTCCTGGCGCTGATTGAGACATTCAAGGGCAAGGTCGTCGATATCGGGCAAAAGTACGTTATGGTCGAAATCAGCGGACCTGAGGAAAAAATCGAGGCGTTTATCGAGATGTGCCGGCCATACGGCATAAAAAATGTCGCCCGGACCGGGACCATCGCAATGCCGAGACAAGAGAAGAGCGCCGCTGCGGCAGCGGTTCAGGAAGACGCGTCTTAGAATCAGGTAAGGCCGGTTTGCAAAAGCTTTTCTTCGGGGCCGGTTTGGTGTATAATTCTGATGATTAAATCAAACGGTGATTTTGTATAAGCAAGGAGATACGGTATGGAACAGCATCGGATGAGCAAGGTAAAAAGGAAACGCAAGAGCGGCTTTCTTGTGCGGATGCGGACGAAGAAGGGGCGACAGATGATAAACCGCAAAAGAAAATGCGGAAGAAGCGTCAACGTAAGAAAAAGTAAATAGGTGAGCAATGCACAGCACCCTGCAAAACCGGCTTACTGCTCCGCCACGGCGGATAAATTTCGCGGGAATGACAAAATAGAAATAAGGAGAACGATACAATGGCGTTGAAGATTTTTTACGAGAAGGACGCGCCGATTAAGCCGTTGAAGGGCAAAAAGGTGGCGACAATAGGTTACGGTAGCCAGGGGCACGCGCACAGCTTGAATTTACGCGACAGCGGCGTGAAGATCGCGGTGGCGGAGCTGCCGGGGACGGCAAATTACAAGCTGGCGAAAAAGCACGGTTTTTCGCCGACAAATATAACGTCGGCTATGAAAGGCGCATCGCTGATAATCATCACCCTGCCGGACGTGGTCCAAGCGAAGGTTTACGAGGGACAAATCAAGCCCAATCTCGTAGCGGGGCAAACCTTAGGATTCTGTCACGGTTTTAACATTCATTTCAAATACATCGTGCCGCCCAAAGGCAACAACGTGGTTATGATTGCGCCGAAGGGGCCGGGGCATTTAGTCAGAAGCGAGTTTCAAAAAGGCGGCGGGGTACCCTGTCTTGTTGCGGTGGCCAGGGACGCGACGGGCGACGCAATGAAAACGGCGCTTGCCTGGGGCAACGGCATAGGCGGCGCCCGTGCAGGGATTATAAAGACGACGTTCAAGGAAGAGACCGAGACGGACCTGTTCGGCGAGCAGTGCGTGCTGTGCGGCGGGCTGACGTCGCTGATAAAGGCGGGCTTCGAGACGCTCCTGGAGGCAGGTTATCAGCCGGAGATTGCCTATTTCGAATGTATGCACGAGGTGAAGCTCATTGTTGACCTGATGTATCAGGGAGGGATGAGCTATATGCGGTACAGTATTTCCGATACGGCTGAATACGGCGATTTGACGCGAGGCCCGAGGATTATCACGTCGAAAACAAAGGCCGAGATGAAAAAGATTCTCAAAGAAATCACCAGCGGGAAATTCCCCAAAGAATGGATGAAGGAATACCGGACGGGCCTGAAGAAATTCAACAAGCTTTACAAAAAGGACTACAACTGCAAGCTCGAAAAGGTGGGCAGGAAGCTGCGAAGAATGATGAAGTGGATTGACTCCAAGGAAGTGTAAAAAGAAAAGTAAAAAGGACTGGATTCCCGCTTTCGCGGGAATGACAAAAGCAAAAGGAATCGTGATGCCGGCGAAAATGATAAGATTGTCGGTTCTGGTATTGTGCGGGTTAGTGTCGGGCTGCATGGTGGTGGAGTTTTTTAAGCCGGCTGGACCGCCCTCTAATCAGGAGATTTATGACGTTTATCGTCAAATCACATTAGACCAAAGCACAAGCGCGGACGTGATTCTGTTGTTCGCAAAGCCCGAATACGGCCTAATCAGCCAGAGCAAAAGTATTATCGCCCAGGCGGGCCAGAAGAAAAAAGGCCATAAGTCGTGGTTTAATATGGCGGCGTTCGACGAGAACTCGCTGATAGTGAACCGCAAATACGTTTTCATTGTCGATGAGCGTCCCAAGCAGCTTTTCGTCGAGCCGTGGGAGGGCGTCTATTTCGATTGTCAGATAACTGTTCCTGAAGAGGTCCTCAACGAACCTTATGCCAACGATAACGCCAGGCGCATCGCCATACTCAAGCAGGTCGGGGCGGACACCCGGGAGGACACAAAAGAGGTCGGCACCGACAATGCGGTCATCGCAACGGACGGAATGATAGTCGGCCAGGCGATAGACGCCGCGGTTGTTAAACTAAATGCCTCGCCGGCGCTGGCAGCCGAATTGAGTGAGCCGCAGGGCCTGGCGTTCGAGGAACTCAGCTTCGACAAGGGCCGGCTGCGGATGGTGGTGGACGGCAGCGTCGCTACTGTCAAATTGCGGCTCGGCTCATACGCGAAGAAGTGGAAGGTCAGCTTAGAAAAGCCCGTCGAGCCGAAATAAGGCACCGTCTTTTCAACTGCAACAGGTCATTTCGAGAAAAATCAAAAGAGCGGGCCCGTAAGCCGAGTTTTGTTTTAGGCAGCCATTTATCTGGGCCGACCGTTGCCGGCCGGCTCAAGCGACCTACCCGCCGGCATTGCCCGGGCAAGGCGCCGGCTTCTTGGTCTTGCAGGCGGTGGGGTTTGCCGTGCCGGGATTGTCGCCAACCCCGCGGTGCGCTCTTACCGCACCATTTCACCTTTGCATGTCTCGATTGCTCGGGACATCAGCCGTGTATTTTCTGTGGCACTGTCCCGTCCCGATAAATCGGGAGGTGGCCGTTAGCCATCACCGTGCCCTGTCCTGCTCGGACTTTCCTCCCCGTCCTCGAAACGAGGACGAAGCGACCGCCCGACCCGCTCTTTCGGTTTTCAATTGAAATCCGTTCAGTTAATTCGACGTTATTATACCAAAAAAACGGCTATTATTCTCTTTTAATTTCGGTGTGTCTTTTGAAATGTTCGTCGTCGATGACAGGGTAATCGTTTCGGAAGTGGACGCCCCTGCTTTCTTTTCGGGCAAGGGCGGACTGCGCTATGAGCTGGCAGACGGTGAGCATATTCTGAAGCTCCCAGCCCTGAGGGGAGTCGAAGGCCTTATCCATTACATATCGCTGCCAGAAGCTGATGATTTCCTGGGCCTCTTTTAACGGCTGTGCTTTTCGGGTAATCCCTGCGTTTCTCCACATAAGTGCGCGGAGAGAGTTTTTGACGTCTGTTGCATCGAGTCGAGAGCGGTCGGAATGCGGGATTTGGTACCTGATAGCCGGCTCCCCGCGGTCGGCAGTATTCGATTCAGAAGCCGCCCGGCCTGCGATTCTTCCGAATACGAGGCCTTCGAGCAGCGAGTTGCTGCCGAGGCGGTTTGCGCCGTGAAGCCCGGTGGAAGCGACCTCGCCACAAACGTAAAGGTTTTCGATTCCGGTTTTGGCACCAAGGTCGGTCTTGACGCCCCCGACCATATAGTGAGCGCTTGGACGGACGGGTATGAGGTCTTTGCTGATATCGATATCGAAGCTCTCGCAAAGCTCGCTGATTACGGGGAACCGTTTGGCGAATTTCTGTTTGTCGAAATGGCGAATATCGAGATAGACGTGCGTGGATTTTGTTTTGAGCATTTGCTCGAGGATGGCCCTGCTGACAACATCTCGCGAGGCAAGCTCGGCGGCGGGGTTGTAATCCTTCATAAAAGCCCTGCCTTTGGCGTCCAGCAGTACCGCGCCTTCACCGCGAAGTGTCTCGGTAATCAGTGCGCGCGATGCGCCGGCGATATAAAGCGTCGTCGGGTGAAACTGGACGAATTCGAGGTCGCACAGAACTGCGCCCGCACGACAGGCAATGGCCAAGCCGTCGGCCGTGGCGCAGGAGGGATTCGTGGTCTCGCGGTAGAGCTGTCCGGCACCGCCGGTTGCGAGGATTGTATTTGCGGCCCGGACAATCCGAAGCCCTTTGTCTTTCTCCCAGCCGATAACGCCGAGACAACTACCGTCGGTCGTAAGCAAATCTATGGTGAAAAAGTTTTCGATTATTTTTATGTTTCGCTGCTCTCGTGCCTTCGCGATGAGCGTCTGGGCGATGATTTTGCCGGTTTCGTCACCGTGGGCATGAGCAATTCTCGGGTGACTGTGGCCGCCTTCGAGGGTGGTCGCGATTTTGCCGTGGGTGAGGTCGAAGCCGGCCCCCCATTTGAACAGTTGGCCGACGAGCTGCGGCGCCTGGCGGACGACAAGCTCGACGGTGTCCCGCCGGCAAAGACCGCAGCCGGTGCGGAGCGTATCCTCGATATGTGATTCGAAAGAGTCGTCTTTGTTCTGGACCGAGGCGATACCGCCCTGGGCGTGCCAGGTGTTGCTGTCCTCGACGGTGCCTTTTGTGAGGACGGTGACGCTGCATTTCCCGGCGGCCTCGATGGCTGCGCGCAGGCCTGCGACGCCTGCCCCTATAACCAGACAATCGGTCGATTGCTGTGGGAGCGAGGCCGAGTCAATATCGACAAGATAGCGTCTGAAGTCCGGCGAAGGGGTCATTGCGTTTTCACTTTCAGCTCAACAGGTCTATCGTTGGCGTCCGGCATCGCAGGTTTCGTCTGGTTGGCATCTTTGACCGGTCCGGATGCTTTTCGGGTCATTATATTCTCGTTGGGAAACAGCCGGTCATCATCGGCGTATTTGAGGACAAACAACTGGATTTGCCCGGTCTGGGAAGTCAAAACAGGAATCCCCTTAACGGACTCGTATCTGACCGCATTGGGGTCCGCCTTGATAAGCTCGTCGAATTTGTCGTCGTCCGTGAGCCAAATCTTCAATTGCGATTCGGAAATTGCGACTTTTACGAATGTATGGACAGGTATCATAAAGAACGAATCGATGGGCCATTTGAGCCGGTTAAGCTCATCCTCGTCTCCCCAGGGCGCTTCTTTGGGAAAGATATCCAAAAATAAACGCCCGTCGAGATTGACCAGCCGTGCCTCGAAAATACCTTTCAGCACGTTCGGGTCGTCCTTTGACTCGGCGGTATAGATTAGCTGATATACGTTCGGGTCTTGCGAACGAGTGAATTCCCAGGTCACGTCCTTGGCCTCGAACATGCCGAGTAATTTCTCGTCGAAAGCCAGCGTTTGATTGTCATACAGGGGGTTTATCGACATAACGGGGACGCAGCCGGCGAGGGTGCCCGCAAGCAGATAAAAAAGCACTTTTTTGAATTTCATAATTGTTCTCCTTAAATCAGTAAGGAATTATGGTATTGTAGCGATTTTGCGGACTGCGGCAATAAGGGATTGTGCAATGACGGGGGCGGATTTGTCAGGCCGGGCACCGGCCACAGCGAAATGATTTGCAAAAATGCGGTGTTGAGGGGATTATTATCGTTATGTATTACGGGGTGGACGACAACGCGTTTGAGCGCCAGCGCAAAAAAATGGTGGAAAAAGACCTTATGCCGAGGGGCATCAGTGAAGCGGGTGTGCTTTCGGTTATGGGCCGGCTGCCGAGAGAGGAGTTTGTGCCGGAGTCGTATCGCACACAGGCATACGACGATTGTCCGCTGCCGATTGGGATGGGCCAGACGATTTCACAGCCGTATATCGTCGCGCTGATGACGCAGGAGCTTCGGCTGAATAATTTTTGCGAGGTCCTGGAAATCGGCACCGGCTGCGGTTATCAGACGGCAATCTTGGCCAAACTGGCGAAAAGGGTCTATACGGTTGAGCGCTTTGCTCCGCTCTCAGAAAAAACGCAGGCGGTACTTGGCCGATTAGGGATTACCAACGTCGAATTTTGTATCGGCGATGGCAGCGCCGGCTGGTTGGAAAAAAGAAAGTTCGACAGGATTATTGTCACGGCGGCCCTGCCGAAGGTGCCGCAGGAACTGATTGACCAGCTCGGCTCAGGCGGCCTGATTGTTGCGCCGGTCGGCGGCAGCGGCGTGCAGGAGCTTGTCGTCGGGACAAAAAAACAGGGTAAACTCGTAGAGCGAATGGTGTGTGATGTCAGGTTTGTCAAACTCATCGGCAGATGCGCATTTGAAGAGTAAGGGGGCTAATCGTTTGGAACCATCTGCTTCTAAACAGTCCGGCGATATCGACCTCTCGATGGCGGTGCAGTATTTGAAGGGGGTGGGGCCTGCCAGGGCACAGACGTTCGCAAAGCTTGGGGTCAACACCGTCGCGGACCTGCTGGAATACTATCCGCGTGACTGGGTCTTCGCACCGCAGCCGACGAAAATAAACCGGTTAAAGGCGGGCGAAACGGCGACGGTCATCGGGCTGGTCGAATCGACCGATTATCAACCGTATCGCAGGCAGCCGATTTTCGAAGCAACTGCCAGCGATGATACGGGCATCTGCAGGATAATATGGTTCCACGGCGGGTACCTGAGGGACAAGTTACAGCCGGGGCAGGTGATAATGGCGTGGGGCAAGGTCAACGAATACAGGCACCAGATTCAGTTGGCCAACCCGAAGTTTGTAACAGTCGAGCAGGAAGCGGAAAAACCCTGGGAGTATTTCAGCGGAGGGGTATATCCGGCGGTCGCCGGGCTGTCGAGCGGGCAGATAAAAAAGATAATCCGGCCGGTTCTCGACGGTCTGGACCGGGTCATCGGCGAGTTTTACGACGATGAGTTTCTTAAAAAAACAGAGTTAATAAGCCGAAAGAACGCGCTGCAGTGGATACATCTGCCGCCCGACGAGGACAAGCTGGAAAAAGCGAAAAGGCGGCTGAAATTCGACGAGCTGTTCTTGATGCAATTAGGCCTTGCGCTTCGACGGCACAGGCACGAGAGCTTTGCCTCGGCAGTCGCGATGAAATGCTCGGATGAAATAGACCACAGAATTCGCAGGCGCTTCCCGTTTCTGCTGACCGAAGACCAGGACAAAACGATTGCTGAAATCGTCGCAGATATGCAAAAGACAAGGCCGATGAACCGGCTTTTGCAGGGCGACGTCGGCTCGGGCAAGACGGTGGTCGCGCTTTACGCGGCGCTGTTGGCGGTAACCAACAAAACGCAGGTCGCGATTATGGCGCCGACGGAAATCCTGGCCAACCAGCATTTTATAAGTATCGAGCGATACCTCCGCAAAAGCGACGTCAGGCGCGAGCTGCTGACCGGCGGATTGACGGGCAAAAAAAGACAGGAGGTCCTGCAGCAGATAAAGGCCGGCAAAATCGATATTGTCGTCGGGACGGTGGCGCTATTGGAAAAGGATATCGAGTTCAAAAAGCTCGGCCTGGTCGTAATTGACGAGCAGCACAAGTTCGGCGTTCACCAGCGGGCAGGCCTGCGAAAAGAGGGGACGCCGCACTGTCTGGTTATGACGGCAACGCCGATTCCGAGGACACTGGCGATGACGGTTTTCGGGGACCTCGACGTTTCGATTATAGGCAAAAGCCCGCCGGGAAGAGGTGAGGTTATTACACGATGGGTCGGGCCGGAAGACAAGGCCAAGGCATATGAGTACATCCGCCCGCGATTGCGTGCGGGAAAACAGGCTTATTTTGTTTACCCGCGGATAACCGGCGTCGAGGAAGAAGGCGACATTAAGGCGGCGACAGACGGCTGGCGGCAGTTATCGCAGGTCTTCGGCGAATTCAAAGTGGAAATTCTGCACGGGCGGATGAGCTCGGAGAAAAAACAGCGAATAATGACGGAGTTTCGCAAAGGGAAAATAAAAGCGCTGGTGGCGACGGTAGTCGTGGAAGTGGGCGTGGATATCCCCAACGCGACTATAATGGTCATTGAGGGAGCCGACAGGTTCGGACTGGCTCAACTTCATCAATTGAGGGGACGCATAGGCAGGGGCGCAGACAAGTCGTTTTGCTTTTTATTTGCGGACAAGGACACGGAGAACGAGACGGCCAGAAGCCGGCTTGAAATGATGGAACGAAGCAGCGACGGCTTCGAGATAGCCGAGCACGATTTGCGTTTGCGGGGGCCGGGGGAGCTTTTCAGCACGCGCCAGCACGGTCTGCCCGATTTGAAAATCGCAAATATCGTCGAGGATTACGACCTGCTGGTAATGGCCAGACGCAGCGCATTCGAGCTTGTATCGGCCGACGCCTCGCTGGCCGGCCCGCGCCACCGCAATATCAGGAAGGCGCTTCTGACAAAATTCGGCGACTCGCTGGGGCTGGCGGACATTGCCTAAGCCCAAGGGAAGTGGCGAATTTACTGGAAATCGACCGATAAGATTATAGAATGCTTCGATTACCTTATGCGCATCGCTTATAAAAATAAGTCATTCGAGACGTTTCTAATCGCTGTCAATATCGCCACGGGCGTGGTTGTGATTGCGGTTTTTGCCCTTTTATTCGGGTTCAGGAAACAACCGCTGCCTGCACCGGTCCTTTTCGCGGCACTTTATGCATCACTTTTCGTATTTATCGCCGAGAAGGTCTTTCGCCTTTTCAACTGCGTTTCATTTCGCGAGTTCTGGCGGGCCAACTGGTACGAGGCGCCGCTTCTGGCAGCGCTGGCGGCGGCCTTTTTCGCGGCAGGAAGATACGAAAACCCCGAAACGATTCGGCATACCGCCATCGGAATTTACCTCATCCTGCAGGTAATAACAAAGGTCAGCAGGACCTCCGTGAACCTCGCGGCGTCGGGAAAAAACCCCACCAAGGGGCTGATTGTAAGTTTCGCTGTCCTGATATTGTCCGGCACGGCGGTGCTGATGCTGCCCCGCAGCGCCGCCAAAGAGAGAATCGGCTTTGTTGACGCCCTGTTTACGGCCACCAGCGCCACCTGTGTCACGGGTTTGATAGTGAAAGACACGGGCTCGGATTTCAGCATAATGGGACAGTTGACGATTCTGGCGCTCATTCAATTGGGCGGGCTGGGAATCGTTGTCTTCGGTGCGGTCTTCGCCCTGCTGCTGGGCCAGATGCTGGGACTGCGAGAGTCGGCGGCAATGCAGGATTTGCTCAGCGAGCAGATGCTGGGCCGAATAAACAAAATGATTGCTTTCATCTTTGTCGCTACCATAGCTGTCGAGGCCGTCGGCGCAGTCAGTATGTTCGGGATGTGGGACGACATTCCCGGCAGAGTGACCAGCATCCAGCGGCAGTGGTATTGCAGTATTTTTCATTCGATAAGCGCGTTCTGCAACGCCGGCTTCGGACTCTTCAAAGACAGTATGGTCAGCTACAACCGCTGCTGGCCCGTTTATGTCGTGATGTGCCCGTTGATAATTCTGGGGGGGCTCGGCTTTAGCGTCCTTTACGACCTTGCGCTGGTTGCGGCCGGCAGAGTGGGGGTGGTATTGAAAAAGGTATTCAGCGCGCCTACGCTGTTCGCCGGCGGCATTGCCAAAAAGATGCAGCTTCAAAGCAGGATTGTTCTGATGACGACGTTAATCCTAATAGTAATCGGGATGCTGTCAATCCTGATATTCGAGCGGTTCACAGGCAGCGGGGCATGGGATTGGCGCGGGGCGTTTTTTCAGTCCGTAACGGCCAGGACGGCGGGTTTCAATACGGTCAGCACAAGCGGGCTGTCGGCTTCGAGCAAGCTGATTTTGATGCTGCTGATGTTCATCGGCGGAGCGCCGGGCGGCACGGCCGGCGGCATTAAAATCACAACGCTGGCCGTAATAATTATGGCCGTAGTAGCAACCCTGAATAAACGCAGTGAAGTCCAGATTTTCAAGAGGTCGGTTGGTTTCGCAATCGTTCGCCGGGCGATCGCGGTAACCCTGCTGTTTATTATTATTTTGTTTGTCGCCGGTTTCACACTTATGATAACCGAAGGCCGAAACGGCTTCTCGCTTATGGACGTGATGTTCGAAACATCCTCGGCCCTGGGAACCGTGGGCCTGACAACGGGGATAACACCGGCTTTGACAACGGCCGGGAAACTTATTATCATTGCGGTGATGTTTATCGGCCG
>CAZHVR010000004.1:0-65482 GCA_964536225.1 uncultured Pirellulales bacterium
CCGGTCGGCGCGCCGAGCTTCGCCGAAGCGCTGCGGATGGGGGTAGAGACGTTTCATACACTCAAGAAGGTACTGAAGAGCAAGGGATACAATACGAGCGTCGGCGACGAGGGCGGCTTCGCACCGTCTCTGAAATCCAACGAAGAGGCGCTGGAGGTATTGATGGACGCGATAAAAAAAGCCGGCTACAAGCCCGGCAAAGATATCGCAATCGCCCTTGACCCTGCGGCAAGCGAAATGTTCGACGGCAAGACAGGTAAATACAGCTTTTTCAAATCAGACCCCAAAAGGAAGGTCTCGAGCGACGTGATGGTCGAACACTGGGCGAAATGGGTTGATGAGTATCCCATTATTTTAATTGAGGACGGCCTGGCGGAGGATGACTGGGCTGGCTGGGTGAAGCTGAATAAGAAAATGGGCGATAAGATTCAGCTCGTCGGCGACGATTTGTTCGTCACCAATACCCAACGTCTGGCAAAGGGGATTAAGCTCGACTGCGCAAACGCAATATTGATTAAGCTAAACCAGATAGGCACGCTGACCGAGACCTTCGAGGCGATAAATATGGCCAAGCGGGCAGGCTGGAACGCGGTCATAAGCCATCGAAGCGGCGAGACCGAGGACTCGACAATCGCGGATTTGGCGGTCGCTTCAGGCGTGGGGCAAATTAAGACGGGTTCTGTCTGCAGGACCGACAGGATTTGTAAGTATAATCAGCTTCTGCGAATTGAAGAGCAGCTCGGCGAGGCAGCTCGGTATGCCGGGTTTATGTTTCAGAAAAAATGATAATTGATTATTAATGATAAATAATCAATCATCAATACGATGCGGGCTATTCGAGCGATTGTGTTTGTCGTATTTTTCGGAGTCGGTGCGGCAGTGCTGGCGGCGACGGTTCTGTGCGGCGATTTTCTCGAATATTTCCATAACAGGGGTTTGCTGAAACAGGCCGAGGAGAGGCAGGATAAGCTCGAAGCTTTGAATGCCGATTACGATGAGCTGCTCGGCCGGCTTGAAGAAGACCCTTGTCAGCTTGCCCGATTGGCCCCTGCGACGCTTGGTATCGAGCCGAGTGAGCCGAATACAGCGTATCCGCGTGCGACGGTCGATAAGCTTGCGGCGGCCAGATATGCCCTGAGCGAAGAGTCGCAGGAGCCGGCAGGAAACCAGGCGACCCCCGAATGGCTGGACTCATGCTGTCGGTGGCCGAGACGGCATATCCTGTTTTTTTGCGGTGCGGCGCTTATTCTGATTTCTTTCGTTTTTTTCGGCCCGCCTAAACGGTCCAGACGGTCGATAACGGTGGTTTCCAAAAAGGATGATTCAGAATTGTCCGGTGTAAAAAGCGAAAAGCGGAAATAAGACCTGCCGCCAAGACCGCAGTCCCGCGGACCCCTTCCGGAATGTGTGCGGAGAATTTTAGTTACATTTTTCTCCGCGGTCTCTGCGGCAGGTAAAATGCTGTGCCGCTGCAAGATTATGTGGAAGTTTCTTTGCCGCCCTTTCGTTTCCACCACTCGGGCTTGGCCGGCTCCTGAACCTCTTGCTCCCACTTGTCTCCCTGTTTGCTGAACTGCACTTTTTCTGAGCCGATGTCGAGAACCGTCACTTCGTGAATCGTGTCGCCTTCGTGCAAAATCTGGTCTTCTATCAGAACGGTCGGCTCATCTTCGCAATACAGGATAGCCGTAACAACTCCGAACCTCGGTTCAGGGCGCTCATAGACCACTTCTTTCTTGCTGTCTTTAGAGGCCTTTGTGGCGACTTTGTAGCCCAGCATGCCGCATACGGCTATAGCCGCCAATATCAACCATTTTACGGTGCCTTTATCCATAAAATTTGACGGACCAAGAGGTCATTCAAAGCTGCTTATACGGGTCCGTATCTCTCCTCAAATTGTCAAAAGTAAGCCGATATTAAGCCATCGGCATTATTACAAACTTCCTTAATCTCCGTTTTCAGGACCGATAACACTCGTCATACAGAACAACCTGGCGCCGGTTTTGGCCGTCAGGCGAGACGAGCGAATCTCACTGAAAGCGAACGTCCGAGAATAATGATTTTAAGAGAACCCGAATTTGCGGGACTCTCTCTAATCTAAAATATACGAAGTGCCCGCCCAGGCCCCTAACGGGTTTCGAAAAATAATTTTTTCCTCGGCATTGCAGTCAGGCGTTTTTGTCTGCTGCGGCTTCGTCGGCGAGCCTCAAGACGGGTGTGCGGCCGGCAAGCTCTTTCATTGCCTGGTACCGAACTGATTTGTTGAAAGCCCCCTCCCTGTCCAGTGTATAAGTTTTTAGGGCGTCGCTTGATACCGCCCACAGCTCGTCTCTGCGGACAAGCTCGGTGAAACACAGGTTTCGCATCGTGACGTCCTGCATCTCAACTGTGCCGGTTCGTTCGACAACCTCCACTAAAAATTCCCTTGTCAGAAGCTCCATTCCGGCGTTGAAATCCCGCTTTTCTCGCTTTACGGGGCTGTCCGGCCTGGCGGTACCCGATTTAGCTTCGGATAAGTCGTCCCTGCCGGTTACTTTCGATGAGACAAAGTTGAAAATCATCACCAGCTTTGTTCGAGTCCGGCCGATAGCCGGCAGAAGTGCCTGTCGAAGTTCGGATTTTCGGCGGGCTAACCCGTTCAGCATTTTACTGAGTAGCCGGGTTGCCGAATTATAACGTACACTAACCACGTTTTTGCTGTGTCGGGCAATTTTATGTTTTTTGATGATGCCGAAAATCCCTATGCCCGTGGCCAGTATCACCATCACCAGCAATTGAATCCAGAAGGTCTCCTCGCCATCACCTGCTGCCAAATACATAATCTCAGAACTCAATTTTGCAGTCCCTCCAAGCTTGTCGAACTGCTGCGGCCCGCATAAGCCCCATTCTTTTGCTGGTGGTTACTCTTCAGCTTTACAGCGTCGAAACCGGCGGATGAAAGACGTTATTACGAGCTTTTTTGTTCCGTGCGGTGCGCCAGCTCATTCATCGCTGCGCACTGGATATCCTTGCCGTAAAGCCCTCTTTCATCTACAGCATAGGCCGAAAGGGAGACGCTGTCTATTTCGTTTTGCTGATTGCGGCGGAGCACCTCGTTGAAGGTGAGCTTACGCATCGCAACGTCGTTTTTGTCTGTGCCGTTGGTGCTCTCGATAACGCCCAGCAGGAAATCCATATCGAGCAAATCCATGCCGCCCGCGAGGTTTCGCTGTGCCTTTGTCTTTTTTTCCATTGTTTCTCCTCCAGCTTCGTCCGTTTGGGTCCCATCGAGCGGCACGACTTTTCCGCCGGGACCTTTTCTCAGGTCAAGCTTTCTTTCGCCGACACCCCAGGCCATCGTTTTGTCCTCCTAAATAATAGCGTTTAGCGGATAGCGCAATTTATAAACGCTGCACGCCGTCAGTTATTTTGTTGGGGTATTATACACCCGCTGCGCTGAACTACAAAGCAAATTCCGATTACATTCTCGCCAACGAGGCGGATTTTAGGTTATAATAAGACGTGTAAGTAGATTGTTTTATTATTTGGTTTTATATGAACGCCCTGCAGCTTAACAGTGTGTGCAAATCATTCGGCCGGGTCAGGGCCGTGGACAGCTTAACGGCAGAAGTGCCGGCGGGGAGTATCTATGGTTTTCTTGGGCCCAACGGCGCCGGCAAGACAACGACACTGCGAATGATTATGAATATCATTCAGCCGGACACCGGCAGCATCAGCATATTCGGCAACGGCTCAATCGAGCGGGTAAAAAGCCGGATTGGCTATATGCCCGAAGAGCGGGGTCTTTATCGAAAAATGACGGTAAGCAAAACGCTTGCTTTCTTCGGAACACTCAAGGACGTGCCTTCACGGGTGCTGGCCCGCAGTGTGCCGCAGTGGCTGGAGCGAATCGGGCTAAGCGACTGGGCCAACAAGAAAGTCGAGGACCTTTCGAGAGGTATGCATCAGAAGCTGCAATTCGCCGTGACGGTTATCAACGAGCCGGATTTGCTGATACTCGACGAGCCGTTTTCAGGGCTTGACCCTTTGAACCTCGATTTACTGAAGAACATCATTCTTGAGATGCGGGACGAAGATAAAACAATCATCTTTTCAACCCACGCTATGCACGAGGCGGAAACTCTTTGCGATTCCATTCTGCTTATTAGCAAAGGCACAAAAATCCTCGACGGCAACCTGGCCCGTATTCGTTCGCAGAAAGCATCCGATTCGGTTATTGTCGAGGCCGAGGGCGATACCGGCTTTATAGAAAAACTCCCTTTTGTGGCGAATGTTCGGCCGCAGCAAAACTGTCTGGAGATAACTCTGAATAAGGGGGCCGACCCGCAGGACCTGCTCAAGGCCGTCGTCGGCAGGGTCCGGGTGAAAAGGTTCGAGGTGAAGATGCCGTCGCTGCATGAGATTTTCGTTACTCTGGTCGGAGCGAGCAATGCGGAAAATTCTTAAAATTGCCCAGCGGGAATACATCGAGACCGTCAGGACCAAGACGTTCTTAATCAGCTTGCTGTTCGCCCCGGTTATAACAGTCGGTATAATTTTCTTTACAAGTATAATTTCCAAAAGCGAGAGCGGGCCCCGTCCGCCCGTTAAGGTGACAGTCACTGATTTGTCCGGCCGGCTCGCCGGAGAAATAGAAGAGGCGCTCGACAAACACAATGAGTCAAAACCCCAGAGAAAAATCCTGCTGAATACATTGGAAGTCGGCAGCGACGCCAGCTCGACCCAGGAGCAGGGCAAGGCGGAGCTGCGTTCGGGCAGCATCGATGCTTATGTTGTGATTGACCCGGACATCGTTGAAGGCGCCGGCAACGTGTATTTATATACATACAAAGCAAAACCTGCGAACCTTGACGCCCAGTGGGCCGTTCAGAGAATTATCGATAAAGCCGTAGTCGAGCAGAGATGCAGGGCCCGGAACATCTCACCCGAACTTTTGAACGAAATTCGCAATGTCCCGGTTGAACGTGTCGAGCTTGGCCCGGGCGCCAACGAACAGCGGCGGCAAAGTGAAGCCCAGACAGTGATGAGAATGATGGTTCCATTCTTCTTTATGTTCCTTATGTATATGGGAATCGTGGGCATAAGTCAGCAGATGCTAAGCTCCGTCATCGAGGAGAAAAATTCGAGGATTATCGAGGTGCTGCTTTCGGCAGCGAGCCCTTTTGAGCTTATGGCGGGCAAGATTTTTGGTCTTGGAGCAATCGGCCTGACTGTTGTCGGCCTGTGGACTGCGGCAGGTTACGGTACCGCCGTGTGGCGGGGGCTGGATATAGAGATAACCGGGGCGCTGCTGTTTTATTTTCTGGTTTTTTATGTCCTGGGCTTTCTGCTGTTCAGCTCGATGCTTGCCGCCATCGGATCGGTCTGCAATACGCTAAAGGAGACGCAGGGGCTGATGATGCCTATTGTATTAATCTTTGTTCTTCCGCTCATATCGTGGTACAAGCTGGTTCAAAGTCCGGATGGTGTCTTTGCCAAAGTGCTGTCGCTGGTCCCGCCCGTGTCGCCTTTGGTGATGGTCCTGCGAATCTCCGCGAGCTCGAACGTTCCGGCCTTCGAGATTATCGCTTCAATTGCGCTGCTGGCGATTGCCCTGTTTTTGTCGATGTGGCTGGCAGGCAGAATTTTCCGAACGGGTATCCTGATGTACGGCAAACGGCCCTCGTTGCGTGAAATATTCCGCTGGCTTGGCGCCGCTTAAACCGTACGGCAACGGGTTGCTTTCTCGCAAATCGCGGGGATAATAATGAATTGTTTTTATGAAACGGGATTATCGCCATTACGTTGCCGCGTTGACGGGCCTGACGCTTTTCGTTATTGCCCTGTTCGTGATACATCACAAGCTCAGCCATTATCATTATCGCGACATCCTTGCCCAGCTTGCCCTGCTGTCGGGGTCGCATTTGATTGCTGCGATATCGCTGACGGTTCTGGATTACATTGTTCTGACGGGTTATGACTGGCTGTCGCTTCGGTATATAAAGCATCCGTTAAAATACAGCAGGATAGCGTTCGCGTCTTTTGTGGGATATGCGTTCAGTCACAATATGACGTTTCTGGGTGGCAGCGCCATACGTTACCGCATTTATTCGATGCTGGGCGTATCTGCCGCAAAAGTAGCGGCGCTGGTGGCTTTTTGTGCGGTAACGTTTTGGCTGGGGTTCTTTTCGGCGGGCTCGTCGGTATTTCTGTTTTCATCTGAACAGGTGCCGGCGGCATTGCACCTGCCGTTTGCATCGGTAAGGCCCATCGGGGCGGTGTTTCTTGTTATTGTCGCAGGTTATTTGGTTTTGAGCTCGGTCAAAAAAACACCGCTGCGCATCCGGGGATGGGAATTTTCGATGCCTTCGCCTGTTCTGGCCTGGTCGCAGATAATAATTGCTTCGCTCGACTGGTTTTTGGCCGGTGCGGTGCTTTTTGTCCTGCTGCCGGCGGGAGGCCGGCTCGACTATTTCGGCTTTATGCCCCTTTTTTTACTCGCGCAGATTCTTGGGGTATTGAGCTATGTGCCGGGCGGTCTCGGCGTGTTTGAGACGGCCGTAATTTTACTGCTGTCGCCGTTTTACGGGACGGCGGCGATAGTAAGCTCGCTATTGGTTTATCGGTTCGTGTATTACCTGATTCCGTTCGGTTTCGCCTCGATGCTTTTGGCGTCGCTGGAGTTTTTGCTCAACCGTCGCCTGTTTACTCGTCTGGCGAGCGGTGTCGGCAAGGTCGCCGCGGCCGTTATGCCCAACGTACTTGCGGTGACGACGTTTATTGCAGGGGTCGTTTTGTTGTTTTCAGGGGCGCTGCCGGCAGAAAAGGGGCGGATGGACTGGCTGTGGGATTTTTTACCTTTGCCCGCGATTGAATTCTCTCACTTTCTCGGCTCGCTGACGGGAGCGTGTTTATTGATACTTGCCAGGGCCATCCAGCGGAAAGTGGACGCCGCGTATCATTTGACAGCGGCGATGCTTGTCGCAGGTATCACATTTTCGCTTTTAAAGGGACTGGATTACGAGGAGGCAATAATACTGGGGGCAATGCTTTTGATGCTGCTTCCCTGCCGGTCCGCTTTTTATCGCAAAAGCTCCGTTTTGACTGGTCGATTGACTTCAGGGTGGGTTCTTGCGGCCATAGTGGCGGTGCTGTGCTCGATTTGGCTGGGTTTCTTCTCGTATAAGCACGTGGAATACAACAGCGACCTGTGGTGGAAGTTTTCGATTCACGCGGACGCTCCTCGATTTCTTCGCAGTTCAGCAGGGGTGGTCAGCATTATGCTTTTGTTTGCAATTTCACGGCTGATGCGTGGTTCGGCGCGTCCGCGGCAGGAGATTCTGGCAGACCACGTCGCACAGGTCGTCAGTATTGTGTCCGCGTCGAAGAACGCATACGCGTATCTTGCGCTGTTGGGCGACAAACGGTTCGTCTTTAACGACGACTACAGCGGTTTTGTTATGTTCGGGATAGAGGGGCGAAGCTGGGTGACGATGGGAGACCCCGTCGGGCCTCAGCGGGAATGGGACGATTTGCTGTGGCGTTTCAGGGAATTGTGCGACGAATACGACGGCTGGCCGGTCTTTTATCAGATTGACCAGGATAATCTACAGCTGTATCTGCAGTTTGGTATGAAGTTTTTTAAGCTGGGCGAGGAGGCGAGGGTTGACCTCGGGGCGTTCTCCATCGAAGGAAGCCGGCGAAAGGGGCTGCGCTACACGCACAAAAAGCTCGTCAAGGAAGGTTATACGGTTGAAATCGTACCGGCCGAAGGGGTCGATGCAATAATGCCGACACTCAAAGAGATTTCCGACGGCTGGCTCGAACACAAAAACACCAGAGAGAAGAGATTTTCTATGGGCCGTTTCGAGCCGGAGTATATCAGGCGAACACCCGTCGCAGTCGTCAGGGCAAACGGCCGGCTCGTTGCCTTTGCCAACATCTGGCAGGGCGCTGAAAAGTATGAGCTTTCGATTGATCTGATGCGGCATCTGCCCTCGGCCGAGGGCGGGATTATGGAATATCTTTTTATTGAGATGATGCTCTGGGGAAAGAACGAGGGTTACAAGTGGTTCGATATGGGGATGGCGCCGCTTTCGGGAATGCAGGAGGGTGTGTTGTCACCGTTGTGGGAGCGGACAGGGGCGTTTCTGTTTCAGTATGGCGAGCATTTCTACAACTTCCAGGGCCTGCGACAGTATAAAGAAAAATTCGGCCCGGTCTGGGAGCCGAAGTATCTGGCCGCAAAAGGCGGGCTTATGCTGCCGAGGGTCCTGGCAAACGTGGCCTCGCTTGTCTCCGGCGGCGCAAAAGGTATCGTGGCAAAGTAATTAAAGCCGCCTCTCCCTTCATATCTTCTTTGGTTTTGCGTCAGGTCGGCGGAGGTAGTTCGGCGTGAGGGTTAGGGGGTCGGCGAATTGGCCGAGCAGGGCTTTTTGCCAGCCCAGCTTATAAACGCTGGCTGCCGAGGGGTTCCAGAACTTTTCATCGAGGATTCGAACGTTGGTACGATTGAATCTGTCTTTGTAAAAGACCAGACCCTCGCCAATTAGCGCAATGGTTCGACTTCGCTCACCACAGGTTGGTTTATCAGCGTAACGTTCGAGAAACTCCTCAGCGGTCATTAAGCAATCCGGCAAGACCTTCTCCCATTCCTTGTCTTGTGTCTTTTCATAGACGGCGATAAAGAACTGGCCGCGTTTTGCGTCGAGGATTGTTGTCAGGCGTTCATTGGGCTTGAGATTATTCTCGCTGGTCACGTTTGCGGCGATACAGTCGAGAGTATCTACGGTGATGATTTTCGCCGCGTTTGCCAGGGCCATTGTTTTTGCCAGTGTTACGGCTATTCGCAGGCCTGTGAAGCTGCCCGGGCCGACCGAAATATAGACCTGCCCGATATCGGCGGGTTTTTTGCCGAACTGCTTTACTAATTCTGTGATAGCGGGGAAGATTTCGGCGCTGTGTCTCATCGGGCCGGAGAACTGCTTTTCGGCCAGCAGCTTCGGCCCCTGTGCCAGCGCAACTGAACCCATCCGGCCGCTGGTCTCTACGGCCAATATCAATGGATTATCATTTCCCATAAGGTGGTTGAGGATAGCAGATTACAAACCGGATATAAAGCAAAACGGGGCAGGCAATTTTGCCGGCCCCGTTGTTTTGCTGCAAGCTCTGCACATGATGGTGCGGGCGTAAACCGCTGCTCAGCGTCGCAGATATCGCATAATCGATGGTTTGGCAACCTGCAGATTTTCGATATTGTCGGACTCGTCAAAGCTGGTGAAATTGATTCCGAATTTCACGTCCGATGTTACGCTGAGATTGGTGTTGCGGACCGCAACCGTGAATGTTCCTGCGACAAAGTTTATTTTTGCGTTTACAATCGCGCCTTGTGTAGTCGATGCGTTGGTGCACTCATAGAGATTTCCGTTGGCCTTGAAGCTTCCCGCCGGAATAGTGAAGGTCTGGACCGTAATTTCGTTCTGGTCGGCCCAGGTGACGTTCACGTCCCGGCTGACTAAGTTCGAACCGCTAAGGTCCTGCACGGTGATACTGCCTGAACAGTAGAAGGAGTCCTTTAATGATGCGGAGCTGGCGCTGACGCTTCCCAGTTTGACGTCGAGGGTGTTTTCGTATCCCGACAATAATTGCGCAGGAATGGAACGGGTTCCATTGACTATCGCTTCATTTGCATCTCCCGAGAGTAGATAATCCCCGAGGGTGAAATCCAGGTGCACAGGAACGTTAAGACCGGTCAAGTCGATATTTTGCCCTTTTATTACAAAGGTTTTGGCGCGGAAATTAAGTATCAACAGGGTGATTTTTCCCGTGTCGCTCGTGGACCATATAAATCTGTTTCCATTCAGGTCCCAGGCGAAGTTGACGTCCTCGGTATAAATGTCATTTCCATCGGCGCCGGATACGATGTTAACGTCTATAGTAGATACTCCAAGAAGATTCGGAGGGACGGAGGCGATAGTTCCGGATGCCTCGATTGAATCCTGCCCGCGAGTCGCGCCTGCAGTTACCTCACAGCGGGTGATTGTCAGGGCTATACTTGTGTTTTGCGTGGCTATCCATCCGTTGTAAAGCCAGTCCTTTACAAAACAGCCCATATAGCCCTCGCCATCGAGAAGAAACCAGTTTGTGTCATACATAGGCGGCTGCCAGTCGTAACTGGACACCCAGGCGATATTGCCGATGCCGAGTCCTTCGATGAATTGTTTGAGGGGCTCGCCGTAGTTTGTGATTGTTCCGTCAAGTATGCCGGCATTCGGGTCTTCAATAAAACCCCATTCGCCGAGGATAACTGGATGAACGGCGGCGACGGCGGCAAGATTGGTAGTGTAATATAAAGTTTCGTTAATCCAGTGCCAGGGATAAATATGGGATACGTAAACGACGTTGGGGTCGTCGAGCGGATCGTCGACGGTAGGTCCGATAATCTGACACCACCTTGGCGTGCCAATTAGCAGCAGCGTATGAGGGGCATAAGTTCGGACTGTTGAAATCAGTGTTTCCATACCGGCCTTAACTACGGCCCAGTTCTCAGCGTCCGTGCCGTCGTTATTAATCGGCTCATTGAAAAGCTCAAATATAACGTGGGTATCATCCGCAAACAGCGGCGCCATATATTCCCAGAATTCTGTTGCCCTGGCAATACTGGTAGAGTTCATATCATCGATGTCGTGCCAGTCGATTATTGCGTACACGCCCTTCAGGGCGCAGTAATCGACGGCGCTTCTTAACAGGTCGTATAGGTCGGTATCGTTCGGGTCGAAAGGATAAGGCCAGCCGTAGCTTGCATCCTCGGGAGGAACGACGGGCATTCTGATGACGTTGGTGTACCAGCCGACGGAATCGCAGTTTGTGTCGCTTTCATCAGTCAGACGGTCAATCATACTGGACACCCCTCCCCGCCAGCTCTGCTGGAAACCCACATCTACAAGAGATACTCCCCTCAGGGTCACTTCGTTTCCGTCCTCATTTATGAGTTTATTGTTTTCCGTACCCCCGACGTGAAGGCGGGAAAGCGGCTGCGCCACGTCTTCGGTGAGGACACGCACGTTGTCTATGTAGTAGTAGCCGCCGCTGCCTTTGTCGGTGTTGCATTGCAGTGCCATAAACAAGCTGTAAAAATCGTTTGATTTGGTGACGTTTGTCAACCGCCAGCTAATGGTCCAGGTGACATCCCCCATCCAGGGGCCCCAGTAGGCTATGTTCTCGCCGTCGAGAGCCGGCGGGTCAGCGCCTGAGACAGATTCGACAACCATATCGGTGTAGTCGACTTCCTGCCATGTCCAGGTTGAGTGGTCCTGCAGGGCAATTTTGTGAACATTACACCAGGCACTTTCCGGCCATTCGGAGGCGACGAAGGTTATGTCCATAGCGATTCGGGCGGCGCCGGCGAGGTTCAAAGTCCCTTCGCGCTGGAGTTTGTAGTACTCGCCGGGACCGACCAGGACTGTCATACTATGGCTGTCCAGTGTTGCGCCGGTGGTGGAGGTTCCGAGGTCGGTTGTGCCGTCCCAGGCAATTGTCCAGCTGTCGAGACCGGTTTCGAAGTTGCCGAACACCTGGTCTGCATATCCGGCGGAACTGAGCAGCAAGACGATGCAGGGGATGAGGAGGCAAAACGTTTTTTCGTAAGAGCTATTTGTTCTGGGGGCCATTTTAAGAATCTCCAAAAAATCGTGCGGTCGTGACTCGTTCCCCGGCAATGGGTTAGCAGTGCTTTTGTGACGGAGGTCGAGTAACAAACGACTACACTTTTTAAAGTATAAAATATCTTTTCTCTGTCTTTCTAAACTAACGGACTCCGGGTGCTGTTCGTGTCTGATGATATATCAGCAATTCAAAGGCATGACTTAACTGCTATTTAGGCCTTTAGAGTTAAATAAAAGCAGGCGAATAGCCGGGCCGCGGGCCGGCGCCAAAAGTATCAAAAAATAGATGATAGGGGCGAGATTGGCGGGCTAAAATCCATATCTATGGAAATTTTCTCCATTCTAAAGCTATCAAGGTCTGACTTTTTACGCTAAAGCTTCATTCTTAAACTATTGCCACAGAGGGCGAGTCGAGAGGCATACCTCAAAATCACACAAAAAGCGGTTTTTTGGCCTGATTATCGGCCTTTTCAGTACAACTCATTTCGTCCGGTTCAAAGGGCAAGGCAGATGATTTTATTAGTAAAACAGCAAACATATAAAATTATTTTGTTTTTTACAAAAGTTTACTTGGCACATAAATAGCGAATGATAAACTTTAATTGTAATAAGGTAATAATTTAACAACAATACTGTATCGTATCGAGTTAACAAAAACGACGAAAATGAGAAAAGATAGGATTATACGGGCCGAAGCGCCCGACGGGGACGGAGTGCGAAAAGAGAATCAGGACAACAGGAGAGCGGGAAATCAGGATAACCGGGGAACAGTGAAGAATACGCGAGGCGAAGGCCCCCTTCTATGCTGCTCTATGAAGTGCAGGCAGAAGGCCGGGAGGTTGGAGAAAGATGGCAAGAAGCAGAGCGTTTCGAAAAATTAACCGTATCGACGCTGCTGTCCTGCGACAGCAAAACGCCGGGGCAGACAGGATAGACCTGATACGAAACAGGGCGGAATTGCTGACGGGAAGAGACCGGGCGCTGGTGCAGATGTATTTGGACAACGCCGGCACGTTCAGCCAGATGGCGCGTCTGGCGGGTGTCAATGAAGCCAACGTCGCCCGGCGGATTCACAAACTTATAAAGCGTCTGCTTGACGGCCAGTTCATTACCTGCCTGCAGTATCGCGACAAGTTAACACAGGAGCAAATCGAGATAGCGAGAGATTATTTCGTGGACGGCCTTTCGATGAGGGAAATCGCCGACAGGCATGAAATTACTTACTACGCCGTCAGGCAGGCGATGAAGGAAATTCAGCGGCTGACCGCAGTAAATCGGGAGACAGAGGGCTGAAAAATGAGGCGGTTTCGCGTGTCAAAACGATTTGAGAATGGGGCCCCCATAAGCGAAAGAGTATCGACGGTTTGCAGGATGTTCGGCGTAAGTATCGACCGGCTCGATGAACGCCGCTTAGTGCATAAATGCGATATCGAGGCGGAGGATGGGGACATTGTTTATATCACGGGGCCTTCGGGTGCGGGCAAAAGCGTGCTGCTGCGTGAGATTGCGAAAATGGTCCCGGCTGATGAGCGAATCAATATCAGCGAAATAGAGCTGCCGGCAGATAAAGCCGTCGTTGACTGCATAAACGACGATTTGACGACGATTGAGATATTGCGGTTACTGGGTTACGCGGGGCTGAGCGATGTGTTTTGCATTCTTGCCGCGCCTGCGAATTTGAGCGAGGGGCAACAGTACAGGTTTCGGCTGGCCTGTGCCTTGGCGGCAGGCAAAAAGGCCATATTTGCCGACGAGTTTTGCGGCAATCTGGACCGCATCACCGCAGCTTGTATAGCTTACAACGTCCGCAGGTTCGCCGGACGAAATACCGGCGCGCCGGTAACGTTTTTTCTCGCGTCAAGCCATGAGGATATTTTAGCAGATTTGCAGCCGGACGTGCTGGTGGTCAAGCATTTCACAGGCCCGGCGGAAGTGACATATAAAAAGTTGAGATGATCAATGTGCTGCACAATAACGAAAAATCTTAGAATAGTTCAGGGCACCAGAGAGGATTATGAATCACTTAGCCATTATCATTATCGCGAGAGCCACGTAGGTCCTTACGCTGCGATATTTGCGTTAAAGGGGAAGCTTAGTGCCGCGACGATACTTAAAACGGTCGGCGTGATTGTTTACGCGATGCCCGCCGCGGGCTGCAAAATGCGTTCGGCGGCGATCCCGATTTTATCGGGATTGGCGGGTCTGGATAGGAGCACCCGGCTTAAAATCATCAACAAAAACATTCGAACAATCAGCAGGGTAATTATCGAGCCGAGGTTTCGCTCACTGGGTCTTGCCGTTCGCTTAGTGAGAGAGACGATGCCGCTTATGGACGCGGCTTTCATCGAGGCCCTTGCGGTGATGGGCAGGGTCAATCCCTTTTTCGAAAAGGCGGGTATGGTGCGTTACGATGCGCTGCCTTCGCTGGCCTGCGTTCGGCTTATGGAGGCATTGGGCGCAACAGGAATCTGCGAGCGGGATTTAATCGACCCCCGGTTAGCGCAGCAGAAACTCGATGAGCTTAACCGGTCCGCGACGGGTTTTATCGAACGCGAGATTGTTCAGTTTCTTCAGCGGTTTGGCCGACGTCGGCTGATGAAGCCCGGTATCGAACGCACGAGATTCATCGTCAGCAAACTCACCGACAGGCCGGTCTATTACCTCTGGAAGAACCCGAAAGTCGAACCTGGAATTTAGAATGAAAAAATTTGAATTAAAAGCAATTGTGATAAGCAAACTGACGGCGCATCCTGATAATCCCAACGCGATGAGCAGGATGACGTTTCGCAAGCTGGTTCGAAACATCGAGCGGACAGGGCTGTATGAGCCGATTGTCGTCAGGCCTCACCCGAAACAGAAAGGACGTTTTCAGATTATCAACGGACATCATCGCGTAAAGGCCCTCGAAAAGCTCGGGCGAAAGGTCGCGGACTGTGTCGTATGGGACGTCGATGACGAGCAGACGGCTGTTTTGCTGGCGACGCTGAATCGGTTGTGCGGTTCAGACGAGCTGGCGAAAAAAATAGAGTTGCTAAAAGAGCTGAAAGAACGGTTTGGTTCGGCTGAGCTTGCCAGGATTATCCCGCAGACCCGCAGGCAGATTGAGCAGCTTACGAATCTTAAACTGAAGGATATCCCCGCAAAAATGAATGCTGAAAGTTTTGCTGTTCCGATTGTTTTCTTTGTATCTGCGGAGCAAAGCGAAATTATCGAGAAAGCATTAGGCGGCGTAACGCTGAATCCCGGACAAACAAGAGCGCAGCAACGCGCAGCAGCTTTGGCTGCAATCGTGGAGCAGTTTCTGCATAAATCAGGAGATGACAAATGTCAAAAGTGAAAACGGTTACGAAAAAACAGCGGGCGGTAATTGAGGATTTATTCGCTGGTGCCGGCGAAGAGCAGCAGGTCCTCGACAGGCATAAGGTCAGCCGGAGGGTATATGAGAAGTGGCAGACAGACGAGTTTTTTCTGCTGGAATTCGACACTCGGCTACAGGGCCTGCGTCGTCAAAGCGAGATGATAATCGCAAGATACGCGACCGTGGCCGCGGCGAAGCTGGTTCAGTTGACCGAATCGCAAAATGCGGAAACCGCCCGCAAGGCCTGCCTGGATATAATCAATCTGCTGCGGCCGAATACGGAACGGGAACCTGCCGAGCCGACAGATTCCGAGTCAGCGCCCGAACTGCTGCCCGAACTGGCAGGCCGATTGCTCAAGGCGCTTGCGGAAGGTGAAGGGCTGGAAAACGACACATAAAAAAGCCAGACAATCGCTCCTTTAGGGTACGCAATAATTTGCAGAGCTTATCTGGCTTTAATGGCTTGGCCATCCCTTTTCGGGAGGCGTTTCTTGCGTTTTTACCGCGAGGCCAAAGGCCTCAACGGACCCGCGGGTCCGGCTCACGTGCTCTATATAAAGTATACTCCAGCTTTCGAATAATCCAAATACGGGACGGATTAATAAATCCGGGAGATGGTGTTGTGTATTTGCAGTTGCGAATGGGGACGCGCAAAAAGAAAGAGAGACGAATGCCTGAATCTCGCCCTTACTTTCTTTGGAAAGGCATCGTCTCTCTTCGAAGACGCTTTTTGCTTTTAAGGGGCAATTTTTATCGTCCGTCCTGGGCGCCCGCCGGGCGACTGATTCCCCGGCGGGCGTCTCATCTCTCTGAGTAAAGTATATGTAATTTTTGGGGCAGGGGTTAATCCCGTCAGATAAAAAGTTTGGTTATCTCACGGGATTAATGCGGCGGCAAAAAAATCTGGCGCTTGAGCCGAAGCGGGCAGACGTTATAATCATCCGGCCGGACACTTTAGTGTGAGAAAGGAGACGACAATGAAAGTAGCGATTGGCTCGGATCACGCGGGTTTCAAATACAAGGAGCAAATCAAGAAATGGCTCATCGAGCACGACCATACCGTTGAGGATTTCGGGACCGACTCGGAAAAATCGTGCGATTATCCCGATTTCATAAGGCCCGCGGCACAGGCCGTCGCGGCGGGCAAGTGCGAACGCGGAATCGTCCTGGGCGGCTCGGGAAACGGTGAGGCGATGGTCGCAAACCGCGTCAAGGGTGTTCGCTGCGGCATCGCCTGGGACCTGCGCTCCGCCAGGTTCAGCAGGGCGCACAATGATGCCAACGTGCTTTCATTGGGCCAGCGGATGATTTCAATCGAGGCAGCGCTGGAAATTGTCGAGCTGTGGTTTGCCACGCCGTTCGACGGCGGACGCCACCTCGCCCGTATCCGGAAAATCGACTTGGAATAAAGTAAAACCATACGATTTGGCTTATGTATCATATTGCCACAGAACGACTTAACGAAATAAAGGCGCCTCGGTCTTTTTTCTGCTAATTGAGCATAACACATTTTGCCGATATTTACGTAATATATCTTAACATCCTATTGACAGCTTTTGTTACATCAGGTATAATTTCAATAAGTAGATGGTGATAAGGAGGAAAGTATGGCGACGGATTTTGATAAGAAGCTCGGGATGAGAGTAAGACAGATGAGAGAAAACGCAGGCCTCTCGCAAGAGGACTTGGCTAAGCGTCTGGACTTAGACAGGGTTACTATGTCTAATATCGAGAATGGGCAAAGAAAAGTAACGCCAGAAGAAACAGCCAAGCTTTCTAAGATATTTAATATTACCTCGGATATTCTTCTAGACCTTGGAAAAAATTTCCAAGTTTTGTTGGAGCACCGGAAAGAGTCTCATAAGAAAAAACCTGTCCATATTCGCATCAGCGTTCCGCAGAAAAATATCGATAAGTTTAAGGAAGTACTTCTGTATGTTTTGAAGCAGGTTGGCTCAAAACCCAATATCGGAGAATCAGTAATTTACAAACTCCTCTATTTCATTGATTTTGATTTTTATGAAAAATATGAGGAGCAGATGATTGGAGCAACGTATATAAAAAATCATTACGGCCCAACTCCTGTTGAGTTTACCAAGATCGTTCAACAAATGGAAGGCAAAGACATTGCGAGAGTTGAAACAGAATACTTCAAATACCCTCAGACAAAATACCTGCCTTGCCGTGAGCCGGACTTATCTAAATTGACGGGCGAGGAACTCGAAACAATTAACCAGGTTTTGAAACAATTATCGGATATGAACGCTAACGAAATAAGCGCATACTCTCATTCTGATGTCCCTTGGATGACGACAGAAGATGGCAAAATAATAGATTATGAATCTGTATTTTATCGCACACCTGCGTATTCTGTGAGGTCATACGATGACGACGATATTCAGTGAAGTACGGAGACTCCCTGAATTCGATAAAGATTTCAAAAGACTCCAAAAAAAGTTTAGAACGCTTGAAGAAGACTTGCAGGTATTCATTGAAAGGCAGTTGAAACTTCTTCATAAGCTCGGGCAGGACAATCGTGGATGCCTTAGAATATCTGACCTTAATGTACCTTATCCTCACATATATAAAGCCAGAAAATTCGCCTGCAAATCACTTAAAGGAAAGGGTGTTGCCAGCGGAATAAGAATAATATACGCATATTATCCTCAGGAAGATATCGTAGAATTCATAGAAATATATTTCAAGGGCGATAAAGAAAACGAGGACCGCGCTAGAATAGTAAGTAAATACCGCAGTTAATGATCTTTTATACCCAGCGTTAATTTTCATCTTCACCATTCCCATTTCAACAAATCATAAGGAGCGAAATATGACATATGCAGAAGCTGTATCTTTAAAGCAAAAAAGCGATATCCTGTCTGCCAGCCGATTGTACGAATCATTGCGCAGAACGAGGCCTGCGACGAGACAGGATTTGAAAAACTATATCACGGTCTTTCTGGGAATCGGCGTGCCGGATAAGGCAATCTGCCCCGAGCACAACAGCCCGCTCGATTATTTGTGGCACAGTTTCAGCAGCGATTTTATACGGCCGGCGCCGGCCAATACCGACTGTGTCGTCTAGGCAAATCGCGGGGGGGGCAAAACCGACCTCGCGGCGGTCGCGACGCTTCTGGACTGCGTTTTCAAGCCGAATTGCCAGGTGCGGATTTTAGCCGGCTCGGAAGATCAGGCCGGCAGGATGTATCAATATCTGACCGGTTTTCTGCGAAACGGCTTCGAGCGGTTTTTAGCTGGCCCTGTCCGAAAGGCGGGCTGTCAGTTTACAAACGGTTCGGCGGTTGACGTCCTCACGCAGTCGCAGGTCAGCGTCCGAGGCCAGCACATCCAGAAACTCCGCTGTGATGAGGTAGAGCTTTTCGATGCCGACGTTTTCAACGCCGCAAAATTCACGACGCAGAGCCTTGTCCGCCGTAGCGATAGCGGAGGCGGAACCGACACCATAATCGCAGGGTTCGAATCAATCAGCACGATGCACAAGCCCTACGGCCTTATGCAGAAAATCGTCTCCTCGGCTCAGCAGCTTAACGCCCATGTTTTCAAATGGTGTATCTGGGAAACTATCGAAAAATGCACCGGCAGGAACTGTTCGCAATGTCCCCTGTGGGGCGACTGCGCGGGCAGGGCAAAACAGGCAACTGGTTATCTCAGAATCGACGACTGTATTACGCAGATGCGACGCAGCTCCAAGGCCGCCTGGGAGGCCGAGATGCTTTGCATCAAACCCAACCTTGAAAACGTCGTCTTCGACCAGTTCGACCCCAACGTCCACGTCAGGCCGATTGATTACGATGCGAACCTACCTTTGTATCGCTCGCTGGATTTCGGCTTTGCCAATCCCTTTGTCTGCCTGTGGATTCAGATTGATGGTAAAGGCGTCGTGCGCGTCATCGACGAATACGTCCGCAGCCGTGCAACGATTGACGTCCACGCAGCCGAAATGAAATCGCGGACCCCCGGCGGCGAGTCACGCGTTATATCGACTTTCTGCGACCCGGCCGGCGCAGGGGCCAACGATGTTACCGGAACAAGCGCCGTGCGTGAATTACGCTCGCTTGGCGTAAACGTCCGCTATCGCCGAAGCGGCATCGCCGAAGGTATCGAGCTTATCCGCAGGGCAGTCCGCGCCGGCGACAGCAAAAGCCGGCTTGTCGTCTCGCCGAGATGCGCCCGCCTCATCGAGGCACTTACCTGCTATCATTATCCCGACACGCCGGCCGGCGACGAACTGCCCCTCAAAGACGGCGTTTACGACCACCCCATCGACGCCCTGCGACATTTCTTTGTCAATTTCGAACGTACCGCGAATACGAAACACAGGATGTATTGAATATACCTTGCGGCGGGAGGGAAATCTGCGCAGAAAAAAAACAGGACTGGGTCGGAGGGAGGGGAGAAAGCGAGATATCCCAGCCCTGTTGTTGGCTATTAACATCGAATTTTTACAAACATATCTACCTGTGTGGGGTTTGTTAAAGGTAGATTCTCATCTCAACTTCAAGCACTATTCTAACACAAAAAGCCGAATCACGCAAGGGGAAAATTCATAAAAAAAAGAATTTTTGGCCCTCCTCACCTCGATTTAGTTCCAGCCGGCATCTCCTCAAAACAGCCCGTTTGCGGCATTTAAGCTGACCGAAAAGGCCTGCGGCGCAAAAAAATGGGCTGCGGTCAGGAGGGAGGAGAGGAGAGAATTACCGCAGCCCGTGGTCATTGTTCATTTTTTCTACGCCTTTCGGCCCGATAAGTTCGCTGTCTCAGTTAAAATATTGTATTTTACGGCAGGGGGCAGGTCAAGTGTTTTATGGCTTTTGCCGACCAAATCCAGAGAATGAACAGGAAAGAGGATTTTTTTGCAAATATGCCGTTGCTGGCGCTGGTCATTGCCAATATGGCGCCGATTTACGGCGTGGTTGTATTCGGCTGGGACGCGTTCTATATCGTCCTGCTGTACTGGGCGGAAAACCTCATCATCGGCTTTTTTAATATTCTCAAAATGGCTTTCGCCAGAGTCGAGTGCCCGATATTTCATCTCGGCAAGCTTTTTATGATTCCTTTCTTTATCATTCATTACGGCGGCTTCTCCGCTATTCACGGGATTTTCATCTTTCTTATCTTCGGCAAAAGCGAGGGCGGCAGGGCACTGGAGCTGGGCCGGCACGCCTGGCCCTGCTTTCTGATTTTTGTGCAACTGCTCATCGGCATAATATGGCACTGCTGGACGACAGTGCCGAACGATATGAAATATGCAATGGGGGCGTTGTTTTTGAGTCACGGCGTTTCTTTCGTGCGTAATTACCTGATCGCCGGCGAATATAAAACGAGCAGGCCCAAAAACCTGATGGGTCAGCCGTATTCCCGCGTCGTTGTTATGCATCTTGCCATAATCGCAGGCGGATTCTTGTCGTTTTCAATCGGCTCACCAGCAGGGGTCTTGATTGTCCTAATCGTCTTAAAAACCATAATCGATATTAAGCTCCACCTCCGCGAACACAGGAAAACTTTTTTCCAAATCCACAAAGAGGTTAAGGCCATACAGCCGGGTTGATTCTTGGAAATGAAAGCACCGTTCGGCGGAACGGAAATAAAAAAAGTGGGCTGAGGCCAGGAGGGAGGAAGAGGAGGATTTTAACCTCAGCCCGTGGTTTATTGTAAAACCGTTTCCGGTTTTAACTTTTATTCTTGCCCACCCTTAAGATGTATTCAATGAATCCTCTACAATGTTCAATATATCAGTTTGCCGAACAAATGCAACAAAAAAACAGCAGGAAATGAAAATTTTGTCACGTATTTTTTGTTGATTGTCAGGTCAGGTATTTCCTTATAAACGGCCTATCCAAAACCTTATTTTTTTACTGTTCCGGCGATTGTGCACCGGCCCCGGAAGTTGTTGACCGGCAGGGGTGTTCGCCCGGGCCGGTTATTGACTATGAGCGGTTTTTGGGGTATCTTCAGCCGATTGTAAATCCTGATTTTATAGCGACAAGCCCGCCAGAAGCAGGGCGGGTAAACATTTTTTAGGACTTGAAATTTATGCTCAAAAGGACGGTAAGCTGCGGCCGGCTCCGGCTGGCGGACAAAGGCAAAAAAGTCATTCTTGCGGGCTGGGTGCGGTCGTATCGGGATCACGGAGGGCTGGTTTTTTTCGACCTGAGGGACAGGGAGGGACTTACTCAACTGGTTTTTAATCCGGAGAAGTTCCCGGAGGCGCACAAGCTGGCCAGGACTGTTCGCAGCGAATGGGTAATCGCCGCCGAAGGAGTTGTGCAGCCCAGAGGCGAAGGGCTTGAAAACCCCAAGCTTGCCACGGGCCAGATTGAGGTGGCCGTCGAAAAGCTGGAGATACTCAATATTGCCAAGACGCCTCCGTTCGAGATTGATACGGCGGAAAAGACCGGCGAGGAAGTCCGGCTTCAGCATCGCTACATCGACCTTCGCAGGCCGGCGATGCAGGAAAAGCTCAAGGTCCGCCATCGCGTCACCAAAGTCGCCCGCGATTATTTCGATTCCCAGGGCTTCTGGGAAATCGAGACGCCCATGCTGGGTAAATCCACGCCCGAAGGCGCCCGCGATTTTTTAGTGCCAAGCCGGCTGGTTCAGGGCACGTTTTACGCCCTGCCGCAGTCGCCTCAACTTTTCAAGCAAATCCTGATGGTCAGCGGCGTCGAGAAGTACTTTCAGATTGTCCGCTGTTTTCGCGACGAAGACCCCCGCGCCGACAGACAGGCGGAGTTTACCCAAATCGACGTCGAGATGAGTTTCGTCGATTCCGATGACGTCATCGGCGTTCACGAGGTGCTCGTCGCTAAAATCTGGAAAGAGGTGCTCGGCGTCGATGTCCCCGTTCCGATGCGAAGGATGAGTTATAAAGAGGCGATGGCCAGTTACGGCATCGACAGGCCCGACCTGCGATTCGATATGAAGCTGAAAGACATAAGTGACATCGTCGCCGAATCGAACTTCAAGGTCTTTACCGCCGCCATACAGGCAGGCGGAGTCGTCAAGGGACTTTGTGCGCCAGGCGGAGGAAATAAATACTCTCGCAACGACGTGGAAAAAACCCTTACCGGCTTTGCCGCCGACTATGGCGCAAAGGGGCTTGCCTGGTTCAAGGCCAAAAACGAAAACGGCAAACTCACACTTGTCAGCAGTTTGACGAAATTTTTCATTCCCGAACAGCTCGAACAAATCGCAGAGCGGTTCGACGCCAAAGACGGCGACCTGCTGCTGTTTGTGGCGGCAGACGAAGCGGCGGCCAACAAGGCCCTTGCCCCGCTTCGGTGCAGAATCGCGAGGGATTTGAAGCTCTATGACGAAAACAGGTTCGAATTCGTATGGGTTGTAGATTTTCCACTGTTCGAGTGGAACCAGGACGAGAAGCGTTTCGATTCGCTGCACCACCCGTTTACCTCGCCGGTTCCTGCTGATTTTGCCAAGCTCGATTCCGACCCGGCCCATATAATTGCCCAGGCATACGACATCGTCGTCAACGGCTCGGAAATCGGCGGAGGCAGCATCCGTATCCACAGACCCGAAATGCAGGCAAAGGTTTTTGACCTGCTCAGGATAACGAGAGAACAGGCGCAGGCACGGTTCGGCTTCTTCCTCAAAGCGCTCGAATACGGGGCGCCTCCCCACGGCGGCATCGCGCTTGGCCTTGACCGGATGATTATGCTGCTGACGGGCACCGACAATATCCGCGACGTTATCGCCTTTCCCAAGACACAGCGGGGCCAGTGCCTGCTTACCGATGCGCCCAGCGAAGTTGACCAGAAACAGCTCGACGAGCTTAACCTGCGCGTGCAGCGTCATTCACACGAAAACCCCGAAGAACAAAATCAGAAGTAGTCGAAAGCAGGGGCAAACAGTGCTTAATCAGCACGGCAAAAGCCGGGAGCAATCACTTGCCGCGGGCGGGGGCCTGGCGATGAAACTTTCCCCGGCGTTCAGGGCCGGCCTGGTTCTCGGTTCGCTGCATCTGTTTTTTGTCCTTGCCAACGTCATCGATATAACCCGCCGTCAGGAGGGGCAGTGGAATATGTTCTGGATTCTGTGCGGGTATATCGATTTTCCGGTGACGCTGCTGCTTTCGCGAATAATAGTGCCTATTGCCACGCCGATGTTTGCCCACGGTGAGCCGTATTTAGCTGGTGGTCACGGGGCGATGTTCATAATCTTTCTGCTGTTTCACTCGATAGTCGGCTCGGTCTGGTATTTCGCACTGCCGTTTTTGATAAGCAAAGCTTCACTAAAAATTGCTTCTACGAAAAAAGCTGTCGCAGCCGCAGCGGCTCTTATGATAATTCCCGTTCCGGCGCACTGGCTTCAGTTAATCCGGTTTTTCGGTCGCGATACCGCGCCGACGGCAATCGTATTGAACTCAGTCCCGCCGGCTGTGTGGACGGCCCTGTTTATATGGCTGCTGGTTATAAACGTGCGGCGAAAGGTTTTGTTGTGGCTGCTGCTTCTGGCGCCGTTTGTGTTCTGCTATTTGGCACAGGATTTATATTATTGTATAGTATTGGCGCCTGACTAAACAGGAGCTTAATTGACCTTATGCGTGAGCAGATAAATAAAATATACCATTCCATCCTTGTTTTTTTGCATCTTTCGCCGCTGTCGCTTGCGGAAAAGTGCCGGATAGGGTTCGGTGCGGCGGTGGTGCTGACGCTTGTGCTGGCGCTGATGGTCCCTTACGCGTGGATGAGGCAGCTCACCAGGCAGATTATGCTCGACAGCAGCAGGGCCAGGGCCGAGTCGCTGGTTCGCCGGCACTTTCAGGTTCGTCCGGCTGGCGAAAACCCTCTGGCGATGCTCGACGACCGCGGCAACGTTATGGACCCCAACAAAACCGATATGCGCTGGGTCCGCTTCAAAAAAGATGAGAAACAAATCGAGGGATTGACCAGCTGGCAGCGGCGTATGGTCGAGGCGCTTCAGAAAGACGATGAAATGCCCGACCAGATTCGTTTCGACAAAAGAAAACACAAACTTTATGCAACTTACGCGAGGGTGTTTCGTGCGAGCGATGCCTGCATAAGCTGCCACAATCCCCAGGGTTCGGCCGGTGCGTTTAACCGCAATGAGGCCGTCGGTGCAGTTATTATTGAAAGACCCGCCGCTGAAATAAGCAGGGCCTTGCTTCTTAATTTCGTTTGGATTCTTATCGCAATTCTAATAGGCGGGATAGGCGCCTTCGTCGCGTTTTACATTATCACCCAGCGCGTGATTCTGCGTCCGGTCAGGCAGTTGCGCGCACTGGCAAATAACGTCGCCGAAGGCAACCTCGACATCAGGAGTTCGATAAAGACCCGCGACGAATACGAGAAGCTGGCCGAGGCGTTTAACCACATGCTCGACGGCCTGCAGGCAACCCAGGAGAAGCTTCGCCAGGCCAACAGGCAGTTAGACGAGAAGATAATCGAGTTGTCGGAGCGCAATATAGAGCTGTTCAAGGCAAACAAGGTCAAAGGCGACTTCCTTGCCAGCATCTCGCACGAGTTCAGGACGCCGCTGAATTCCATTATGGGTTTTGCACAGGTATTGCGGGACAAGCCCGAGCTGGTCAAAGGCGACAAGGGAAAAAGGTACGCCGAGAACATTATCGCAGGCGGACAACGGCTGCTCAATATGATTAATGACCTGCTGTATCTGGCAAGGGTCGAGGCCGACAAAATACAGCTGCACCTGAGGCAGACCACCGCCAGCGAGATTGTCAATGCGGTGGCCGTTTCGTTTTCTGAAATGACGCGGGAAAAAAACCTCAAAATTAAGCTTGATGTACAGAAAAATGTTCCTGCTTTTGTGTCCGATGCGGGCAAAATCCAGCAGATTCTCGAAAACTACATGAGTAACGCCGTGAAGTTTACTCCCGAAAAGGGCAGGATAGAGCTCAAGGCACACCTGCTTGACGAAAAAACCGTGCGATTCTCGGTGACGGACACCGGCTGCGGAATAGCCGAGCAGGACCGCGAAAAAATATTCCAGAAATTCGGACAGGTTGGCAGCCCGCTTACGCGGCAATCGACCGGCACGGGGCTGGGCCTTGCCATAAGCAAGGAGCTTGCAGATATGCTCGCCGGTCAGGTTGGCTTCGACAGCAGGCCCGACAAGGGAACAACCTTCTGGCTGGATATTCCCCTCACGCCCGCCGCAGGTGAAATCCAGCAGCGGCCTTAACCCTTGAGACGTTATTTTCAGGCAGGATGCCAACGGACATAAGGTTTTATGTTGTGGGCGGTTGCGCCGGCGACTCTGATATAAGACCGTTTTACCTGATTTTGACTGAACAAGAGGGGCGAGACAATGGTATAATTGCTCGAAGTCCGCCAAAAGCGAGATTATGCGGCACGAGGTTCAGGCCCGTGCGATTTAACATAATATTAGGGGAGAAAAAGATGGCTGACAAATCCGCTTCTGCACAAAAGCCGGCAAAAGCCGAAAAAATACCACTCGAAGAGCTTTTATCGAAATTAGACGTGTCTGTCGGGCAGGGCCTCAGTGATTCCGAGGCACAGAATCGGCTCGAAAAATATGGCCCCAACGAGCTGCAGGAGGAAAAGACCAGCGTCTTATTCAAATTTCTGACCTACTTCTGGGGGCCGATTCCCTGGATGATTGAGGCCGCGGTGATACTTTCTGCGATTGTGCATGACTGGACCAACTTTATTATCATTCTTGTGCTCCTTTTCACCAATGCCGTTGTTGGTTTTTGGGAGGAATACCAGGCGGGGAACGCCATTGATGCGCTGAAAAAGAAGCTGGCGCTCGGCGCGCGCGTGCGGCGGGACGGCAAATGGAAGGACGTTCAGGCAAAACAGCTTGTCCCCGGTGATATCGTGCGTCTGCGTCTCGGCGACATAATCCCAGCCGACGCAAAGCTTCTCGAAGGTGACCCGATTGAGGTGGACCAGTCGGCGCTGACGGGGGAATCGCTGCCGGTGGAGCGCAAAAAAGAAGACGACGTTTATTCGGGCTCCGTCGTAAACCAGGGTGAAATAGAGGCGGTAGTTTACGCGACCGGCGCCAACACCTATTTCGGCAAGACCGCGCAAATGGTCGAGGAAGGCAAAACCACCAGCCATTTCCAGAAAGCCGTCCTGAAAATCGGCGATTATCTAATAATCATCGCCGTGGTTCTTGTTGCCCTGATAGTGATAACCGCGCTGTTTCGCCACGAAAAGATGCTGACAACGCTGCAGTTTGCCCTGATTTTGACCGTGGCGGCGATACCCGTGGCGATGCCGACGGTATTATCGGTGACGATGGCCGTCGGCGCCCGGCTGCTGGCGGCTAAGGAGGCAATTGTCCGCCGATTAGCTTCGATCGAGGAGCTTGCCGGAGTGGACATTCTCTGCTCGGACAAGACCGGCACCCTCACCCAGAACAAGCTTACCCCCGGCGATACGGTCAGTTTGACCGACGCGCCGGTTGACGATATTGTCCTTTGCGGAGGCCTTGCATCCAGGGCCGAGGACAAGGACGCAATAGATACGGCCGTTTTGGGCGGCCTGAAAGACCCTCACGCCCTCGACGCTTACAAGATAGTTCATTTCCAGCCCTTTGACCCCGTTCACAAACGCACCGAAGCCGATGTAAAAGACGATAAGGGCAAAACCTTTAAGGTCACCAAAGGCGCCCCGCAGGTAATTTTTGAGCTTGCCGACAACAAAGACCAGGTCAAGGACAAAATGGAAAAGACGGTCAATGAGTTCGCCAAAAAGGGATACCGCTGCTTAGGGGTCGCCAGGACGGACAAAAAAGGTAAATGGCAGTATCTTGGCATAATCCCTCTTTTCGACCCGCCCCGCGAGGACTGTAAAGATACTATCGTCGCGGCGGAGAAAATGGGCGTGAACGTAAAAATGGTAACGGGCGACCAGGTCGCCATCGGAAAGGAAATAGCAGGCCGAATCGGGCTTGGCACTAATATTCTCGACGCACAGATGTTCGGGGACACCAAACATCACGAGACGGGCCAACTGGCGGAGAAGATTGAAAAGGCAGACGGCTTTGCCCAGGTCTTCCCGGAGCACAAGTACCATATAGTCGATGTTCTTCAGCAGCGGGGACATATTGTCGGTATGACCGGCGACGGCGTCAACGACGCCCCCGCGCTCCATAAGGCAGACGCCGGCATCGCCGTCTCAGGCGCCACCGACGCGGCAAGGGCCGCTTCGGATATCGTATTGCTGACGCCGGGCTTGTCCATAATTGTCGATGCCCTGAAGGAAAGCCGCAGAATTTTCGAGAGAATGAACAGCTACGCCACGTACCGTATCACCGAGACGATACGCGTGCTGGTGTTTATGACCCTGAGCATTCTCGTCTTCAATTTCTATCCTGTAACAGCCGTAATGATAGTCCTTCTTGCCCTGCTAAACGACGGCGCAATTCTTTCGATTGCCTACGACAATGCGGTTCTGTCGGACAAGCCCAGGGCGTGGAATATGCACGTTGTGCTTGGGATAGCGACGATTCTTGGCTTGACCGGCGTGGTGGAGTCCTTCGGGCTTTTTTATCTTGCCGAACGCGTTTTCCACCTCAGCCGGGATATGATTCAGTCGCTGATTTATCTGAAGCTTTCGGTCGCAGGCCATCTTACTATCTTCGTAACGCGGACCCGCGGGCCTTTCTGGTCGCATCGTCCGTCCAATATCCTTTTGTCGGCGGTGATAGGCACCCAGACCCTGGCTACGTTTATTACGGTCTATGGTCTGTTTATGACGCCGATAGGATGGAAATGGGCCGCGATTGTAATAGGGTATTGCCTGGTCTGGTTTTTGATTGAGGACAGGATGAAGCTCGTGGGGCATCGTATTTTTGACAGGGCGAGGCCGGGCCTGTTAACCAAAAGAGATTAATCGAAGTGCGCGGGCCATAAATGCACAAGCCACACCTGACGGTGCTTTTGTATTGCTGCTTAGTTGACTAATTGCAGGCCCGCCAGCGCGACGAATTTGTCTTCGACGACCTTGAAGATTCCTTCGAGTCCGGTCACGGCGAAAATGCCTTTTGTCGCCGGGGAGACGTTGCAAAAGATAAGCTGGTGCTCCCAGTCGGCCAGTGTTTTCCTGAGCTTGAGCAGTTTCGACAAGCTCGATGAAGTTATGATATCGATATTTGAAAAATCCATCACCACATCACAGTCGCCCCTGTCCCTGACGATATCGGATACGGTTTTAAGCTCATCGCTCATCAGCGGCTCGGCGGGCAGGTCAACCAGAACGATATTTTCCGACCAGTTTTGAATTCCCATTTCTAAAACCCTCGGGTTACCAAAAAATGATTTCAGTTACAACCACCCTTTTATCGGCAGGAAAAAGGGGAGGGTTAAGAAGAAAAAAGGGCAAAACGGCTCAAGCGAACAAGAACATAACTGTTTGTGGCTTGTGTACTTGTGACTTGCGCTCTTTTTTTACAGTTTTCTGTCTAATTTGCGATAGCTGATGGCTTCGGCTATATGTTCGGGTTTTATATCTTCGCAATCAGCCAGGTCGGCGATGGTGCGTGCGACCTTGCAGATTTTGTCGTGGGCGCGTGCGGACAGACCGAATTCGGTCATCGCCTGCTTGAGAAGCATCTCGCAGCTCGAATCCAGCTTGCAGAATTTCTCGACCTGCTTGTGGGTCATCCGTGAGTTGGTCATTCCCGGCGCGCCGGGACTGCCGTCGCCGAAGCGGCTTGCCTGGATGGCGCGGGTCTTTACCACGTCTGCCCTGATAGTTGCCGAATCAAGCTGGCTTGCCTTACTGCGCAGCTTGCTGAAACCTACAGGCGGCACATCGAGGTGGATATCGATTCGGTCGATGAGCGGGCCGGAGATTTTCGAAAGGTACCGTTCGACCTGGCCCGGCGTGCATTTGCACCTGCGGAAATCGCTGCCGAAGTAGCCGCACGGGCAGGGATTGCAGGAGGCAACTAAAAGAAAGGCAGAATAATACGTTATGGATTTTTTCGCGCGGGAAACAGTAACTGTCCCGTCTTCGAGGGGCTGGCGTATCATTTCGAGAACGTGGCGGGGAAATTCCGCGAATTCGTCCAAGAAAAGGATTCCGTGATGAGCAAAGGATAATTCTCCCGGCCGAGCGTTTGTTCCGCCCCCGACCAGCGCCGGGCCGCTTGCCGTGTGATGAGGCATACGGACAGGCCGGGTCGCCAATAGCGCCCTGCCTTTGCCCAATAGGCCCACCGATGAGTAAATTCTTGTGGTTTCCAGCGATTCAGCGAGGGTCAGCGGCGGAAGTATTGTCGCTAACCGCTGGGCGAGCATTGTCTTGCCTGCGCCTGGCGGGCCAATCATAAGGATATTGTGTCCGCCTGCGGCGGCGATTGTTAATGCTCGTTTTGCGCTTTGCTGACCCTTGACGTCCGAGAAATCAAAGTCGTACCGGCTTTCGATATTGAAAATTTCATCGATATCAATCGAGGTGGTCTGCAAGGGCAATCGGCCTGCCAAGAACTCGGCTGTCTGCGTCAGTGAGCCGACGCCGTAAACCTCGAGGCCATCGACGACGGCGGCTTCGGCGGCGTTATCTAAGGGTGCGATGATGCCCCGAAAGCCCGCTGTTTTTGCGGTCATCGCCATACTCAAGACGCCGTTGACCGGCCTGACCCGGCCGTCGAGGGCAAGCTCGCCTACGATACAGAAGTCCTTCAGAACGGTGCTGCTGAAGATATTCTGGCCGAACAGCATCCCGAGTGCGATAGGTAAATCGAATGAAGGGCCTTCCTTTTTTGTGTCCGCAGGCGCGAGGTTTACAAGCGACTGTGTCTTGGGGTATTTGTAGCCGCAGTTGATGATGGCGCTTTTGACGCGTTCTGAGCTTTCTTTTACGGCCGTATCGGGCAGGCCGACGATGAGTGTCTTTTCGAATCCGCCTCTTGCGACATCGACCTCGACTTCACAGATTATTCCATCGATACCTTCAAGCGCGACGCTATACAGTTTTGCCAGCATAACTTACCACTCTTCACCGCAGAGCACGCGGAGAACGCAGAGTTTATTTTATTTTTTTCCGCGGCCTCTGCGAACTCCGCGGTGAATTACTTTTTCCTCGGTTTTGTTGTAAAAGAAGGGGGTATTTTAAGTATCCATTAGCCGGGTTGCAAGGGTTTTCGGGTGTTACCCGGTGGAAACGATAATTGACAGTAAGTGCGTCCCGCGAGATAATATGCCGTAAAGGCATCTCATGAGATAAATGAGGATTTATAGTTAGTTTACTAAAAAGGCCGGAAGAGATTCACGCCTTTGCCCGTCAACTTTGCCGTCCGGCAAATGTCTTTATGAGGAAACGAAATTCTTCTGGTTCTATTACAGAGGAATTGAAAGCTTAAAAACAACTCAGTTGTGATAGAGATATATGGCTAAAGATTTTCATGCTGAGCCGTTCGATGCTGGCACGACAAAGAAGCTCGAAATCTTTCGGAGATATGTTAGAGAATTGCTGCCGGTTTTCCTTGCCACAAACAAGGTTTGTAACAAAGTTGCTTTATACGATTTCTTTGCAGGGCCGGGCAAAGACGCCAAGGGCGTAAAGGGGTCGCCTATATCCTGCCTCATCTATTAAACACCTTGCGGAAATGGAAGCCGTAAATGGTGAGAGTTACGGCCATATGGAAATACTTAGGCCGGCACATCGTCCAGAAAAACAGCTTCCAGTAATAAATCCTGCCCTTATTTACTACCCCCAGAACCCACATCGATTTCACCAGCGCATTGATGTCCTGATAATGGACTCTGAATTTGATGTGTGGCGAAGGTCTGTAATTTTTCAGAAAGGTCAGGATTCTTTCGTAGTAAAGCTTGTGCGAGTAAATCGTTTTCACGACGTTATTATAGCCGCTGACAAGGTCCTCGTAATTCATTTTGGGAACGAAATTCATCGAAAAATCCGTATTGTCGCCGGTATGATTTTGCAGCAGCCGGTTTTCCCGCATAAGCCGTTTATAGAGTTTCGTCCCCCTCGGGGCGTTCAGCAGTCCCACCATCGCGATAACAATGCCGCTTTGCTGAATGAATTTTATCAGGTTCACGAAGATGGTCTCTTTATCGGTATCGAAACCGAGAATGAATCCCCCCTGGACCAGCATACCGAATCTTTGTATCTTTTTGACGCATTCCAGGAGGTTTCTGCCCATGTTTTGTACCTTATTGCATTCAGTTAAGTTTACCTCGTCGGTGCTTTCGATTCCGACAAAGACGCAGTCGAACCCCGCCTCGACCATCAGCCGCATCAGTTCTTCATCATCAGCGAGGTTGATGGACGCCTGCGTATTGAAGCGGAACGGATATTTCTTCTCCTCCATCCATTTTCTTATCGCCGGGAGAATTTTCTCTTTCAGTTCTTTCTTGTTTCCGATGAAGTTATCGTCAACGATGAACACCTGGCCCCTCCATCCTGCCGAATAAATACTCTCAAGCTCGGTCAGCATCTGCTCTGCCGACTTTGTCCTCATTTTATGACCTAACATCTTCGTAACGTCGCAAAAGTCGCAGTCGAAGGGGCACCCCCGCGAATACTGAATGCACATCACTGCGTAATTACGCATATCCGCCACTTCCCATAGGGGGGTGGGCGAATCCTTCATCTCCGCGAACTGTCTTGTCTTATACATTCGCCGGGTGTTCCCGAGCTGCAGGTCTTTGATAAACTCCGGCAGCGTAATCTCGGCCTCATTCAGAACAAAGTAGTCAACATCGGGGAAGTCCTCCGGGACCGTCGTCAACAGCGGACCTCCTCCCACGACGGGCTTGCCCAGCTTTTTGCAGCGGTCTATCACCTGCCGGGCCGAATCCCTCTGGATGAACATCCCCGTGACGAATACATAGTCGGCCCATTGGATATCCTCGTCCCGCAGATTCGTAATCACCATATCTACGAGCCGTTTCTCCCATTCTTTAGGCAGTATCGCCGCGACGGTCATCAGGCCAAGAGGAGGGTGCATCGCCTTCTTGGAAATAAAACGAAGTGAGTTTCTTAAATTCCAGAAAGTGGTCGGCGAATCAGGATTTACCAGCAATATATTCATAAATAATCTTTATGCCGTTAATGTTCTAAACAACTCTGTATTCTTACTCCGTATTTGTCGCGGATATTGATATCAGCCGCAAGCGACAAGAAGTGGGCGTTGACGCACTTAACTTTACGCTGGCAAGTTGTAAACAGCAGGAACCGAGTGTCAACGGCTGTAATCGTCAGTTCGGTCCTGCCGGCCTTATCAACATTCGCCAAAACCGGCAAAATAAAACACTTGTTTCATACAGTTGTATGATACAGTTGTTCGACGAAAGCGCGCAAGTGTTTTTCGCGGTTTCCCAAAAATCTGAAATTTTTTTTTATTCCTTGTCCCACCGAGAGTTAAGTACATTTCAGCCCTCTCCAAAAACCGGATTTTTCGACAAAAGCGCGCAAGATCGCGCCAATATATGGAGGAACATGTGTTCCTCCATAGTGATTAGTTTTGAGTTTTTAGTGCTGAGTTGGTTAACTCAAAGCCCAAAACTAAAAACTATCAAAGTTTTAGTGACTTTGTGGTAAGAACAAGGAGAGGAGAGAATTATGAAAGCTAACTTAACAATCAGTATTCCCGTCTGGCTGGACCGTATCTGCACGTGGCCTTTGATGCGATACCGCAGGCACAAATATGGCTGGCCTTTTCGACGGATTGACCTCGGCCAAGGCGAATTTACAATCGTTGACCCTGATGTCTATTATCGTCTGGGTCATTACAAATGGTATCTCAAGGGAAACAAGAGGAAATTTTATGCCGTCAGGAGCACTAAAATCGGCCCCGGGGAAACAAAAATGTTGAGCTTGCACAGGGAAATTATGAATGAGCCAAAGGGCTTAATGGTTGACCATAAAAATAATGATTCGCTTGATAATCGAACGGACAATCTTCGCGTGGCTACAAGGTCGCAAAATTGCCAGAATGTATCGAAGAGGAAAAACACTTCGTCTCGTTTCATCGGCGTTTGTTTTCACAAATCGCATAAAAAGTGGACTGCTTACATTAACTTTGAGGGGAAAAGAACATTTTTGGGCTATTTCGACAACGAAATCGACGCCGCCAAGTCATACGACAAGGCCGCTTTGAAATACTATGGCGAATTTGCGAAAGTGAACCTCCCGGACACTGAGTGAGGCCGGCCTGGAATGCGCACGGGCTAAAATATCCGGCCGGTCGCAAGTATTTTCCTGTGCTCGAATAGGCAATATCCCTATTTCACAGGGGCATTAAGAGCTTTAATCTGGTTGCAAATTGTGATGTCCTTTTTATAGTCCTTTTTATGCGGAGGTGAATTATGAGCCCGTTGAAATCAGTATTACCGGCGTTTCTGCTTTTTGTCGTAATGACGGTATTGGCCGGCTGCGCAAAGCAGATAACGGTCAGTCGCTACCCAGCATTTTACGACCCTAATATCAAGACCATAGCGGTAGTGCCGTTTGAAAATCACAGCAATCGAAAGTATATCGGGCACATGATTGCCGACCATCTTACCGCGGCCCTTACCGCCAACCAGACGTATAAGGTGCTCGGCCCCGTTCAGCTCCGCAGGACGCTGAAAGACCTCAAACTTCCCCGAATCCGGCAGGAAAATTATAAGCAAATCGCCGCCGAATTGGGCAAGGCGGGCAACCTGCAGGCATTCATTGGGGGGCAGGTCCTCGGCAGCACGACTATCGGCTCCGATACGCCCGCCGAAAACACCTACGCAAGTTCGGCTGCGGTCCCGGCTGTCGATTTCGCCGACTGGAGAAACGATGGTTTGGGTTCGAACGTTCATTACGCTGACTTTTACACTTACAGTAGCGGATACCGTCCCGGCGTTCACAAGGCCGACTTCGATGAAGACGAGGGAGGTGACGATGACGAAGAAGATTTCGGCGATTTCTATGACTATGACTACTACCCCGGCTGGTATTATCCCTATTACTTCGACTGGTACTACCCTTATTACGATGAATATATAACGCAGGCAGATATTTCGGTCAGCGCATCACTTGTGAGCGTCCCCGAAGGCAGCATACTGTATTCGGTCGATACCGAGGCAACGAGCAGCGTCAGCGGCTTTTCGCCTCCTCCGTCGTCACAGGCCGTTCACGAGGCGCTTTACAAGCTGACCAAGCGGCTGGTCAGCGATTTTGCGGTAGTGCCGGTCCAGATAAAGATATATCCCAACAGGGATTTCAAGCTTGCCGACGGGATGCAAAACGGCCAGTGGCATTACACAAATACGTTCGGCAAAACCGAGAAGAGTATGTTCGTCGTATTGTGCCTGCCTTCGTCGGCGGCCCACAACATATTCAAATTAACCATAACGCCGGCAAATTCCCCGTCGTCAGTGCTGGTCGAGCAGTCGGTCGAGTGGGGCGGCCTGTATTGCCGGGGTATCGAATTTTCGCCGGCAGCAATCGCCCGAAAGAACGGGCCGGGCAATTATTCGGCGCATTTCTATTCGCACGGCCGGCTTGTAATGAGCAAAAATTTCAAAATCAAATAAACTGGTTCAGGGAATTTATCGCCACTTAAAAGAAAGGAGTCCGGATGAACGGCACAGACGAAACTGTCCAAATGGGCGACTTACGGCCGCAGCCCAGCCGCAGGGAGCAGATATATGAAATCCTGGTGTTTTGGGCATTGATAATACCCGGTATGGCGTTTGCCTACGCCGTCGGGCCGGCAGAGGAAATGCGTTTTTCGATAGCGGCCTTAGCGACAATGACAAACGATATCGCCCTTGTGCTGCTTATATGTTTTCTGCTCTGGCACAACCGGGAATCGCTTGTCCGCATAGGGTGGGTCGTGAAGGGGTTCTGGACGGAAATCCTGATAGGGTTTCTGCTGTTTTTTCCTATGACCTTCGGCGCGGGCCTGCTTGAAAATCTTTTCAGGTCGATGGGCCTGACCGTCCCCAAGGGACATTTGCCTTCGTTTCTGACTCCCTCCGGCGGGCCGCAGATGGTCCTGGCGGCGGCTCTTGTGGTCGTTGTGGCGATATCCGAGGAGACCATTTTCAGGGGATATTTTCTCCTGCGACTCAATAACGTCACCAAAAACCGAGTTGCGGCCGTGTTGATTTCGTCGCTTATCTTTTCGATAGGTCACGGCTACGAGGGCACGGCCGGCGTCGCGACGGTTTACGTGATGGGCGTCATTTTTGCCGTTGTGTATATGTGGCGAAAGAGTTTGGTTGCGCCGATTGTGATGCACTTTATGCAGGATTTTTCCGGCATTGTTCTTTTGCCCCTCATCGCGGGAAAATAAGCGGCTTCTCCGCCTATGTGAAAATCTGCTTTATCGACCCTTCAAAGACCCTCTTTTCACATATTGCTATCATAAGGCGGGTCAACTTATGTTGTTAAACGCGGCCAGAGCGGAAGGAGACGGCGAATAAACGGTTTGCAAAAGGGCGTGAAATTGGTTAAATTGCCTTGTCGAGCGGATAGTTGAGCGGTGGAGCAGTTGACCGTCCCGATTTGTCGGGACCCTGTTCCTGAGGAACGGCCGAGTGGCGGAATGGCAGACGCTGGGGACTTAAAATCCCCTGCCCGATTGGGCGTATGGGTTCGACTCCCATCTCGGCCAGTTTTGCCACAGAGCCAAAAAATGTTTTTAGCCACTTCCGTAAGGGATGCCTCCCGAAAGGGATGGCCAAGCCATTGCGGCAAGTGGTAACAGAGAACACAGAGAAAAAAAGACGAGGTGGTGTAATAATGGCGAAAGGGGTTCTAAAAATAAAAGACGTTAGTGAGCCAAACCTGTATCGGGAGATGTTTCCCTATACCGAGTTTCCGACAGTCAAATTTGATAAAAAAACGGTACCGTATGAGATACCCGACGAGGTCTGGATAACGGATACGACGTTTCGTGACGGGCAACAGTCGCGGCCGCCATATACGCCCCAGCAGGTGCTGAAGATTTACGACCTTCTGCACAAGATAGACGGCGATACGGGTCTTATTCGGCAAAGCGAATTCTTTCTGTATTCGGACCGGGACCGCAAGGCGGTCGAGCTTTGCAAGGGCCGCGGATACAAGTACCCGGAAATAACCGGCTGGATTCGGGCGGTGGCGGAGGATTTCCGGTTAGTCAAGCAGATGGGGCTTAAGGAAACGGGGATACTGACCTCGGTCAGCGACTATCATATATTCCTGAAGTTGCGAAAGACGCGGGCACAGGCACTTGCGGCTTATCTTGATATCGTCAGGGCGGCGCTGGAGCAGGGCGTGATTCCGCGATGTCATTTCGAGGACGTCACGAGAGCTGATTTCGACGGTTTTGTGCTGCCATTTGCCGCGGAATTGATGAAATTAGGCGAGCAGTACAAGATGCCTGTGAAGATTCGGTTGTGTGATACGCTTGGTTTTGGAGTTCCGTGGGCGGGAGCGGCGTTGCCGAGGAGCGTTCCGAAATTAGCGGCTGGGCTGCGCAAAATCGGCGTGCCGGCCGAGCAATTAGAATGGCACGGGCATAATGACTTTCACAAGGTCGCGGTCAACGCGGCGACGGCCTGGGTTTACGGCTGCTGTGCTGCCAACAGCGCGATATTCGGCGTAGGCGAGCGGACGGGCAATCCGCCGCTCGAGGCGATGGTTGTCGAGCACGCGCAAATCAAGGGTATCACCGAGGGGGTCAACTACAAGGCGATAACCGAGCTTGCTGAATTCGCGAGAAAGGAGCTCGGTTTCGAGATTCCGCATAACTACCCGCTTGTAGGCAAAGATTTCAACGTTACACGGGCCGGCATTCACGCGGACGGCCTGCTGAAGAACGAGGAGATATATAACTGTTTCGATACGCAGAAGCTTCTCAGGCGGCCGGTGGAAGTGGCGATAACGGACAAGACGGGGGCGGCGGGGATAAAGCACTGGATAGAGACAAGGTACCAGATAGAGATTACCAAGCACGACCCGCGGGTGGTCAAGATAAGAGACAAAATCTCCTCGGAGTACGCATTAGACAGGGTGTCGGCGATATCTGATGAAGAGATGTTCAAATGGGTCGAAGAGGCGTTCGAGGACGATTTGCCGAAGTTAAGGTGATTAACCACCAAGACACAAAGACACGAAGAAATAAAAAGTGAATTTTAAGAAGGCGACAGAAAGACAAGAGCAGGTGGCTGGAAAAGCAATCAGAGCGGTGCTGTTCGACCTTGGGGATACTTTGCTTAATTTCGGCAGGGTGGAGACGAGGAAGGTGTTTCGGCAAAGCGCCGTGTCAACGTACGAATACCTGAAAGGTCTCGGGCAGAAGGTCGGCAGTTTTCGGTGGTATTATCTGCGAAATTTGATTTGGATGCGGCTGAGATACCTGTGGTCCAATATAACCGGAAGGGATTTCGATGCGCTGTCTTTGCTGAAGAAATCCGGGACCAAGCGCGGATATAAGCTCAGTGAAGAGCAGTGGCGGCAGGTCGGGTGGCTGTGGTATGAGCCGTTGGGCAGGTTGGCGAGTGTCGAGCCGGACATTAAGGAGATGCTGACGAAGCTTCGCGGGATGGGGCTTAAACTCGGAATACTGAGCAATACGTTTATAAGCGGCGGCTCTTTGGACAGGCATTTGGCGAAGGTCGGGATACTGGAATTTTTTCCGTGGCGGCTTTATTCTTATCAGTTCGAGTTTCGCAAGCCGGACAGGCGGATTTTCGAGGCGGCGATTGCCAGGATTGGCGAAGCGGCGCAGGCCATACTTTTTGTGGGCGACCGTTTGGACAAGGACATCCGGCCGGCGCTGGGGGCCGGTATGCGGGCGGTGTTGAAGTCGGCTTATACCAATGCGGGCAAGAAACCGCCGGAAGGCATCCGGAAGATAGAGCGAATCGCAGAGCTGCCGGGGATTATTGAAAAAATAAATAACAAGTCAGAGGTTGCAAGTGAAAACCAGCGTAGTTTTTCAGAGATGTATAAATCCTGAATGTGCGGCCGAGTTCGACGTCGGGGAGGCGATGTTCAAGTGTCCGCGATGCGGAGACCTTCTGGATGCGCAGTATAACTGGGACAGAGTCGAGGTGCCCAAGAGGTTAAACGATTTCGGCAAGCGCTGGGCGAACAGGTACAAGAAACTTGATTTGTCGGGCGTGTGGCGGTTCAGGGAATTATTGAATTTCTGCGATGATAAATTCAGGGTGACAATCGGCGAGGGGCAGACGATTCTGCAGCAAAATGACGAGGTGGGCAGATACGCGGGAATGCAGCCGGGGCGACTTTTTTTACAGTATGAGGGGTTGAATCCTTCGGGGTCGTTCAAGGACAACGGGATGGCGGCAGCGTTCAGCCATGCGAAAATGGTCGGGGCAAAATCGAGCGCGTGCGCATCGACGGGAAATACATCGGCGTCGGTCGCCCTTTACGCGCATAGCTGCGGGATGAAATGCACGGTTTTCATCGGCTCGGGCAGAATCGCGTTCGGGAAACTGTCTCAGGCGATGGATTACGGTGCGCAGACGATACAGATACAGGGCGACTTCGACGATTGTATGCGGCAGGTTCAGGCCGTATGCGCGAAGCTCGGGCTGTATCTGCTTAACTCGCTGAATCCGTTCCGCTTAGAAGGCCAGAAGACGATTATGTACCGCATCATCGAAGGGCTTGGCTGGGAGGTGCCGGACTGGATTGTCGTGCCGGGGGGAAATTTGGGCAATTCGAGCGCGTTCGGCAAGGCGTTTTATGAGCTTAAGCAGTTAGGGCTGATTGAGCAAATCCCGCGGATGGCGATTATCAATGCGACCGGAGCTTTTACGCTAACGGACCTGGTCAACAACAAGAAACTGGTCTGGAACAACGGCAAGGTCGATAACAAGGTCATCGAGGATTATTACGCCGACCTTACGGCGCGGAATTTTTCACCACATACGTGTGCGTCTGCTATAGAGATTTCGAGGCCGGTCAATCTGAAGAAGTGTCTTCGGGCGATAGATATTTGCGACGGCGTGGTGCGGGCGGTGAGTGACGAGGCAATTTGCGACGCCAAGGCGATTATTGGCAGATACGGTCTTGGCTGTGAGCCGGCAAGTGCGGCGTCGGTAGCGGGGCTGAAGGTGCTGCGGGCAGAGGGCGTCATCGGTGACGACGAGCGAGTTGCGTGTGTGCTGACGGGCCACGCCCTGAAAGACCCGAACGTCACCGTCAATTACCACAAGGAAAAGCAGGGCGAGTTCAGCAATCCTCCCGTCGAGGCACCGAACGATTTTGAGCAGATAATCAAGCTCATCAAGAGCTAATTGCTGCGGGGTATCGGTCTAACTTATTCACCATTTCAGCGGTGCATACACATCCAAATAATGAAGCCGGCGGAGAGGGCCAGGCATCCGAGAAGATGTAAAAGGATAGTGATTGCGCAGGCGCGGTGCTGAGTGCGGCCTGGAGTGGAAAGGTCGGGCGTATTGGCGAAGCGGATTGCAACGATACCGAGGGGCGTGCAGAAGAGGAGGTAAAGAATCGAAGCCCAGAGCATTGAGCGAACGAGAATCACCCCTGCAGCGGCGATACAGAAGGTGACGATTACGGTGATTCTGTAAATCCACGCACAGGCGGGGACGCCGAGGCAGACGACAAGGGTTTTTTTATTGACGGCGGCATCGGCGGCGAAGTCGGGAAATTCGTTTATAAAAATCACAAGAAAAATCAGGATACCCGTGATACAGGCGGCCGGAAGGGGGGCGAGGTCGATAGTTCCCGTTTGGAGATAGAAAGCGCCGTAAACGGGCAGTATGCCGAATAAAAGAGCGATGACGAATTCGCCTGTGCCGCGATAGCCGAGTTTGACGGGAGGGGCCGTGTAAAAGAAGCCGCCCAAAAGACCCGTAAGGCCGAGGACAAAGATAAGCAAGCTTTGCGTAATCAGCAGGATTATGACGCCGAGCATTGCTCCGACGGTCAGGCAGAACAGCGACGTGAGCAAAGTTGCTTTCGGTGAGAGGACGCCCTGCTGGATGAACCGTCTGCCTCCGGAAAACGGCGTGACGTTTTTATTGGCCCAGTCGTTGCCGGACAAGTGGTCGAAATAATCGTTTGCGATGTTGGCGCCTGCGTGCAGGAACATAATTGCAAAAAGCGCCAGCAGAAACAGCGGCCAGTCGAAGGTGCCGGCGACTGCAAAACCGAGGGTTGAGCCGACAAGGACGGGAGCCGCACTTGCGGTAAGGAATTTCGGCCTTGCAGTGAGAAATAAAATCAGCGGTTTGTGAAGAGGTCGGTCGTGTTTCATAATTTCAGAAGCGATTTTGCACTGCCGAGGATTTGGTCGCTTGTTTCATCTGGGGCGAGGTCGAGCCAGTTGATGTTTTTGAAAGTTTTGAACCAGGTGCGCTGGGCCTTTGCGAGCTTGCGGGTGTTTTTCTTCATCAGTTCGATTGCATCGTCGAGAGTTGTTTTGCCTGAGAGGTGGTCGATGATTTCGGCGTAGCCGATGGCGCAGCGTGCCTGCTGACTCAATGGTTTTGGTTCTGCGAGCAATTTTTTGACCTCATCGGCCAAGCCGGCGTCAATCATTTTTTTGACCCTTGCGTTGATGCGTTTGTTCTCTTCGGTTTTTTCTCGTCGCAAACCTACAATCTTCCAGTCGTGTTGATAATTGGTGTTCCACTGCTGCTGGAAAGAGGATATCGGCCGGCCGGTGAGTTTATAGACCTCAAGGGCGCGGATGATGCGTCTGGCGTCGTTTGGGCTGATTTTATTTGCGGTATCCGGGTCGATTTTTTGCAGATGTTCATAAAGAGGTTGCAGGCCTTCGACTTGTGCCTGTGTTTTCAGCTCGGCACGGATTTTTTCATCGGCGCCGGGGCCTTCGAATAGGCCATAGAGCAGAGATTTGATGTAGAGGGCGGTTCCGCCCACGGCGACAATGGGTTTGTTTCGTTTTTTTATATCATTGACGGCGTCGCCGGCCAGTTCGAGGAAACGCGCGACGCTGAAAGATTCGCCTGGTTCGACGACATCGATGAGGTGATAAGGAATTTGCGAGCGGATTTGCTTTGTGGGTTTTGCGGTTCCGATATCCATCCGGCGATAGACCTTCATAGAGTCGATGGAGATTATTTCAGCATCGAGGGATTTTGCCAGGTCGAAGGCGAGACGGCCTTTGCCGGAGGCGGTAACGCCGAGAATAAGGATTTGCTGGTTTTTCATAATTTCCTTTAGACGATGGAGTTTAGCGGCACGGGCTGGAAGCCCGTGCTACATCGCGGTATAATACGGTTTTGAACGGCAGGATGCAATTATAAGGCGGATTCTATGGCGTTAGGTAATGTTGCGAATGACGAATTTACAGTTGAACTTGAGAAGAAGGTTCGGCTGGTAAATGATATTCTCGGCAAAGTGTTGTTGAAGCCCGGCCGGATTGCAGACGAGATCATTGAGTCGATGCGGTATGTGCTGGGAAGTCCCGGCAAGCGTATTCGTGCAGCGATAGTATTATGGTGCTGTGAGCTTACCGTGGGGAAAATCAATCGCAACGCAGAGACGGCGGCTGCGGCGATTGAGATGGTTCACGCTTATTCACTTATCCACGACGATTTGCCGGCGATGGATGACGACGATTACCGGAGAGGCCGACTGACCTGTCATAAGAAATTCAATGAGGCGACAGCGATATTAGTCGGTGATGCATTGCTGACGCTGGCGTTCGAGCTGCTGGCAAAGGAGACAGACGGGCCTGAGACAGCGGTTCGGCTTATAGCGGAACTTTCCGAGGCGGCAGGGCCTGCGGGCATGGTAGCGGGTCAAATGGCGGATTTGAGGGCCACAGAGAATACCCCTCTTCGCTGCGCTACGCCGGGGCAGGCAGAGAACACAGAGATAAAAAAGCAAGAGCTAAATCGCATTCACACCAACAAGACGGCCAAGATGTTTCGATGTTCGGCGGTGATGGGAGGGATATGCGGAGAGGCAAACGAGTCACAGTTGAAGTGCCTGGGCGAGTACGGTTTGAAATTAGGGCTGGGGTTTCAGATAGCAGATGACATATTGGACGTCTGCGGCACGAGCGAGGAATTGGGCAAGACCAGCGGCAAGGACGTCAGGCAGGGCAAGGCAACGTATCCCGCGGTGGTGGGGCTGGAGAGGTCGAGGCAATCGGCCAGGAGGATTGCAGACGAGGCAGTTGAATCGCTGGAACCGTTTGGTAAAAGAGCCGATACGCTTCGCCGATTAGCGGGCGTGCTTTTGAACCGGTCGAGATAGGAGCAGCCGTTTTTTTATACTGATAATACGGTTTTTCGGAGGGTTTCGGGCGTAGGTTTTTGGCTAATCAAAAAGCGGGGGGCATGCCGATGAAACAATCAGGTCCCTTCTTCGCTGCGCTACGAAGGGCATAGCTTTAGGGGATGTATTGTGGACTTGGTGTTGTCTCCTATCGGGCTGATTACGCGTGTATTTGACCTCTCGCCAGAGGCGGATTTGGCAGGGGGAGAGGTCGTTTTTATAAATTCAATTGGGTCACAAGTTTTAGGGGATTATTTTGGAGTAAATCATTTATCGTACAGGATACGTCCTCCGCCTCGGCCTCCTTAACGTGATTTAGTAACTCCCGATTAAATCGGGATTGCGAACCAACGGGCCATAAGCAGGATGCTTGTGGCCTTTTTTATCTTTTGCCACATTAATCGGAGAGGGCGGCAGGGAAGGCGAATCAGTTGTTAATGCTGTGGTCGTGCCAGCCGGCGGGTGCAGGGATGTATTTGCCTGAGAACCATATATCGCCGGGCAGGATTCCCGACATCAGGCGGGGGTCGATATAGTAATTTTTAAGATAGCCGTCGCTGCCCACTATACCGACGGCTCCCCTGATAACTTCCGTGATGCTGCCGCAGACGATGAGATCGTCCTGAGGGGAGGTATATTCTCTTCTTAAATAGTTATGAGAATAGGGGTCATACACACCAACATATTCCGCTCCCCATCCGCCGCCTCCAACCGTAATTGCGGCCTCGACGACGGTCGGGTCGGGCAGATATCGGCCCGAGTTATAGGGATAGGGTTTTGTTATTCCGATTGGCTGGTAAATTTGTCCTGAAGGTGTATAAGGCGAACTGCTACTCGTTGGATTAACAACCTTGATTACGCCTTGGGCAATCAGGCCGAGGACGTTGGTGTTATCGGCGCTTGGCCTGTCGGGTGACGTGTCGTGGGCGCCGTCCATTTTTATCGAGTCGGCAACCCATATATTTCCTGTGGCTACGACGGTTATTTTGCCCTTTACTGTCTGGATATTGCTTTCGCCTCCTATTACGACGCTGCCGTCGACATAGATTTGTCCGCCTGGCTCGCTTTCATAGCCGGCGAATTCCTGTGTTACGTATGTATTTTCTATGGGCACGGGTATCGACGCCTCACTTGTCGGCTTAGTGTGATAGTCATAGATATCGTATATTTCAAATCTATTTCCGCCGCTGCCTGGTTCAACTTTGTAGTCATAAGTGCCGGCAGTTTTTCTTTTGACCGAGCAATTGTTGGTGATACGGACCTTTCCAATTCCTCCTTCGACGAAGAATTCAAGCTGGACGGCGTTATATTTGGAAAAACTTGCCGTGCCTACGGGGTTGAATCTGTAGGCGGCATCGGTGCTGTCGCGGAAGCGGTTGATTTTGCTCAGGACGGCTGCCTCGTCTGTTATGCGAACGTTGGGCTGGTCGAAATATATGCCGTCATCGAAGAGCGTCATAACTCCTGAATACTTATCATATCCGCCGGAGGTTTTTCTGGGTTCTCCCATTTCGACTTTGCGCAGAAATTGCGGCGTTCCTGTTATAAACATATCGCGCTCATCCGGACTGTCGTGTGCGTTGTTTATATGCAGGGGCATATCGATGATTTCGTCGTCCGCAAAATGAACTCCAGTTGTGGAGGTCGGTCCGGTCGGGACCCTGCAGGCGCCCATAGCCCAGCCGCTGGTTTCCTGCATAACGGAGACATCGACGATGCGGGTGAACGTGGGTCTTCCGCTTATGCCTGTGGAGAGTATTTTAAAAACAGGCCTTGCGCCGATGAAATCCTGGAAGCTTATTTCATAGCTGCATCGGCTTGTGCTGAAGTTTATGTTTCCGGAACCGCCTCCCGACTGAATTGCACCGAGGATATCCGACTGCTGACTCATCCAGAAGATGGCTTGTTCGTAGCCGGCCTCGGCGGCGAGCATTGCTTCGGTTTCGGCCTTGGCCTTTACGGCCTGCAGGCGTGAGCCGTAGCCCGCCATCATAGCGCCGGCGCTTAGCATTATCAGGATTATCATTACTATAATCACCAGAGGCAGGGCAAAGCCGCTTCCGGCGACTCGTTTTTTTTGAGCGACGGGTATCAAGTGTCGAATATTTAATAATTTATGTCTGATATTCATAATTTTGTTTCCGGTTTTTTAATAAGGCCAGGAGTTTCGCATCAGAGTTGCGGCTATAGTGGTTTTGGGGGTATCATCTTCGGGGTCTGCGATTACAAGTTTCATTCTGACGCATCCCCGGCCGTCGCCGGTCATATTTTTGGCAGTGTGGCTGAATTCGACGCTTGTAACATTTTCGGCCAGTATGGTGGTGATTACATCATCTCCGGTTATTCTGTATCCGGAGCTGTTGATGCCGCCGGGCGGATAAGGGCCGTAGTCGATTTTTAGTTTACCGTTGTCGAGATAGAAAAGCGCATAGGCGGTGGCGGTTGTGGCCGGGTCCATAAGGTCACTGTCGAGTTCGGGCGAGCTCCAGTAGCGAAATTCAACGGCCTGTCCGGTCAGAATTTCCTCCGGGTCGGCCGACGGCAAGACCTGCTCGAATGAATTGCCGGTGACTTCGTAAACGCGATAGTTCAGCCTGTTGGATTTTCTGCCTATTGCTCCGAGCGCTGTCATTGTGTCCAAGGCACCGAGTCGTGATTCGCAGTTGGCGTTGTTGTAAGTTTGGTTGAAGCCCTTGTATCCGCTCTGAACGAGCAGCGCTGCACTTAGCATAACGATAGAGGCGATGCCGATTGCCGCAATCATTTCGATGAGCGTAAGGCCGGTCCGGCGAGAGCTCAAGTGCACAGGTGTATGTGTTCTTGTTTCCCTGCGTCTTTTTGCTTTTATGCTCATTTGTTCTTGTGCTCTCATTTTAGTTATCCATCACGTCTGACGTAGGTTGTCAGGAAGATTTCGGGGTCCTGGCTGGTGGTTGCGCCCGGGGAGTAGTCCATGCGCCATTTTACTGTGACACGGATTTGGCAGAGGGTAACGCCGGCTACGGTGTCCTCGTCTATTGGGCTTTGCTCAAGCAGCATATAAAATGTCTGGTTGTCGAGCGTAATCCTGCAGGTTCCGGTTTCTGCTCCTGTCGGGTCAACGAATCCCAGTCCCAGTGCTGCCGGGTCGTAATCCTGGTCACCACCGGTGCTTTTCCAGTCCTCGAGAAGAAGCTGTCCGATGCGTGTTGCAGTGAGCTGTGCCTGAGAGACCCGGCTGTTTTTTACGCCGTAATACTGGTAGCACAAAGTACCGAGGGCGGCCACAACGGTAATAGAAGCCGCTACCATTACTTCTATCAGTGTGAATCCGTCGCGGGGAATTCCCGCCAAATGCTTCGAGGGGCAGGCAGGTTGCCGAAAGAAATTTGATTTGCCGGTTATTATCTTCAATTTTCAAATTCCAAACTTAAAATCCCGAATCAGTAGACGGCCTTGCAATATATGCGCCTCCTATAAAGTTTCGCAAATATCAGCGTTACAGCCAAAAAGATAGAGGAGGAATTCGCCTCGCGACCGGCTGATAAATCGGCATATTTACCCCCGGCCTTATGCGAATATGCAAAATTAGTGCAGTATAGCACCAAACATGGTCCGGTAATTTCTGGTATATGAAGAGGTTAGGCGTTTTTGCCTTCAGCATATTTAATGAGTTTGAACTTTTTTTTAAAAGATGAAGAAGATTGCCATTTTCAGGATAAATTTGAAGTGTGGTCAGGCGGGGTGTATAATGACTATTTTGTGTAGTTTTAGAGGTTGAGCGGAATGCAGGAAATAGATTCAAAAGAGGGTTTGAGCGGCTTAAATCGGTCTGCAGGGCCATTGAGGCAGGATATTTCCCATTCTGCAGAGGCCGGGAAAGCGAAGGCCGGCGATGATATTCGGCCGGAGGAAACAAACACCGACGAAGGTGCGGGGTTGAGCTGGGCTGGTTTGCCGCTTCTTGCCGGAATAAACGGGCCGAGTGATTTGAAGTCGCTTTCGGTAGCCCAACTGAAGCAATTAGCGGAGGAGGTGCGGCAGTTTATTTTGAGCACAGTAAGCAAGTCAGGCGGTCATTTAGCGAGCAATCTGGGCGTGGTGGAAATAACTCTTGCGCTGCATTATGTGTTTGATTTTGGGCGTGACAAGCTTTTATGGGACGTTGGTCATCAGTGTTATGCCCATAAGATAATTACCGGCAGGAAGGAGGGGTTCCGACGTCTTCGTCGTGCTGGCGGTCTTAGCGGGTTTCCCAATCCTGAGGAAAGCCGGTACGACCAATTTGCCGTAGGGCACGCAGGGACATCGATAGGAACGGCCATAGGGACGGCGCTCGGTGCGGCCGGTCAAGGTAAAGACGAAAAAATTGTTGCGCTGGTCGGAGACGCGAGCATTGTCAACGGGGCCAGCTTCGAGTCGCTAAACAATCTGGGTCTGGTCAAGCGGCAGTTATTGATTGTGCTTAACGACAACTCGATGGCGATAGATGCTACGCAGGGAGCGGTCGCGAAGTACTTTTCCAAGATTCGCCTGAGCCAGACATACGAGGATTTGCGGAGGACCACGAGTGACATCCTGGAACACGTGCCGTTCGTCGGCAGGACGGTTGAGGAGGCGATAGAGAGAATCAAAAAGAGCATTCGTATGGTTTTGCCGGGCAGCCAGTTGTTCGAGAGCTTGAACGTTCCATATTTCGGGCCTGTGGACGGTCACGATATTGGTTCGCTGATAAAGCTGTTCGGTGCCTTAAAGGGCCTTGACCATCCGGCGATATTGCACGTGCTGACGAAAAAGGGGATGGGCTTCAAGCCGGCGGGCCTCAAGCCGAGCAAATTTCATTCGACCGGCCCATTCAAGATGAACGGTGATTCGGCGGAATCAACCTCCCATAGCGGCCGAAAAAGCTTTACGGGGATATTCGGGGAACAGCTTGCGAGGATGGCGGAGAAAGACAAAAGGATAGTTGCGATAACCAGCGCGATGTGCGACGGGACGGGTTTGAAGGAGTTCCGTGAGCGGTTCGGAGACAGGTTTTACGATGTTGGGATAGCGGAAAGCGCGGCGGTGGAGATAGCGGCGGGATTGGCCGGCAGCGGGGCCAAGCCCGTTGTTTGCATTTATTCGACATTTCTTCAAAGGGGTTTTGACCAGATATTTCAGGAGGTTTCATTGCAGAACCTGCCGGTTGTTTTTTGCATCGACAGGGCAGGACTGGTTGGCGCAGACGGGCCGACGCATCACGGACTAATGGACATCGGTTTTATGCGGATGATGCCGAACCTGGTTCTTGCAGCACCGGCGGACGCCGCCGAGATGAAGGGTGTGCTGGAGTTTGCGCTGACGGCAAATCGGCCTGTGTGTATAAGATATCCCAAAGATTATATTGCAGAGGAACAGATTGCCGGCGCAAGCGCCGAGCCGTTTGTGCTGGGCAAGAGCACGGTCGTCAGAAGCAGCGAAGATTGTCAGGCAGTCATAGTCAGTTACGGCAGTATTTTATCGGAGGCGCTTAACGCGGGCGTTCGATTAGCTGAAGAAGGAATAAAGGTTGACGTTATAAACGCGAGATTTGCCGCGCCGGTTGACAGGCGGATAACAGAGCTGCTGGAGTCGGGCAAGGGTATGGTTTTTGTTGAGGACCACGGCACCGCCTGCGGGTTTGGTTCGGCGGTACTCGAACAGGCGGGGCAGCAAAGGCGAGGTTTCGAGCGGGCTAAAGTACGTTTATTGGGGGCGCCAAGGCGGTTTTTGCGGCACGATTCGCGGGAAAGCCAGCTTATGGAAGCGGGGATAAATGCCGATAAAATAGCGGATGCGGTGAGAGAGACAGTGAATCGGGGGGAGTAAAAAGAAATCAGAATGTATCGTTATGGCCAAGTCGAGCGTGAAAATAGAGTTGAAGCTGGCTATTTTCGGGGACAGCCGGAAACCACATGTTGCGGAAGCGATATCGGAATTTTCAGATTTTATAAAACACAAGGCAAAAACGGTAGTCAGCTGCGGGATAGACGAATGCACCCTTGAGAGCTTACGGGAGGCGAATTTCGCGGTGGTCTTCGGGGGGGACGGCTCGATAATTTCGGCGGCGAGGCAGCTGAGTCGAAGCGGCGTTCCCGTGGTGGGGGTCAACGTCGGCAAGTTAGGTTATCTGGCGGAATTCAGCGTGGAGGAGCTTAAGGAATTTTTCCCGCGGCTCAAGCGCGGCGGGGTTCTGATAGAGAAGCGTATGATGCTGCTTTGTCGAGTGTTTCGCAGAGGCAAAGAGCAATTTCGGTCATCGGCGGCAAATGATGTTTTCATTACAGCCGGAGCGCCTTTTCGGATGATTGAGCTTAATATATCCGTGGACGGCAAGAATATCGGGGGATGCGTCAGCGACGGCATGGTAGTAGCGACGCCGACAGGTTCGACGGCATATAGCTTGTCTGCGGGTGGGCCTGTTTTGTCACAAAAAATGGAGGCAATGGTAATTACCCCGATTTGTCCGCATAGCTTGAGTTTCAGACCCATTGTGATAGGCGCCGACAGCGTAGTTGAAATTCGGGGGGTGCGTTTCAACGAAGGGACGACTGTTTCGATGGATGGACAGGTGTCGATGAAGCTGGATGTCGAGAAAGTTGTGCGAATAGAGCGGGAGCGGCGGGACTTTTTAGTTGTGAATAATCCCAAGAGAAGCGAGTGGGACACCCTGGCTACTAAATTGGGATGGGCGGAAAAGCCGAAGTATAAGAGCATCAAATGATTGTTGAATTGGGTCCTGATTTGCGAACAGAGCGGACAGCAGGGGATTATAAATAATATGAGAAAATGGGGCATTATTGCAATTGCAGCGGTTGTGACGGTTATGCCTGAAATCGGGCTGTCGCTTGAAAGTCCGGCATTATCCAGTCCGGTAGGTTCGGGAACCGTTCCGCCGACGACATATAAGTCGGGTCTTGTGCCGAGCATAAATCCGGTCGATACCAGCGGTAATTTAATCGTTACGGGCAACGTGGCCGGGGAGGGGTATTTTCGCGGTGTTGTGCCATACGGAGGGGTGACGAATTTTTTAACACCGGCAGGAGAGATTGGACATACGACCGGGGCGTTTGATTCATTTCTGAGGCGGACGAGCGGCTCACAGAGCTACGAGCGAAGCGGCGGAGGATTGACTCCTTATTATTCGCCGTCAATGACGGTAACGACGCAGGTCCCGGGAACACGAGGGGTGACCACATCTCAGATACCGGGCACAACCCCGGAAGAGACATATTACAGAACTACGGCCCCGCAACAGCAAACGGGATACTACCAGCGTGAATACGCCCCGCAGTCAATGACCAGGCCGTTGTCGCTGAGCAGGGTCGAGATGGAAAAGCTAATCCAGCAGGACGCAGAAAGAGTTCCTCTCGGGGGAGAGCCGACTTCAGAGGTTCAGTCGTTCGAGCGGTTCTGGCGGGATATGGGGATACAGGTTGAGCAAAGGCCTATGCAGACGGAGGACAAAGACAGGGAAGCAGGGCCTTACGGATTAGAGGTCGGGGAAAAGCCGGATATCAGCACATTGCTGGGCCTGAAGAAAGAGCTGGAGAAGCGGCCGCCCTCCGAGACAGGTAAGGAAACGCCCGCTTCGGCTCTGGCCAGCGGCGAGGCCGAGCCGGGACAGCTTTTAGGTGCGCCCAAAGTGAGCATTTATGAACAAATGAAGGAGCAGACAGCAGGGCCGGAAGTGGGTTTGGGGGGTCTTAAGGACTCGGCCGGGGAGTCGATATTGAATCAGGCGTTGAAGAGTCCGGGCGGGCAGGAGCCAAATAGGCCGGCGGGGGTGCTTTCGAGTGCGGGAGCAGCGGCAGTCGATGCGGGGGGGGGCCTGAGAGTTTATAAAAGTTTCGCGGTTTTTCGAGACGACGGCTTCAATAAACATATAAGGGCGGCGGAAAATTATATGAAGGAAGGCAGATTTTACCGCGCCGCCGATGCATATACACTTGCGACGGCCTACAAGCCCGATGACCCGCTGGGATACGCGGGCAAGAGCATCGCGTTATTTGCAACGGGTGAGTATATGAGCAGCTCGCTGTTTTTGGCCAGGGCCCTTGAGATTTTCCCTGAATATGCGAAGGTGAGGATTGACCTTTTCGCAATGGTAGGTGACAAGGACACGGTTGAAAAACGAATACTTGACATCAGGGAGTGGGCCACAAGGAGCGATTCAGGCGAGCTTGAGTTTTTGCTTAGTTACATTTACTATCAGCTGGACCGGATGGAATTTGCGAAGATGATGATAAAGAAAGCGGCAGAGAAGATGCCCGATTCAATAGCCGTGGCGGCGATGAAAAAAGCGATAGACGGACGAGCGGCAAGTTTCTGACCCGAAGAACAATATCATAAAGACCCCCAAAATTTAGTGTGTAGTGTCTCATAGATGGAGAAGGCAAGCGATTCTTTGAATATAGAGGATTTTTTTGCGCCCGGAGGGGCGATAAGCCGAGCGGTTAAGGGTTATGAACGTAGGCAGCAGCAGGTCGAGATGGCCCTTGCCGTGCAGAAGGCGCTTTCGGGCAAGAGACATTTAGTCGTGGAGGCGGGGACGGGGGTGGGAAAAAGTTTTGCATATCTTGTGCCCGCTATAGAGCGGGCCTGCAGTGACGCAAGCAGAATACTGGTAAGTACTTTCACTATCAGTTTACAGGAACAGCTGATTAACAAGGACATTCCCTGTCTTGACGGTGTTATGCCATGGACGTGCAAGGCGGCATTGGCCAAAGGCAGGGGGAATTATTTGTGCAAACGCCGGCTGGAGTTTGCGATGCGGAGGCAGATGGGCCTGTTTGACCGGTTCGGTGAGGCGCTATTAGAGATAAGCAAATGGGCATCGTGGACCAGAGACGGTTCGCTATCGGACCTCGGTTACATTCCCGATGCAAGAGTATGGGACGCAGTGAAGGCAGAGCACGGCAACTGCAGAGGGAGAAGATGCGGGCATTTTACGAGCTGCTTTTGTCAGAAGGCCAGAAGGGAACTGGAGAACGCCAACGTGATTGTTACGAATCACGCGTTACTTTTCAGCGACCTTGTGCTGCGAGAAGAGGATGTGTCGATACTGCCTGATTATAAGTGGGTTATTATCGATGAGGCGCATAATATCGAGCGTGTAGCCGAGGAACATTTCGGGATTGATATCAGCAACGGCTTGGTGAGGTTTCTATTAGACGGCCTGTATAATCCGCGGACACACAAGGGGCTTCTGGTTTACTCGGAGGCGGGCAGGTTAACCGATTTGGTAGTCAAGGCAGGGCAGGCGGCGAGGGAGTTTTTCAAGAAAGTCCGGCAGTGGTATGACGGAGCTAAAGAACAGGCAAACGGCAGATGCTATAAGAATTTTGTAGAGGATGTTGTTTCGGGTCATTTTAAGGAGCTGCGTTCGGGGCTTGCCCGGCTTACCAAACAGGCCAAAGATGAAGATGAACGGTTTGAGCTGATGCGGAATGTGGACAGATGCTCGGCGCTGGTGCAGGATTTGGAGGCGTTTTTGCAGCAGAGCAGGGAGGATTGCGTGTATTGGGTGGAGGTCAACGAGGGCAGGCAGGAAAGGGTGAATTTGAAAAGTGCGCCTTTGAACGTCGGGGAGGACGTGAGGCGGTGCTTGTTTGACAAGGTTGATTGCTGCGTGACGACAAGCGCGACATTGAGCAGTGGTGAATGTGGAAAAGATGGATCCCCTGTTGCCTACCAAGTAAGCAGACGTTCGGGGACCTCCGCTGCGCTACGGAAAGTCGGATTTGAATTTTTTGCGGGGAGGGTCGGCTTGAAGGATTATGACGCGGTCAAGGCCGGTTCGCCATTCGATTACGAAAGACAGGTAACGGTTTATATCGAGAAGGATTTGCCGGGACCGAACGACGAGAAATTCGTCGGGTCGGCCTGCGGGGCGATAAAAAAATATATTCTGCAGACACAAGGCAGGGCGTTTGTGCTTTTCACCAGTTACAGGATGCTCGGAAGTTTTGCCGAGCAGCTCGGGGGCTGGTTCGAAGAAAACGATATCGAATTACTGCAACAGGGGGTGGGGCAAGACAGGACGACTCTGTTGGAACGATTTAAGATGAACGGTCGGTTCGTATTGTTCGGGACGGACAGTTTCTGGCAGGGAGTGGACGTGGCGGGTGAGGCGCTGTCGAACGTGATAATCGTTCGGCTGCCTTTCGCGGTGCCTGATACGCCTTTATTGGCGGGGCGATTGGGCAAAATCAGGGAGGAAGAGGGCAATCCGTTTTTGGAGTATCAACTACCATTGGCGATAATCAAGTTCAAGCAGGGTTTCGGTCGACTGATTCGCACGAAGACCGATACCGGCATTATTGTTATTTTAGATTCGCGCATATTGAGCAAATCCTACGGCGAAAAATTTCTCGCCGCCATTCCGAAGTGTAAAATGGAAATTGTTACTCACTCCGGATAATTCATTCCTATTTTTTTGCCTCTAAATGGTTTTCCTGACATAAACTATCCGGCACTTAAGCGTATTTTCTTGAATTGGGCTGGGAAAGAGGGTATAATATACCTGAATCGCACCTCTAAATAATTTACATACGAATTTAATTCGATGAAAATAATATTTGCGACAAGATTATGTTTGATGATTTTGATTCTGACATCGGCAGTATACGGCCAGGACCTGCTTATCTGCGATTTTAACGGAATAGAGCCGTCTTTGAATACGCCGTGGACGGCGGTTTCTTATATCGAGCCGAATGTTTCTTATTCGGGCTGGCGTCTTGGCAGCGGAGCAATACCGACTGCCGGCATTGATAATGCCTTCGCCTTCTATGTAAATGCGACCGGCACTGACAGTAATCTTGCCGAAGCGCTAAGCGATGGCGAATACGTTTACTTTTCAATCCAGCCGACGGCCGGAACGCTTAACCTCGGCGGCAAGAAAGTCAATTTCAGTATTCAACGGATCGACTGGTTTGCGCCGTGGAGCTATGCAGTATTCACGAGCATCGATGGATTTACTGAAGGTAACCAGCTATTCACTTCCGCGTCGGTCGATAACGGGGACTATGCCGACAACCATCACAGTTTCATAATACCACCAAGCGGATATGACGGGCTTACAGGGCCTGTTGAATTTCGCATCTATGGCTTCGAGGCGAGATACGCCAGTCATGACACAAAGCTTACAGCATTTTCCATCGAGGAGGCGGGGCCTGTTCATAATCTGACGATGACAGCGGGCCCCGGCGGAGCAGTTTCATCCGATCCGCAGGGAACGTATTTCGAGGACGACACTGTCGTAAAGCTTCTCGCTTATCCGGATGCCGGTTATCACTTTACCGGCTGGTCAGGCGACATTAACGGATTTGGCAATCCGCGCACTATTATTATGGATTCGGATATCGAAGTTGCTGCCGGTTTTTCGGCTAATCCTCCACTGGAAATGAAAGTCGCCATAAATGTAGCAGGAACGCAGGACTGGTCAACCGAATGGGATTTTGTTGATGCGTTCAAAATGGCCAGGACCTGGCTGACCCGTGAAGTTGGGAGTTTTGACTGGGAAAGCGGCAGGCAGGATGAAATACCGCTCGATTCCAACGGCTGGCCAGGGTATCTGCCCTTTACCGCCAGCGATGGCAATCAGCATTACGCTCACACGATAATGCCTGCCTATGTCCCCGGCGACTATACCGTTATCGTTGAAGGCACAGGCGAAATAGAATTTAAAAATGCGGCGACTGGTCATTTCTATCCGGCGGGCGGGACCAGCACGTATACGATGAATGTGCCACCGGGAAGCGAAGGCCCAACGAGTTTGTTGGTAAACATCCTGCAATCGCAGCAGGCAGATCCGATACGTAATCTCCGCGTAATTATGCCGGGTTTTGAGACGATGTACCAGAGCCAGCCGTTTCAAACGCTATTTCTCGAGCGACTCGCACCTTTTTCCGGCATCCGCTATATGGACTGGCAAAAGACCAATAACAGCCCATTGAGCACCTGGGCGGACAGGACCACCGCTGATACATACACGCAGACAAGAGAAGAAGGTGTAGCTCTCGAACATATGGTGCAGCTTTCAAACACCCTGCAGCAGGACATCTGGATTTGCATACCTCATCAGGCCGATGACGATTACGTCAGGCAGGCGGCACGACTTTTGCGGGACAGCGTGGACCCGAATCTGAAGATTTATGTCGAATATTCAAATGAAACGTGGAATGGGATGTTCGAACAGACGACCTACGTGCAGGATATGGGCGAGGCGCTTGGACTCGATAGCGACCGCTGGAGCGCGGGGCAGAAATACTGTGCACTTCGCTCAATTCAGATTTGGGAAATCTTTGAGGACGAGTTTATCGAAGATTCGCGTCTTGTAAAAGTAATGGCGACACAGTCGGCCAATACATGGATAACAAATCTACGATTCGACGCTTTAAACAATCCTGCCATCAATTCGAATTATACGATGCCCGATGCTCTGGCGATTGCGCCGTATTTTGGGATTATATATACCGCAGCGGACCTGCCGCCTAATGTGCCCGAATATCCAACCGTTGATGAGATACTTGAGACGGTTTCACCTGCTGAAATAAACAGTGTTCGAGGCAATGTCATTGCGCAGAAGCAGGTTGCCGATGCGCAGGGCTGTCGGCTTGTCTGTTACGAGGGAGGTCAGCACTTTGTCGGCTCAGGCGAGGTGCAGAATGACGATACGCTTACTGGGATTCTTACGGCGGCCAACCGCGACGCGAGGATGTACGGCCGATATATCGAATATCTCAATATGCTTCAGGCAGAGGGAGTCGATACATCTTTTCTCTGGTTGTATGTGGGGCCGTTTTACAAATGGGGTTCGTGGGGTGCACTCGAATACCAAAACCAGCCGATTGGAGAAGCGCCGAAGTATCGGGCTCTTGCGAACTGGATAAACGCACAGAGCCGAGGAGATTTCAATGTCGATGGGTACGTCAATTTGTTCGACTTGAAGCCCTTCTGCAATCAGTGGCTCACCGAAGGCCCCGAGGCCGATCTTGATAAAAGTCACATTGTTGACTTCCACGATTTTGCACTCTTTGGTCCAGATTACGGGTTGTAGAGATGATATAATGATGCCTGTATTAACAGAAATGGTTTTTGCAGCGCTGAAATAACTATTAGATTGAGATTGGTTGAAAATAGTTTTCAGGTCAAGAGAAAATTAATTTTTACACAAGATTCCGAGTGTGTTTTGTTGCAACAGGTCAGTATTTTCCGTAAGAGCGGGCGGTATCAACCATAGCGAGGAGATTGGCGTCGGGGGTGTCGCGGCCGCACTGGTCGCCGGTGGAGAGTATGAATCGGCCGCCTTTGGCGGCATCATCGATAGCTTTTTTGCTTGCGGCTACTACGTCATCTGGAGAGCCGAAGAGCAAACAATCGGTTGTGTGGAGATTTCCCTTTAAGACGAGCTTGCCGCCGTAGAGTTTTTTGATTTCGGCGAGAATGCAATCGCCCATCGGGGGAGTTTCGAGGGGGTCAATGACGGTAAGGTCGGTTTCTTCAGCCATAATTTTAATGAGGGCTTTTTCGGGTCCGCAGGAATGAACGTGTGTGGGGATATCGGCACTTGCTGAAAGCTCGATGGCTCTCTTGACGGCGGGAAATGCGAGTTTGCGGAAGATATCGACGGTCTGAAAGACCAGTGTTCCTGAGCCGCCCACACAGAGGAAGTCGGGGAGCACTTCCATTTTCATAATATTGGCGAATCTTTTTTCGACTCGTTCGATAAGTTTATCTCGCCAATAGTCGTGAAGCTCGGGGTGGTCGTAATAATCGTAGATATCCTGTTCGCAGGAGAGGACGCAGGAGCCGGCGAGGAATATGCCGACAAGACCCTGGTCGGCCATAAGCTGCTTTACACGCGCAAGACCGGCGGGACCGGTATCGACGGGTTTGACATTTTCGAGCGATTCAAAGTGAGCAGGGACGTTAGGCAAGCCGATTTTCGCAGGTGGAATCCATTCGGTAGGTGAATCGGCGACGTAATAGACGCAGACGCGAGGTTCCCATAGGCGTTTGCGGTTTTCTATTCGCGAGCGCTGGACGACGATACGGTCGCTGCTTTTGAAGACGATGAATCGCTGCCATTCGCTTGCGGGGGCGATTTGTTTTTGCTGTTCAGGAGTGGGCGGGAGGCGTTGCCAGGGGAGGCAATCCTGCTCATCGGGGAAGGAAATCCAGAAGTAGCCATCCATAAGGGAGTCGATATCGAAACGTTTGGCGGCGTCGATGTACGCCTGCCAGATAGGCGGGTCGTTATAGAGATATAAATCCCAGAAGGGTTTGCCGGTCATGCGCGCGGGAATCATATTGGAAAAATCCGGCGAGACGGGGACGCAATCGGGAATCCTGCCATCCAATACTGTCAATAAACGTTGTTTTGGTGTCATATCGCATAATGTAGCAAAAATCAAAGAGCGAAATGCAAAAACACATATAAAAGTTCAAAATGAAAAAGAGAACGCAAAGGGTACGGTTAAAAAAAACTGCGAGTCGTGGCATTACCGAAACTCGCAGGCGAAGTCCAAATATTATATTGACAATTAAGCTTTTCGTTTTCGCAGAAACAGGGCGCCGAGGCCGAGAAGGGCAATTGTCATCGGCTCAGGAACATGGACGACCATAGAATCGACAAGAGACGATGTTGCGAAATACTGCGAATAATAGAGCTTAATCATCACATCAAAGGGGTAAGCAGAAGAATGGAAGTCGATAAAATCGAAGATCATCGAGCCGGCGTTTATTTGGCTGGTTTGCGTAAGAAAGATGGTACCCAAGATACCATCTTCGCCCGCTGGGAGTGGGAATCCTGCTGTTGCGGCGCTCATCGAATGTTCGAGGTCAATGCCCGGATCAGGGAAGCCAGAAACACCGGTAGTATAATCAATTGTTGCAAGTGAGGTATCGACAACCAAGGCAACGTAACCCTCATAAGGATTCTCCGGGATGATATCTGCATCGGTCCAAATTCCTAATGTGTGGTTACCACCGATGATTTCCGAATCAACAGGATCCAAGTCGCCGTCGACCGAGATCTGTAGTTCTGCACCGGCGGTTGAGGCCAATACGAGGACAATTAGCGAAATGCATATTCTCTTCATCATTCACTCTCCTTGTTTTGTCGTTTAGGCCCCCCGCCAGACGACATAATCATACTACCAGCAGGGGATTGGAAATGTCAAGAGAAAAATCCGTAAAATTGGGATTTTTTGCGGTTTAATCGAGAGCTTCGAGAGCCAAAACAGCACAAAAAGATGGTCGAAACGTGTTAAAATAGGCAAAACAAGGGTTGTTGACAGCAACGCGTTTTCGTTAAGAGTATCGCTGGCATAATTTATGATTACAGGCCCCTGCGGATATTTCCGCAGGGGCCGTTTCTTTTGCTTGATTAAAGAACTACTTCAGCGACGTTGCTCGGCATACCTTCGCCGGACGCATTTGCCGCCTTTACGCGGTATTCCATCTGGATGCCTCGAGGCTGTTCGAGCAGGTGAATCTCGTTATTAATCGATGTGCCGACAACGGCCCAGCTTCCGAAAGTCCCGCCGGCGGTCTGCTCTCTTCTTTCGATAATGTAATTTCGGACAATCCCGCCCGCCGCAGGGCTGGTCCATTTGAGCCATAAATCTCCGGGCCCTTCGGCCGTCGGATGCAAATAATCCGGCATTCCCGGAAGCGGTTCCGGCTGCGGCTGCTGCCTCGGCCCCCAGCCGATTTCATAGAGGTTGTCGGGGGCGGCGGCGGCATCCACCTCGGATTTCTTGAGGTCGTTTTTCATCATTTCAATCAAATCTTCGAGGTCTTCCTCCTTTGCCGAGGTGGCGATATGAAGCTGTCCTTTCGCGTCTTCCTGTGTTTGTTTTCCTTCCTTGTAGTTGGTCAGCTCCGCCTGCAGCTCCGCGACGGTCACCGACGGGAAATCGCCGGCGTGTTCCGTGTAGCCCGCGATCATTTGCTCGGCGAGGGCCACGATTTCTGCCTCAGTGCGTGGAAAGGTGGGCATGATATGCCTCCTTAAAAAGAGTTAATAATTTTTGTTTGTTCTCATCCGGCTTTTGTACCCCCGAAGGGACTTTTTTTGCCGATGAATGACACTGCTGCGGGACATCGGAAAACAGGCGGCCGGTATTTAATATTTATTATCTCGCAATTGGCCTTTGAATTTCGCAAACGGCCTCGACAGACGCGATAAACAGGGTTTACGCTATCGAAAATATTTTTCACTAAAATTATGCTGATATGAAATTAAGTCCGGTAAATCGAATTTACATATCGAAGATGTAAATATACAAACCGTTTCTCGTTCGACGGGATTCGATCTGCAAAGACGGGACTTGATTTGTAAATTTACAAACACTTTCTGCAAAGGCGGGCTTTCGTTTGTAAATTTACATTTCGTTTTTGCAGACCTGCAAACCGTTTCTGCACCGGCGGGATTTGATTTGCAGGTTTACAAACCGTTTCTCGTTCGACGGGATTTAATCTGCAAAGACGGGATTCGGTTTGTAAGCTTACATATTGTTTTTGCATGCTTACAAATACTTTCTGCACGAACGGGATTCGGTTTGTGAGCTTACATTTTTAGTTTGCATGCTTACAAATACTTTTTGTAAACACGAAACCATTGTTTTTAGCGTAAAAACCGAGTTTTGTTCATACAGAGATGCTTTTCTGCCACAAAACTCGCCCTGAGTGTAGCCGAAGGGGCTGTGTCCGCTATCCGCTGTACGCTGAATTTTCTAAGGTTTTTCGTAAGCCCGGTGACATATTCTGTCACTGTCGTTAGATATAAAATGGCGGGCGCGGGTGTAAGGAGGAAGTTAAGATTTCCCGGCCCGCCGTGAGGCAATTGCGACCCGTGCCCGTTGCACGGGTCTCGGATAGAATTACATCCATAAAGTTTGGAGTTGTACCTCCACCGCAATTTTAAATGTCTATTAATAAAGGCATAGCCGGGACGGGGAAAGTTGATTGTTTTTTAGGGGCCGGTGTCAGAATCTGACACTCTATCCGAAAACATATTAAGATTTTCGGATTTTAAGGCGATGAAGAGAGTAATGGGGTGTTTGTTATCTTCAAATGGGGGCTGCCTGTTATAAGCCGGGGGAATCCACGGGCGTGGGGGCGGTCTATCTCATAAATAATAAATCCTGCCCGTGGATTTATTATTCCGCTCGCCGCGGGGGCTTTCTACTGCTCTACTGTTCAACTGTTCGACTATCTAATTTCTCGCGAAGCGTGCAGCGGGGGCTTTTTAGAAGAAAACGGTCTGAATTCATAAAGTTGCCTGATAACGTGGGCGATAAGTAAATATCATCTGTTCATCTTTTGGGAAATGGTTGCTGGCCTCAAAGAAGGTCAACAACAGCGGGCGGGTGCGCTAGACCCGCAATTACACCCCCCGCCCGCCGCTTTTTTATGCCCTGCTCAGTCGCCGCAGGGGCTTAGAATGCCCCGCTCAATCGCCACGGGGGCTTAAATAATGATTATAGGACTGGTTTTTTTCTTGACATCCTGTCCCCTTTGTCTTTAATATATATTTGCCTTTTGGCTGGGGGCAAAAGGCAATAAAGGAGATGAGCATGACCAGAAAAGGGTCAAAGTTCATCGTTTTCAAACAGCTGCAATCAGTGCGTTCATACGCACCTGATATAAATAACAACCTTATATTGTCGGCAAATACAGCGATTCTTCAGGTATTCAGGAATTTACTTACTAAATATAAATCAAGCGATTTTCGGGAGATTGAGAAATGAAAACTAAGCGGAATTTAACGGCGTTTCTGGCAATAATTACAGTGATATCTTTCAGCCAAACTGCATGTGCGGCGGGTGTGGAGTTTCCGATATGCACCCACTCCAGGGCCCAACAATATCCTGCAATAAGCGGCGATATCGTGGTTTGGGAAGATTCTCGCAACGGCAAGGCGGACATATACGGCTATAACCTGACGACCCAGCAGGAGTTTGCCGTTTGCACCAATTCCTACTACCAATTTAGTCCTGCAATAAGCGGCGATATCGTGGTGTGGCAGGATAGACGCGAGGTCCTCGACCACATCTACGGCTATAACCTGACAACCCAGCAGGAGTTTGCCGTTTGCACCCACTCCGGTATTCAACAAGAACCTGCAATAAGCGGCGATATCGTGGTTTGGCACGATGGTCGCAACGACAGCTTGGACATCTACGGCTATAACCTGACGACCCAGCAGGAGTTTGCCGTTTGCACCAATTCCGGTCAGCAATTCTTCCCCGCAATAAACGGCGATATCGTGGTGTGGACAGATGGTCACAACGACAGCTTGGACATCTACGGCTATAACCTGACGACCCAGCAGGAGTTTGCCGTTTGCACTCACTCCGGTGATCAACGATATCCTGCAATAAGCGGCGATATCGTGGTGTGGACAGATGATCGCAACGGCAATACCGACATCTACGGCTATAACCTTACGACCCAGCAGGAGTTTCCGATATGTACCGATTCCAATAGCCAAATTAGTCCTGCAATAAGCGGCGATATCGTGGTTTGGCAAGATCGTCGCAACGACAACTACGACATCTACGGCTATAACCTTACGACCCAGCAGGAGTTTCCGATATGCACCGATTCCAATAGCCAAGCTAATCCTGCAATAAGCGGCGATATCGTGGTGTGGAGAGATCGTCGCAACGGTAATTCCGACATCTACGGCTATTCTGAATGTGTCAACAGGCCAAGAGGCGATTTAAACGGTGACTGCAAAGTTAATTTTCGGGACTTCGCAGAGATGGCTTCCGAGTGGCTGAATTGCGGATACAGTGTCCCGGATGCCTGCCGATAGCAACCTCTGATCTTGCAGAATATTAGGGCGAGAGAGTTAAGGTTAAAGAAAATTAAATTCGAGGGTTAGTCCAATCTGCATCCGTGCTTTGTGCATCCATTCGCCAAGATTTCGTCGAGATCCTCCGGCCATAACATCTCGCGTCTGCCTTCTGCATTTTTGAAGCTCGTTCCTAATGCGTAACCGAAACCATAGCTGTTATAAAGGGCTATAGCCCTCTGGCTTTCAAACTTAGTGCGGCATCGTAGTATAGCATAATAAAGCATCATTTTAGCTGCGTTGCAGCCTGCCTGGGCAGCCGTCATTTCAGACCATTCCTTAGGCACTCCGTGGGAATAGATTGCCTCGCCAATCTTTCCCATGTACCAAAAAGTCATTTCATAGGCAGCGGCGGCAAGGGCTTCTTTGGACCACTTCAGGGTAATTTGCCACCGGTCATCTTTAATCCTTTCAATCTGGTCATCTTGTTCTGCGGGTACGCCGGGATCAACATGTAGCGAGCGCCCATGTTTTGTCTTTTTAAAACGGAATGCGCGAGGAAGCTTCCAGTCGTCAGGCAACACATTAATTCGAACCGCCAGTTGTTTCTTCCCACAGCCAACGCTGACCTTTTCAGGAGGATAATTCGTATCATTCACACGCAAGCCTCTTTTTGCTCTTAATAGGTGTTTATCAAGTTGAGATTTGAGCTTTTCCTTTGATTTATAATATGATTTAACCTCCACAACACCGGCCACTGTTACCCTGTCGGGCTTCTCAATCAGAATATGAAAGTCAGCGCCTTTAAGGATACCCTTGTGATTTTGTCTGTGCACGCCCACCGCATCACCGACATAGAGCTTTGCGGCTTTGGCAAGTATGCCGTCTCTTTTTAGTATTCTTAACACCTCACAGCAAGGCGCAGCAGCGAGCAATTCTGCGAGAGCGCCCTGAAAATAGTTGATGACACGATAATAAATAAATTTTATGGCAGCAGCAGTTTCGTCATCGCAAAGGCGTTTGGAGACCATCTCAGGAGGGATCTTGCCGCTGTCTTCATAAGGTCCCTCCCTGAGAAACCGCCGGAAAAGAATGTTTCGTTCGTGTGTTTCGATTGTGCGGATTGATTCCGATAGAGTTTCGCGGAAGACCGACAACGGATCTGATCCGGCAGGAAATACGGCACCGGCAGCTATCGCTTTCCCCAGCGAAATCTTTACATCTTTACCAAGGTCTTTTCCGAGAATCTCAAATCCAACAGTGTCGGCCAGTCTATCGGTACGAATGCTCATAATGGGTATTTTACTATGTCTTGATATTGCCCGCGAGGGCTTTCAACTGCTCTACTGCTCATCTGTTCAAATTTCTCGCTTTAGCGCGGAGGGATTAGAAGAAAAGGGAAAAGAGATTTCTTGTTTCTACGCAGAGCGGCTAACAGACACATTCTCATTAACATTCCTTCAAATTGAGGATATATGTATCTGATTCTTCGGTCTGATATAATTTTTTTACGTGCTGCAGTTCCGGCCGTTTGATTAGCTTCCTTACGGCCGATTTTAAACTCTTTTCCGTGTATAAACCAAAAACAACTGTTCTTATCGATTCCGGATTCAGCCGCAAAAACCAAGTTTTCTTGCCTTTGAAATACTTAATGCGTGCCAAATCTTGCAATCGAAAGCTCTCCAATTGCTTATCAATCAGTACCGTACGCCATTCTCGCTCATAACTCCAATCAGGCGATTTGGTTAATAATATGTTATGCCAATCTTCAGATGGCACTATGCTTATTTCTGGCCTCTTATTATCTTCAGGATATTGAACACTCTCCATTATAATTCCTCCAGGAATGATTTTATCAAAATCAATCCCGATTACCGCTCCTTTATGTTTCTCAGAATAATGAGCCCACATCACGGTATTCTGTGCAGTTTCTGAAACTGATAATAAAACATTTCGTTGATTCCAATCTTCTTGGATTTTTCTGTGTTTTTTCTTCTCTGTACTATTCGAGCAATTAAAAAGGGGCATACATTCGAGAGGGTCATTGACTTGTGCAATATACGGTAGTTTTAACTCTAACGAACCCAGGATTTTTACGACACCTAACTGATCGCAGTATTTATATAAAACATTCATATTTGCTATATCAATCTCTTCGACTGCTCAATCTTTCTCTATATCTCTGTGACTAAACCTACCAAACCACCATTACTACTTTCAATCTTTTAACACTATTTCACTTTTTTATATAGTCACCTCTGCCGTCGAATGCTGCGCTTTCGCCGAGTTGTCTGAAAATGGTTGTCCAATTCACTTATCTTTTTCCAAATCATTTTGACGTGCTCGCGGTATCGTTTAACATCTTCGAAATATTGTTTACGAATTCTTGTCCTTATGTCAGTGCCAGATAGGTTCTCAACTAGTCCGTGTAGTGACCAGTCATAGTGAGGATCAAGTCCCTTATGGCAAGTACTGCAAAGAGTGATCAAATTGTCCTCGAGCGTAACACCTCCCTGCCCAAACGGCCGTATATGATGAACGTTTAGTTCAATATCTGTATGATTATCAGGGCTGCGACCGCAAATACTGCAGCGATATTTATCTCTTTTTAAGACGCACATTCTCATTTTGGGTGTTGGAGCCGATTTAGAATAGCACTTCGGTAGGTTCTTAACGCTGGTAAAACCTAAACTCCCTACCTTTACGCAAGGGGATGCTTTTAAAACGTCAGGAAGAAATCGCTTGGTCATTTCGATTGTAATAAGAGCATGTCCCCCTGTAAAATACCACCTGACATATTCCTTGGAAGTATTGACAACACAGAACGGTAACCTACATGATATCCAGTAGTCAGCAATGTATTCAGGTTCAACTTCTGAAAGACCACGTATCTCAACTAGGCGATCGACATCGGCGAATCCCAACCATTGTGTCTGGCCCTCAATTATAAGTTGCCCCTTAAGGTCAACGGTCCTAGTAAGAGCGTAGTACTGCTTTTTTGGATCAATATTCTTTTTAGGATATAGCATAAGTGCTCATTCAAAAAGATGGACTACTGTTTTCATAGCTTCTGTATCATAATCAACTTACAAAACCACCATCACCGTATTTGAAGGCAAATCCCAATCCAGTGTTTTTCTTTAAAATATCTTTACATGTTTAGCCCCCGTTAGCGTTATTCATTCGAAACAGAATCGCCGTTCTGTATATTATTCTCATAGAATACATTTACAGCATGCAGGAATTCTTCGTCCCGCAGCGGTTCCGTTGGTACAAGAAGACCGTTGTTTTTCAATTTCAAGAATGATTGTTCTATCTTCTCAGCCGATTCCCCATAAGCGTGCCGCAATCCAATCTCATGGCTTAACGTATGGTGAACAATTAAGAGAAGCTCCTTGTCATCTTTGAGCTTTTTAAGTTCCCCTTCGACAACATCTCCATGTTCTCGAATGAAGGAGGCCGCCGGTGTTCCTTCTTTTGATTCATCTGAAAAAAGTTCATTTACTACCGCGACTGCTAGTTTTTTAGCTTCGTCGTCATATTGTGATAAATATCGGTTTTTTAACCTGCTAAAAGAGGCAACTCTAACCATTAAACCGGCTTTTCCGAGCTTTCCCATTTCCTCCCCAGCACGTTCTAATTTGCCCCATTCTACACCAAATAAATCTCTTGGGTCATTCATTTTGACAACCCTTTCCTTAAATGTACTGTGCCGAATCCTCTTTGAAGATTATATCCTTTCCCAATTAAAGCACAAGAATCTCCCTATTTTTAACTTGTCGGGCAAAAGGGGGAAACTTAAAATACCTTTGGCGGAGAGATAACCGCCATAAAACTGAATCACTGAGATTTCAGACGTTACCACGCAAACCGCGAGTTTGTAATCGAGGAACGTTTGGAAGGCTCGGTGCTCTTTGTTTCTGCACAGAGAGCACCGCCGCTTTTTTGGCTTTGCCAAAAAAAACGCGACGGTGCGAATACACCTACGTTGCCAAAAGGGCATCGCTTAGCTTTCACGTCCTCAAGGGCTCTCGCGGGCCTGCGTGGTGTGTGATTGCGGCGGTGCCCTTTTATTTTCCCGCAAAGCGGGCTCCCGCCGAATTTAAACAGAAAAACGTTAATTGGTTGAGGTTGCGATGCTCGTGTCGTCTTGCGTCCTGCGTACTGTGTATTTTGCTCGGCTTCAAAGAAGAAGCCCGTGTTTTTCAGGGATTCTGTGGACGAAGCAAAAAGGATATCGCATCCAGACCTGTCGGGAGAGAACATCCTTTGCTGAGAACGCCAAGCCGAGCAAATCTCTGTGCTCTCTGTGTGCTCTGTGGTGAAAAATCCGTGTAAATTAGTGTTAATCCGTGGTTAGGAGTAAATTATATGGAGCGGGCAAGCAATCTATCGGCAAAAATTAATATTTCGCAATATCACGAGATAATCAAAAGGTATCTGTCCG